>JACZSL010000022.1 GCA_022574205.1 Patescibacteria group bacterium
GATGATACCAGTAAACTCCCTCATCACTAAATCGTAATTCATATTGAAAGCTTTCTCCTGGTTTTAGTGCATCCATTGTTATGCCTGGGACGCCATCAAACTTGTTATCTAATCGGAGTCCATGCCAATGAACAGTTGTTTCAACATCTAGATTGTTCAATACATTAACTAGAATTGTGGAATTTTGTTCTATTTTTAAAAGAGGTCCTGGAATCTGACCATTGTAACCAAACATTTTAATTGTCTGGCCGCCAATTTCTTTTTTAACTATATCAATGGATAAATCAAGTGTATCTCCATTTATTAATTCAATAATTTCTGATGCTTGTGCAACTTTTATGCCTTGTGTTGAAGTGGGATATATTTCACTTTTAGTTTCAAACTCACCAAAAAAAGCAAAGCCAATTGCAACTACAAGTATGGTTAATATTACAAACAGGGTTTTTCTTTTTTTGGACATATTAATTAAAAGAATATCATATTTTAAGTAACATAAATTATGGCTTTATTAAGACTAGAAATAAATATAGCTCCGTATCCCTGATTCGAACCTCTTCGTGCGCCCGAGGAACATAGCTTCCTCGTGCTAGCTGTTAGATGCGGGCTACCTCGGGTTAGAACCGTAGTGTGAACGGCTCAACGCGTTGAGCCGTTCAAAATTAAACCCCGTAGCCATTTCAAATATTTTATTTTAGAGAAATTAAGGTTCTCGAGCACGTTAACAAAAGTGATTGACTCTCTCTGTATTTATATATTTTGTCGGTCAAGTTGCTCCATACTTACTGATCGAAAATTCCGCCGCGTAGTTCAATACCGCGCTCTATTTGTGGGACACTAATTTTAATCAGTCCGGTGCACTCGTAGCTTACCTTTACCGTGTGGTGTGTGGTGACTCGGTTTTCTATATCTTTCCATCTCCCCTGAGTGTCGCGCCTAAAGCTTGTCACACTATAAGTGAGACTAATTGGGCCACCCCATAATAAGTCTTTACCTTTTCCTTCACACTCGAATGCAGCTTTTTTTTTGAATGTTGCACTTTCCGCCAAACCGGTCTGTCCAGCAATTTCTTGTTTTGCAGGCACGAGTATACCTTTTCCGGCAGATGTTACTTTTATTTTAGAAACATCCCATTTTGTTCCTGCAATGTAACTCGCACTTGTTCGCAAATAATAATTCCCATCATATATTTCTATCCGATTTTCCAGGTCTCTCTTTATAGTTACTTCATACAATACATTTGCTCCAACAGGGTACTTTCCAGCTTGGATCCCTGTCAATTTAAAACCAGATCCCCACACTTGAATTTTTGAGAAATGGTCGATAGTACCTGTGATAATAATTTTAGATTCATCACCTTCTTTTTCTTCGACAGTTACATCACCTATCGGGCCGACAAAATTTTCTGATACATGATAAAGAATCGGCAACTCGCCATCGGGAAGGGTGTCTAGTTCAAATACAAATTCTATTGGTTCGTTAAAATTAGTTCCATCTGGTTCAAAACTAAAAGCAGTGACAAATCCTTGTTTTTGTAGAACGGTGACGTCGCTTGGAAAAATATCATCGTCTGTTAATCTCGAAATCGTGATATCACTTTTTTCTAAACCGTTTGGCAGAGCACTATCATTAAAATTTAGTCTCGCAGCATTGTCACTAGAGATGACAATATTTTCGAACTCTACAGCAGTATCTTGAGTAACTCTTTCGTTTTCTTTCGCACCATTTAGTAAAAGGATGATAAACCCAAGTAAAACAATACCACCAATCAAAAGATAGCTTTTTTTCATATGTTTAGACTACCATATTTTAGGGCTACCTCGGGCTGGAACCGTGGGCGGTTAAATTCTGTAAGGCCCATTTTAAATATTTTGGAACGAAATATTGCCACATCTCGAGATTCTCTGAAAAGAAAGGTGGTGTTATAATTGCTCTACACAAGTTAATCTTGTATATGAAAAAGACTTCTCTATTCATTTTTTTTCTCGTCTCCTTGTTTACTCTACCTGATGTAGCATTAGTGTATGCAGGTGATTTCTACGTTTCTGGTTGGATTCCGTATTGGCGGGCAGAGAAAGGTATTGAGAGCGCACTTCTACATATAGAAGAGATCGACGAAATCAATCCTTTTATCTATACCGTTAAAAAAGACGGGACGCTCCACAACAATGTCTCACTTAGTGATAAAAATTGGAAAGAGCTACGGCAGAAAACTGACGAATTAGATATCAAATTCATCCCCACCATCATGTTGGCAGGAAAAGAGACTGTATTTGCACTACTTAGCGACGAGGGCAGGCGTCGCGCGCACATACAATCAATAGCGCGGGAGGTGTATCAGCATAATTTTGATGGCATTGATATTGATTACGAAAATAAAAGTGCAGAAACAAGACTCTACTTCTCTTTGTTTCTAAAGGAACTAGACGAAGCGATAGGATACGACCGCGACATTGTGTGTACTATCGAATCTCGCATGCCGGTCGAAGATAGGTATTCAGAAGGTGCAACGATCCCAACATTCATTGAGTACTCAAACGATTTTTCTAAAGTTAATCAATACTGTGATCGAGTAAATATAATGGCGTACGACCAAGGGCGAGCCGATCAAACCCTAAACCGAGAAATGGATGATCCATATATTCCAGTGGGAGATGTGGCGTGGGTTGAGAAAGTGATGCGTGTTGCGGCAGAGGAGATTGATCCATCAAAACTTTCTATAGGTGTAGCTACCTACGGGTATGAGTATGATATGTTTCCGTCCATAAATAATATATACCCTATGTCGTATTCCAGATTGTGGTCATTTAATCCAGGTTACGCAACTGAGCTTGCAGCAACACTCGGACTGACACCAGCGCGTAATAGTGCTGGTGAATTGTCGCTTGTTTTCCCGGCGAGCCAGTCGCCCGAAGAAATTCCGTTACCTGACGCTACACGCGTGCTTTCGTGGAGTGATGCAGAGGCAATTTCACAGAAAGTTACCTTGGCACAAACACTCGGCCTGCATGGCGTCGCGATCTTTAAGATCGACGGTGGTGAAGACGAAGCTATGTGGCCTCTTTTGGCTGCTGTGCGCGGCCAAGAGGTACAAAATGCAACCAACGCACTTCCGAAAGTGACCACGTCGGTAACTGAAACGGTTGCCCCGTATATACCAAAAGTACTGTCTGAAGTTCCGTCTCGTGATCTTGAGCTTGACAATACAGGAGAAGATGTGCGGGCGCTGCAGCGTCTACTAAATGAAGCAGGGTTCACTGTGTCAGTTTCAGGTCCTGGATCTCCGGGCAACGAGACGACCTTTTTTGGATATGCTACACAAGGTGCACTTATTCGATTCCAGAGGGCACACAGTCTATCGCCTGCTGTCGGATACTTTGGCCCCAAAACAAGAGAGAAGATGAGTGGCGTAGTGCTTGTAACGGTTTTGTCGCGTGATCTTGAAGCAGGAGATGTCGGAGAAGACGTACGAACGCTTCAGGCAATACTGAACCGTATCGGGTTTGTAGTCGCCCCTTCAGGAGGTGGTTCTCCAGGAGAAGAGACTACGTACTTCGGCGCAAAGACAAAAGCGGCGGTGATCAAATATCAAACTGCAAGAGGGATAACACCTACGGTTGGCTACGTCGGTCCAAAGACGAGAGGTGCGCTTGCGGGAGAGTAAGGTTTTTGTACGGACTACCTCGGGCTGCCTGCCCTCCTATACTTGTTGGTAGACAGTATGGAGGGGAGCCGTGGCTTCAACGGCTCAACGCGTTGAGCCGTTCAAAATTAAACCCCGTAGACATTTCAACTATTTTAGTTTATTAAAATGAAGGTCCTCGTGCATGTTGAAAAGAGGTACCTGGCACCTTTTAAACATGGTATGTTAAATAGAACATGAGGTTTTTTACTTTTAGCCAAATAATTTAGGCACATGACTAACCGTTCGCTAAAATTTTGGGATTTTATGGCAAAGCGCTATTCAAGGCAGCCCCTTGCAGATGAAGAAGCTT
>JACZSL010000013.1 GCA_022574205.1 Patescibacteria group bacterium
GCGTCTCAATCGCGGATCTCAAGAACCGACACGCCGTCAAAATGGTTGAGCTGATGCCCTATCTCCCCATGGACCCGCAGGAGTTCATCGATAAGAAAATCGAAGTACACTACCTCGGCTATTACCACTGCTGGGATCCGCAGGAAGCCTACTACTACGCCGTCGAGCACACCGGTTTTGAAGCCAACGATGAACGAACCGAGGGAACCTACTCAAAGTACAACAGCATCGACGACAAAACCGATCCCTTTCATTACTACACCACGCTGATAAAATTCGGTATCGGCCGAGCAACCTACGACGCCTCACAGGAAATCCGCAACAACAAAATCACCCGAGAAGAAGGCGTAGCCCTCGTCAAGAAATTCGAACAGGAATTCCCAAAGCGTTACTTCGCCGAATTCCTGGAATACATCGATCTCACCGAGGATGAATTCACAGCCACGATCGATAAATTCCGCTCGCCGCATCTCTGGAAAAAAGAAAACAACCATTGGCTCCTACGCCACACCGTGTACGAACAAACACAAGAAACCAACCAAACCGCCGAATTGGCCGCAACCAAACAAGCATAAGGCAACCTCCAATAATCGGTATCAACGAGCCCTCCCGACACATCGGGATGAGGGAGGGGATAACGATTGACATCTCATTCAGTAATGGATATATTTTCAGAGGTCCCCATAAGAAAATATGGACGAACAATATATCCTGTTAATCCTGTCTAAAAATAATGAAGGACAATTTGATAAATGGAAATAGAACTGAAATGTGACGCGGTACACCAGGAAGCCCAATCGGCTGTGAAGTTCTTAGCCAAACAGCTGACAACCGACCTGGGCGATAATCTCGAATCACTCACCGTGGTAGGGAGTTCCCTGACGGGTGACTTTCATCCAAAAAAAAGCGATATCAATACCGTGGCCGTCGTGGGCAAGCGCGACCAGGCGCTGTTGCGGAAATTGGCCGGCTATGGTAGCCGTATGGGCAGATTGCGATTGCAGGCACCGCTCTTGATGACGAAGGAATATATCGAACAATCACTGGATGTATTCGGTATGGAGTTTCTGGATTTTCAACTGAACCACTCAACCATTTATGGATCTGATCCATTCACGGATTTGAAGTTCAAGAAAGAGGATGTTCGCTTGCAATGCGAGAGAGAGTTGAAATCAGCGCTCATCAAACTCAGGCAGGGTTACATCCGGGCAATGGGTAAAACGAAAATAGTAGGCCAATTAATGATCGGATGTATCGGCGAATTGTTACCGCTTTGGCGGGCAGAGCTTTGGTTGACTGATACGGATCGCCCAAAGGAAGCGAACGCGACGCTGGAGTCGGCAGCAGAGAAATTCGGCTTTAAGACAGAAGGTCTTAAGGAGCTTCTGGCAGTAAAGAAGGAACACAGCCATCTACCAGCAGAACGGGTAGAGGGACTCTTTGAAGAACTGTACGAGCTGGTCGATCAGATGGCTACTCGGGTGAATCAGATCGGCAAAACAAAATGAGAGGAATAGCCCTCGCAGGTTTATTATCGATTCTATTATGGGGACAGGTATCATATGCCGCCGAGGTGGGACCCGCGCCGCGGACCTACGTGGAGGATCGGGCAGGGGTGATGAATGCCCAAATAAAAACACAGTTAATCGGATTGCTGCAGGAGTTAGAACAAAAGGCCAAAGCGCGAATCATCGTACTCACCGTCCAGACCACCGATGGCATGGATATCCATCAATACACCTTCGAACGTGCCGATCAATGGAAGTTCGGGCCAAACAAAAAGAGCGCCGGCGTTCTGATCGTGGTCGCTGTGAAGGATAGAAAATACCGAACCGAGGTCGGCTACGATTGGGAAGGCATACTGCCGGATAGCCGGGTGGGAGAATTGGGCCGAAAGTATTTCGTACCCTACTTCAAGCAAAAAGCATACTCAATGGCGTTTCGCTCAGATGAGAATCGTCCGATCCACATCATTGTCCAATTCCTTCCGAAATAGACAATTGCTTAACATTTGTAGGGGCGCACCATGTGCGCCCTTTTTTTATACTATTATACGTACAAAACTCCCAGGATTCTTTGACCTAGGAGTTTTGTTTTTACACTCAAGTATAAACTAATTAGGGAGTAGGGAGTGTGACGCCAAACGTCCTCATGAGTAGTGCAAGAATTCCAAACACCGCTATCATAACAAACATGCCGAATATTCCCCATATCATACTGCGCTTACCTTTCGCCCTATCTTCTTCCGACTGAGCTCCCCAAATGAACTGCACAAGTCCCCATACAAACCAAGCAAACGCCATCGCAAGAAGCAAACCTATAAGTGGATTAATTATTGCGCTGTTGATCTTAAGAACAAGTGTTTGTGCTGTTGACATCTAAGAAACCGCTCTGTTGAGTGAGTAGAAGTTTGAACTAAAGTACGGTTGGAATAGCCGTACCGCCTCCACCAGTTACGCCAAAGGTTCCCTGGAGGATCCCTACGAGACCCCAAATCGAAACTATAACGAATAGAGCGATAATACCCCAAATCATCATACCCTTTCCTTTTGATCGAGCTTCTTCTTCGCCTCCAGCTAAAATATAGGTCGCAAGTCCCCAGAAGAAGTAGAGAAGTGCCAATGCGACAACAATAGGAGTTGCTGTTGATATAAGGCCACCGATCGTGCCAAGAATACTTCCTAGGGTTGACTGTGCGAATGCGATTGCTGGTGCTAACGCCAATGTAATAATGGCAATTTTTTTCATTTTTTTGCTACTAAAACAATAAAACTGATAATATGCGACCTTTGTTATATAAAGACTATATATATAGGCTATCCTATAGACCATCCTATGTAAATAGATTTCTGTGGAATACGTTTATATCCCTCATTACGGCAATAGACTGTAGCCAGGATCACCTGATCCAAAAAATGTTTGAGAAATCAGTGCAATAATCCCCCAAAGCGAAAGAATGACAAAAAGGGCTATTATACCCCATATCATGATGCGCTTTCCTTCTGATCGCTTGTCTTCATTTCCTGCGTGCAAAACAAGTTTCGCTAACCCCCAGAAGAAAGCGAGTATGGCAAGCGCAATAATCAATGGGATTACATTACCGAAAATACCCGTGAGTTGTTCCAGGAATACTCTGATACTCGAAGGACCTTGCGCATGTACAGATAACGGCACTCCTAACGTGAGTGCGAAAAAAATGAATAATTTGAGATTTTTTTTCACTATATAAAGATTTTAGCTTTTATACGTCTTCAAGGGCCAATATTATTGCGCTATTATCCACTCTTAGTTCATCAACCGTTCCCTGTATAGCAGTTGCAACCACTTGCGCCCCGAGAACCAATACACCTCCAATGAGTGTCCATACAATAACCTTTTTGGCTTTTTCAAGTTTTGTCTCGTTTCCCTGTGCAGTGACAAAAAGGAAGCCGGAATAAACAATTGCAAGCACGACTATGGGTACAGCAATTGTAATAATTATATTGAGCAATGTTGTAAGAAATTCCGTGAAAGTGTTGAACTTTAATGGGTTTTGTATTCCACTCGATCCAGAAGAGGGTCCTGGAACGGTAATTTGTGCAAAAGAAATAAGCGGTAAAACAAAAAAAGTAAAAAGAAGCGTGAGTGTCTTTTTAAATTTGCTTTGGATAAGTCTCATAATTATAGTTTACTTATTATTGTTTTAGGTACAATGCGTCCAATTGACTGTTAGCCTCTCGGATGGACTCAAACACTCTTAATCTCCCAGATGTTACAGATTCTACCATCTCTCTAAAAATAGCTGTAGTTTTTTCCGCGTGCGGATCCGGCCATGTTCGCGCGATAATTGCTGAATTATAAAAAATAGGTGAAATTGCGTCCGATTGAGCTATGTTTAACAGATTTCGTGATACTGGTGGAAGTCCTATAAGTATGTTGAGTTGCTCGATTATTGGATCACTGGTAAAAACTGACGCGATACGAAGTGCACCTACCTTGTTTTGGGATGCCTTCGTGATAGCCAGCCCCTCAAAGCGTCCACCTGTTGCGCGGAGACTTTCCTCTCTTGATTGAGGTAACAGTGTAACGTCAAAGTTAAGATTCGGATTTTTATCTCTCAATATATTAATCTCGCTTGCGTATCCAAAGTAAAACACAAGATCTCCTGAAATAAACGCATCCTGAGAAGACGGTAGTGCTCTGTTCCAGGAATATACTGATTTTATAGGATTCGAGAATTCAGTATAGAAACGAAGTGCACTCTCTGCTGGAGGTATGGTGTAATTAGACTTTTCAAGGAGCTTTGCCTGAAATGAACCAGTTGTCCCACGGCCTGCAATAGGATTGCCTGCCTGTATTATCAGGGTTGCGATAATGTCTTTTGCATTATTAACGTTCCTAAATTCACCAAAAGCAATTGTTGCCCGCAAAATATTTGACGCTTGGTCTCGCTTTGTTATCCTCGGGGTGAGACTTAAGAATTCATCCCAAAATTTAGGAGGAAGGGATTCGCCTTCACTAGAAAGTAAGTCACGATTCCAATACATTACAAGTGGATCAACAGTGAACGGAAAAGCTATTATTCCCTCTGGCGAAAGGAAGATTTCACTGCCTTCTATAAAGGTGTCTTTGAAACGCCGCTCGGAATAGTTCTCAAAAGGTAATATGAATATCTTATTCTGATTTTGGAGAGTGTTCTCCCCTTTAAGAAAGAAGATATCGGGACCAACTCCCGCCGCAAGCGCGTCAATAAGTTCGTCTTGATAAAAACGTTCATCCTTTTCCACATATGTGATTCGCTCAGTGGCTCCATCTATGTAGGTTTGTGAGAATTCTATGAGTTGTTGGAAGATTCTCCTTTCCATAGTTCCCCACACTGTTACATTCCCGATGGAATCTTTCCCGTCTTTCCCAGAAAAAAGCGCAAAGAAAAGAACACCACCTAACGCAAGTGCAAGGAAAATTCCCAAAACAACCATCTGAAATGTGTTACCTTTCATCCCGATAGTGATTGGAAACGCGTAGCGTTTCCAATCAGCTTACATGCTAGTAATGATTTTTTGACCTTGGTGTTTATTTTCATAGATATAGTATGTTACATAACCGTGTAATCTCTATCGGGACAGGTCCCAATTAGAAAACTAACCGTCCCTTATACTTACTTATTCATTATAAACCCATAATGATGCTCTCCTACTTCCACATCCTCTTCCAAAGCAAATCCCACATCAATTGCAAGACGCTGCACATCATCTTTCGATGCAAGATTCTCTGTCTGTGGACCTAAACCACCATACGAATCCGACCAATCAATAAGAAGCATTCTTCCGTCAGGTTTGAGAATCCTATACGCTTCTCGCAGGAGCCCGGTTTTATCTTCGGCTTGAAATAGAATATTTGAAAGTATGACTGCGTCTACTGACTTATCGCCTAGTTTAGTACCCTGATTTTCCTCTACATCTCCCCATATAACATGCACATTGTGAAGGCCGGCACTTTTTGCGTCTTCATCAATGCGTGGCAATAGATCCTTTTGTATTTCAATTGCATATACGCTTCCTGTGGAGCCAACAATACGTCCGGCCTCAATCGAATAATGCCCGCTTCCAGCCCCAAGATCGGCAACATGCATTCCTTCACGCAATTTTAAATGTTGTATATTTTTTCGTGGTTCTGCAAAATTCATCCCATTAAAAAGTTATTCTTTTAAAATATTCCATTAGAGTGTGTTTATACCATCTAGTCATATTTATTTGTTATGCAGAGCAATCGTCTGCCTGTGCGTGCCAACACGCAGACAGGCAACTTCTAACGGGACAAATCCCTCATATATACTCATACATATACTCATAACTTAGTATAACGTACTCTTCTTCCTTTCGGAGAGGTTACTGTTGATTAGCGACGTAGAGCGAGCGAAATGGAAAAGTTCACTTTTCAATTTCCGAGCCGAGGAGCTAACATGGGTTCGGCGTCGTGGCGTAGCCACGACGAACCCATCTTACAGAAGCTAAAGATTTAAAAACATATGAGTGAAGCAATTCTGTCACCTGGACGGAGCTTCATGATGCGAACGCCTTGTGTCTGTCGTCCAAGTGATGGAATTTCGGAAAGATCAACGCGTATGACTTGCCCCTTCTTCGAGATAGCAACGAGCTCTCCTTCGTCTTCAACTACAATTTTAGATGCGATTAGCGTGCCCGTTTTCTTAGTTACTTTTATTGTTTTCATACCTCTCCCTCCTCGGTTTTGTATTTTGTATTCTTTGAGTGGTGTTTTCTTCCCGTAGCCGAGTGTTGAAAGTACAAGTATGCTGCGATGCTTCTCGTCCTTCCTTGCAACATCCGCATTAATAACCACGTCTCCATTAGACAGCTTGATACCCCTCACCCCAGAGGCCGTTCGTCCCATCTCGCGTACATCAGACACTTTAAAACGTATAGATTGCCCGAAACTTGTGACGATACTTACCTCGTCCTTTGGAGACACGAATGAAGCAGATATGAGTTCGTCTCCTTTAGCAAGTTTTATTGCAATGAGTCCGCTGCGTCTAACATCAAGAAAACTCTTAGATGCAACTTTTTTTACAATACCACTGCGTGTCACCATCAGTAGACTTCCATTGTCCTTTTTTACACTTTTATCAATTGGAACCACGCTCGTAATCCTCTCACCAGCTGTGAGACTTAAATAGTTCATGATAGATTTACCTTTTGTGGCACGTCTGCCTTCCGGAACATCATACATCTTCGTCTGATATACTTTTCCGCGATCAGAAAAGAAAAGTAGGTCATTGTGCGTACTTGTTGTAAGAAGTGTGGTTATAAAGTCTTCTTCTTTTATATTTAGATCAATTACTCCGACACCACCACGCCTTTGTTTTTTATATTCATTGGGGTTAGTTCGCTTAATGTAACCGCCTCGTGTGAGGACGAGTACACTTTCTTCTTCGGGCACCAAGTCCTCAAGCGATATGTTTTTCACACCCCCTTTTACAATCTTTGTTCTTCTATCGTTACCATACTTTTCACTAATGTTCCTGAGTTCTTCTTTAATGATGCCAAGCATCTTCTTGACGCTTGCTAAAATAGTTGTGAGTTCACGAATTGTAGTTTGTGTTTGGGAAAGCTCTAGAGTTATCTTCTCGCGCTCCAGCCCTGCAAGTTTCTGTAGTCGCATCTCAAGGATAGCGGTTGCTTGCTTCTTTGAAAACTTGAACTTGGTAATTAAATTCTTATGCGCTGTTGGTGTATCTTTTGAGGCTCTGATCGTTTTGATTATTTGGTCTATGTGATCAAGTGCGCGGTTTAGTCCTATAAGAATATGCTCGCGATTACGCGCTTTATTTAAATCAAACTCGAGGCGCCTCTTCGTAACAGTCTTTCGGTGTTTTATGAACTCCTCAAGTATGCTCTTGAGTGACAGTGTCTTCGGCGTGCCGTCGACGAGTGCGACCATGTTGAAGTGGAACACATCTTCAAGTTGTGTGTGTTTGTATATAGCATTCAATATCTTTTGAGGCTGTGCACCAACCTTGAGATCAATGACAATTCGTATTTCCTTTGTAGATTCATCACGAATGTCTTTTATTCCTTCGATTTTTTTATCACGAACAAGATCGGCTATTTTAATAATTAGATCTGATTTGTTTACGCGAAATGGAATAGAGTAAATTATAATCTGAAATGTCCCTTTCTTTGTTTCAGTAATCTCTGCTTTTCCTCGGACAACAACACCGCCTTTGCCGTTAGCGTATGCATGTTGAATGTCCTTCTTGTCGTAGACAATGCCACCAATCGGAAAATCAGGACCTTGTATAAATTGAATGAGATCGTCATTCGTCGCATTTTTGTTATCAATTAAATGTATTGTTGCGTCACATACTTCACGCAGATTGTGCGGCGGAATGTTTGTCGCCATTCCAACAGCAATGCCGAGTGTGCCGTTGACCAACATGTTCGGGTATGCGCTTGGAAGCACACTTGGTTCCTTGCGTGTATTGTCATAATTTTGTCTCCAGGTAACTGTTTCCTTTTCAAGATCTCTTAGAAGTTCACCTGAAAGAGCGGACATCTTTACTTCGGTGTAACGCATCGCCGCCGCACCGTCTCCGTCTATAGAACCGAAGTTTCCCTGCCCAGTAATGAGTGGGTGGCGATATGAAAAGTCTTGCGCCATTTTCACCATCGCTTCGTAGACCGCGGAGTCTCCATGTGGGTGGTAGCGACCAAGCACGTTTCCAACAACTGTTGCAGATTTACGAAACCTTGAACTATGGCTCAAACCTAATTCCTGCATGGCAAAAAGAATTCTTCGGTGTACCGGCTTTAAACCATCTCGTACATCAGGAAGCGCGCGTGTAGTGATAACAGACATGGCATAGTCAAGATACGACTCCCTCATTTCGGAGCTTATGCTTTGGAGAATGACTCCTCCAGTGCGTGTATTTTTAGGTTTTTTCTCCTCTTTTTCGGCCATATTTATTATCCTTCAATTTACCTATTCTAGCATTTTTAGGCCCATTTGAAAAACCAAAAATGCCGTTTAGAGGCTACGTTAAGCCATTCCTGCGACCTCACTCACCGGCTTTATACTCTATTGGGTCCTGCAGATTCTGGACGCCTTCTACAGCGCTCTCAAGGATGTCTCTAAGACCACTTGAAAAGACCTTGATAGCAGCAAAGTTGTCTTCAAATTTAACTTTTTCTTTAATGTCCTCGGTAAATTCCCCATTTGTTACAGCAAATTCTTGGCTTGCCTCTGGAAGACGTGAAAGTGTGGTAGATATCCACACTATAAATATGCTGCCACCAACAACACCAACGACGGCAATTACAACCATGCGTCGATATTCCTCTGGTTTTTCGCGCAATCTATCAAGAAAGTCAAACATACTTGTGCCGTTACAAATTAATCGTATTGAATTTTATTAATAGAATATTCATATTTTTAAAGGTGTTGGTAAAAAAGGTATGTTCAAAATTAATTTGTATCGGTACTATTTTTTCCCCAACACGATTATATCCCCCTCGCGTCCTTCTAGGTCTTTTTTCTTGAAAGTAAATTTTTCGATCGGTGTAACTTCTTTTCCCCCCTCCTCTTTTAAAAATGTTTTAAGGCTCGCGTCGTCGAAGAAGGTTGGAATGTAAATATGCGGACCTATATCTACACCGAGATTATGTGCTTCTTTTGCATTTAAAGTTCCATTACCGCCTATCGGTATAAAAAGTATGTCAACTCCATCAAGCGCTTCGGTGAGATTTGGAGAAAGTTTTGGATTACTATGCGCGCCGAGAAAGCAAAGCTTCGAATTTTCAATTGTTACAATGAACAGTGTGTGAATGTGATCATTTTTATCATAATTAGTCTCTGACTGCAATCCTCGGATAATCATCTTTTTCACTTCGTACTCACCAGGACCATCTATTAAAAATGGCCTAGGCTCACCGTGCGTGACATTTTCGATGCCGTTAAAGTCTGGGTGATTCATGGAGACTAGTACAACGTCCGCCTTGAAACGTGATTGTTTTAAGTTAGAGTCTTTTGAAATAGGATTAACCGCAAGCGTAGTTTCACCTGATGTTATTTTTATAAACCCGCCACCAAGGTAAGTGATAACCATATGAAGGCTATTATACATTGTGAAAGTTCAATGTGAAATCTATGCTTGTTAGAAATCATGTGCTTTGGTAATATGGGAATGGGTAGTACAAGGAGAACCGTATGAACGATGAGCACAAACACAAATGGCGAGTGCACTATGAAGTGCCTGGTGTACGAGCCAAAAACAACGTCTGTGACGACTTCGAACCAATTTGATAAACCGGCGCCGGCTGCGTCTTGAAACCACACGTTTTCTGGACGCAATAACATATACCCCGCCTTTGTGTTTCCTTTCGGGGAATTTCTAAAGGTGGGGTATTTACTTTTATCCAAGTTTCTATATACTACCTTCTACCTGACTCTGCATATTACCGATTTGTTAAAGCGAAGCTGGCCTTATGTGGAGTGTTTTAATAAGGTGTTTACCAACCCAACACAAGAGTTAATGCCATTTGCTCGTAGTGCCGGAGGCAGATACGTCTCAGGCGAAAAAAGGTCAAGAATGATGTAAAGTGGACCTCTTGTTACTTACTACATGGAAGACGAAAATAAAGCTGTCTTGGATAAGAATCCTGACTCCGAGACCGTAGGCGCTGACAAAGGAAGTTTAGAACTAACAACACAAGGAAGCGTTTTACTTGCGAGTAAAGAAGAAAAGAAAGAGCTACCTGAAATAAAGGTAGTGAAAAAAAAGAAAGAAACGCTCATGACACGCGTTGTGAGTGAAAGCCCCAATCCTGCGGTTGTGGGTGATCTTGTGGAAGGTCCTGTTATCGCTATAGACAAAAGTCGCGTTTATATTGATCTTCATCCATTCGGTACAGGAATTATTTATGGTCGGGAATTTTTAAATGCTAAAGATATTCTCCGTAAGGTAAACCTCGGGGATACTATTTCCGCGAAAGTTGTAGATGAGGAAAGTAAAGACGGCTATGTGGAGTTGTCATTAAAAGAGGCGCGACAAGCGCTGATTTGGAGCGAGGCGGAAGCGGCAATTTTAAACAAAACAATATTTGAACTTCCCGTAAAAGATGCAAACAAAGGCGGTCTTATATTCGAGTGGCAAGGGATTCAAGGATTCCTGCCTGCAAGTCAGCTAAAGAGCGAACATTATCCTCGTGTTGAAGATGGAGACAAGGACAGAATTCTTGGTGAACTTAAAAGACTCATCGGAGAAGTGCTCACGGTGTCGATTATTGCCGCAACACCAAAAGAAGGAAAACTAATTTTCTCCGAAAAATATCCCCAACAAAAAGAAAAAGATAAACTTGTCGAGAAGTATACTGTTGGAGACGTTTTGGAGTGTGAGGTCACCGGTGTTGTAGAGTTTGGTGTCTTCGTAAAACTTGAAGACGATCTAGAGGGGCTTGTACATATTTCTGAAATCGACTGGGGTTTAGTTGAGAACCCAAAAGATTTTGTCGAGGTTGATGAGAAAATTAAGGTGAAAGTTATTGATGTGAAAGATGGAAAAATTTCTCTTTCAATGAAAGCACTTAAGGAAAATCCGTGGGAAAGTGCAGCGCACGAGTACAAACGTGGAAGTCACGTTACTGGGGTTGTTATTAAATACAATAAACACGGGGCGTTAGCTTCAATCGAGGAAGGTGTTTCAGGTCTCATTCATATTTCAGAATTTAGTGATGAACAAAAATTACGCGAGACACTTGAGCTAGGAAAAGCCTATCCGTTTACCATTACCCTTTTTGAACCTAAAGAACAGCGAATGACGCTAACTTTTGGAGAGAAAGATCTTCCCGAAGTGGAGCCTTCTACGACAGAGGATGGAGAGTCGGATGCAAAAACCACCAAAGAAGATAGGGACGAAACTAAGAGCGAAGAGGACGGGTAAATAGAACTAATAAAAAAGAATCCTTGCTTTAAAGCAAGGATTCTTTTTTGTACACTTCGTGAGATCTTCTCTTATGTAATTGTTGTACTCAATTAAATGAGTTTCTTGCATTGTTAAGTCCTTTTGTTACAAGGGCCTCGGCTACTTCGCTTACTTGTTTGGCTATTTTGTTTATTTGAGCTTTTTCTTTTTTTGAAAAATCACCGAGTATAAAATCAATTACGCCAGACTCCCCTTTCGGTTTTTTCACTCCTCCCCTTTTAAGGGGTAGACTAATACCAATTCGAAAACGAACAAAGTCTTTCGTCTTAATCTTTTTAATAATACTTGCCAGACCCTTGTGTCCGCCGCTGCCACGACCAAATGAGATTTTCACGCGCCCCAAAGGAAGATCGATATCGTCATATAAAACCACTATATTCTCCGCACTCTTAGCGTTTGTTACTAGCCCAGAAAGGCTGTAGCCAGATTTATTCATCATTGTCTCGGGCTCTATAAGTGTAACTACTTTACTCCTAATTTTTCCTTTAGAAACAAGGGCGTTTAATTTTACGTTATGCTTCCACTCGGAAAAATCTCCGGCATTGTGCAGATACTCCAAAACCATCCGGCCAGTGTTGTGCCGACTGTTTTTATATTCGTCTCCGGGGTTTCCTAATCCAACAAAAATGTATCCCATAGTTTTTTTAGTGTAGCGACATTCTACCACTGTCTACGATTCTTCACTATGCAATAAAAAAAGCTTGTGGAGAACACGTATGGCGTAGTACAATCCAAATCAACTTATACGACATGGAAGTTCTGCAAGAAAAAAAGGAGAATTTTTTAATAGAGATCATCAAGGCCTCTATCATTGCAATAATCATTGTCGTCCCAATCCGATTTTACATCGCTCAGCCATTTATTGTAAGTGGCGCGTCAATGGATCCAACATTTGAAAGCGGGCATTACCTTATTGTTGACCAACTAAGCTACCGCTTCAACGAGCCGGAGCGTGGTGAGGTGGTTATATTTAAGTTTCCTCAAGATTTGAATAAATTCTTCATTAAAAGGATAATAGGACTCCCCGGAGAAACTATAGAAGCCAAACGAGGTACGATAACGATAACCAATATCGCTTATCCTGATGGTTTTGTGCTTGAGGAACCATACGTTGATGCGCGAAATCGGACGAGTGATTCGTATTTGATCACGCTTGCTCCTGACGAATATTTAGTACTTGGTGACAATAGGCGCGGCAGTTCTGACTCGCGTATTTGGGGACCATTAAAAGAGGACCTGATTATTGGAAGAGCTTTCTTACGACTCTTACCTGTGAGTGCGGTAAGTAAACTTCCTGGAGATTACTCCGACAATTATTAAAATAATATAAATATTCTATGTCGTACGTAAAAACACCATCCATTCCTTCGGATGAATTCATGAAACGAGCGGTTGGCGTTGCTCTTCATTACGGCTTCATGCCGTGGAGTAGGGTGCGTAAGGAAGTAAAGCGTACACGAACAAAAAAACCAGTCGCAGCTAAAAGACCAATAAAGCCGCGTGGTGCGTTTGGGAGTCATACAGGCGAACTCCATCAGGCTCTTCAAACATACGTTGAGTATGGGTTCAATACTCTAGCCCAGCCAGTGCTCTTTTATCATTCAAACATTGAGCGGGGTATGAGGAGTGTCAAAGCCGACGATCCTTTACTTCTTGGACTCCAAGTAATTGGAAGCAATAAGAGTATTAGTGAGGCCATTCTCATAAAAACTGCAATTGAAATACTCGATGAGGTTGGAATTAAAAACGTGAGCATTCATGTTAACACGATTGGTGATCGGGATGGCGTGGCTCGCTATAATCGAGAATTGGTTGCGTATCTCAGGAAAAATATTAATGACATGCCGGCACACGCACGTACACTCCTAAAAAGAAATTCATTTCAATGCCTTACACATTTATGTCAGAAAAAACACCCCATTGCAGATGAGGCTCCGCGCGCGATGGAGTTTTTGGCGGAACATGGCAGAAAGCATCTTAAAGAAGTACTCGAGTATATTGAAAGTATCGGTCTTTCCTACGAAATAGATAATACTCTCGTTGGCGACGGTGAATCATACTCGCAAATGCTGTTTGAAATTCGTGAAAAGGAAGATGAAGATGATCCTCTACTCGACCAGGTAGTTTACGCGCGTGGCGGACGTTACGACGATTTTGGAAGGAAGCTCTATCGTATGAACATTCCGGCAGCCGGTATCATCATTAAATCAAGTAGAAAGGGGGGAAACCCAAAGGTATATCTTAACCCAAAGAGAATCAGGCAGCCAAAAGTTTGCTTTATTCAGTTTGGTTTTGAGGCACGCCTAAAAAGCCTACATGTGCTTGAAATGCTTCGAAGGGCAAAGGTTCCTGTTCAGCAATCCTTTGGAAGTGATAAGCTTACAGACCAACTGGAGTGGGCGGAGCGTTGTTCTATTCCCCATATAATAATCATGGGTCAAAAGGAAGCCATCGACGGAACTGTTATTGTTCGTGACATGAATACACGTTCGCAAGAAATTATAGACGTCGAAAACCTTTCAGTTTATCTCAAGTCGATTTGGAAATAACTATATATCTCTTCCCTACATCAATTTTTTGTGGTAATCTGCTTCAATGATTAATGTTCAGGTGGAAAAACAAGGAAGTGAAAACTCGATTAGCACTATCCGTCGCTTCACAAAGCGCGTTCAGGGATCGGGAGTTTTGAGACGTGCCAGAAAAATTCGATTTCACTCGCGACCAAAATCAAAATTTACCAGAAAGAAAGGAGCTCTTAAGGGTATTCGAAAGCGAGCAGAGCGCGAGGAGCTCATAAAGCTTGGGAGGATTCCAGATCGACCACTCCGAATGAGAAGACGTAGATAGTAACTGTTGGGGACCTGTCCCGATAGAAGTTACCTGTCTGCGTGTGGGCACGCACAGGTAGACGATTACTCAGGAGAGTAGATAAATGTGACTAGATGGTATAAACACAATTTAATGAAAAATTTTAAAAGAATAACCCTCTAACGGGATGAGCGAAAAGACATTTGAAATAACGAATATGACCAAAGGCAAGCTTCCACGCTTGCCTTTTATCGACATGAAGGAGGAAATCCTCGGAAAAAAGTATAACTTAAGTCTGGTTATTATTGGGGATACAAGGTCACAAAGTTTGAATAAAAAGTATAGAGGAAAAAATAAACCCGCAAACATCCTCTCATTTCCCTTGAGTTCAAACGATGGTGAGATATTTATCAACAGCCGTAAAGTTGTGCGAGATGCGCGTAGAGATGGTTCGAGTACGAAGAAAATGCTTGGTTTTTTGTTTATCCACGGATTACTCCATTTGGAAGGAATGCCCCATGGTAGTAAAATGGAAGCTAAAGAAAGAGCTTTTCAAAAAAAGTTCCGTATTTAAAATATAGTCCTTTTATCTCAAGAGTAGGGGTGCTTATACAGGCGCTCACACAAAACATGCAAAGACATCTTACAACAGGAATAGACGTAGGTACTTATCAGGTAAAAGTGGTTATTTCTGAACATATTCGAAACAAAGATAGGCATTTTCCCAAGATTATAGGTACTGGATGTGCCGAGAGTCGCGGTCTTCGGCATGGTTATATAATTAACTCAAGCGACGTTCTAAAGAGTATAAGTAAATCCGTCATGCAAGCCGAAAAAGAGGCCGGCACAAGGATTAAGCGAGCGTTTATTTCGATAGGTGGCGTTGGTGTTGATGAAGTTCGCGCAAAAGCAGATATAGTAATCTCTCGTCCGGAGGGAGACGTTACAGAGCTTGATATTGAAAATGTCCTCAATAAATGTGAGGAAAGTGTTTTGCAAAAAATTGCAAACAAAAAAATTATTCACGTCGTTCCTCTGAAGTACAAAGTGGACGGCGTGCCCGTCCTTGGCAATCGCCCTGTTGGACTCACGGGAAATAAACTCGAAGTAGAAACACTTTTCATTACCTGTTTCGAACAGCACTTAAACGACCTTATTAAGACTGTGGAAGAAGTTGGTATTGAAGTCAGAGATGTTATGGTGTCTCCTCTTGCAGGAAGTCTTGTGACTCTTTCGAGGGCTCAAAAAATAGCTGGGTGTGTATTGGCAAATATAGGCGCTGAAACCGTCTCAATCGTAGTGTTTGAGAATAACTTTCCTATTTCTGTTAAGGTCTTCCCCGTCGGATCGACTGATATAACGAATGATATTGCGCTTTCATTACGAATATCACCTGAGGAGGCAGAACGAATCAAGTTGGGAACGATTACTAATGCCGATTACTCCGAGCGACAACTTGACACAATAATCATGAATCGTCTTCGAGATATTTTCAATCTTATTGAGGCTCATTTAAAAAAAATAAATAAAAGTGGACTTCTTCCTGCCGGCATCATCTTGACCGGCGGCGGAAGCGGTGTGACAACCATCGAAGATCTTGCGCGAGCGTCGTTGAGGCTCCCATCAAAGATTGGTGAAGTTCGTACGGCTGATCCACGATCTATCGTTCGTGATTCATCGTGGGCTGTGGCTTATGGTCTTTGCATTTGGGGGTCCACACTTCGCGACGAGCGTTTCGGTATCAGAATGGCCAGAAAAGGAGCTGGTAGTATTATCTCGTGGTTCAGACAATTCTTACCCTGAGTGAACAAAGTGGGTCGAAGGACTTCCACCTTAGCACTATGTTGACTACAACACTTCGACTCGCAGAACCTCTCTCAGGACATTCTCTTTTGTGAAAAAAGGGTGAAAATTTCGATATATAATTGTTTGTTGTCAATATAGACTTGCATAAAGGTAAGTGATATCGTCATGCTACGCTAATAGTAATTTACGCCCAATACGAGATTGGGCTTTAATATAAGGCTAAAATATGAAACAAGTTCAACCAGATGTGGAGGCGTTCGCAAGAATTCGTGTCGTAGGTATTGGTGGTTCTGGCGGAAATGCTGTCGAACACATGATCAATTCGAAAGTAAAGGGGGTTGAATTTGTTGTCGTAAACACAGATGCACAAGCGCTTCATACCTCAAGCGCTAAAAGGAAGGTTCACATTGGAAAAAATCTGACGCGCGGACTTGGTACTGGTATGGATCCAATGTTGGGAAAACGTGCAGCTGAAGAAACAAGAGAAGAAATCCAGGAAGCGCTCAAGGGCTCTGACATGGTTTTTATTGCGACAGGTATGGGTGGCGGCACTGGTACGGGTGCGGCTCCTGTGATTGCCGCTGTAGCAAAGGAGCTCGGTGCCCTCACTGTTGGGGTGGTTACAAAACCATTTTCATTTGAAGGACAACAAAGAATGAAGTTTGCGGAGATTGGCCTAGAGGAGCTTGGAAAGGAAGTTGATGCAATGATAGTTATTCCAAACGACCGTCTGTTGGCAATTATCGACAAAGACACTTCAGTTAGAAGCGCATTTGCTCTCTGCGATGATGTACTTCGTCAGGCAGTTGAAGGTATTACTGACCTAATCATAGTCCCTGGCATCATTAATGTTGACTTTGCTGATATTAGATCCGTTATGGAAAACGCAGGAAGTGCACTCATGGGCATTGGAACCGCCACAGGTGATAAGCGTGCAGAGGAAGCGGCTCGAGCAGCAATCAACTCACCACTCCTTGAGCTTTCAATTGATGGCGCGAAAGGTGTGCTCTTCTCGATAGCGGGAGGTGATGACCTGGGAATGCTTGAGGTGCAAGAGGCGGCAAAGGCAATCACCGAATTAATTGATCCAAACGCAAAAGTCATCTTTGGAACAGTTCGCGACACGTCTCTAAAGAAGAATGAAGTTAAGGTTACAGTTATCGCAGCAGGTTTTCCAAATGTTACTCAAACCAAATCCGGTTCCCTCTTTCAAATGAAAGACAAGGATGCTGATGAAAGCAAGAAATCAGCTGGGAAAATCTACAACACTGGGATGGGGATAAAAAAAGAAGACACAAAGAAAGCTTCCGATAACAAGAAGTCCGAACCTCTAAAAGATGATGATGACGATTGGGGCGCCGTCCCAGCTTTCCTTCGCAGAAGTAAGCTGAAATAGGCATCCCAATCGGTAGGATTGGGGTGAGAAATGCCGGGGGCATTTCGCAAGACCTTGCCAGATATTTCTGGAGTTTACGAACAGAAATATCGACAAGGTATACAGTCCCTGTAAGGTGAGAAATGCCGGGGGCATTTCGCAAGACCTTG
>JACZSL010000003.1 GCA_022574205.1 Patescibacteria group bacterium
GACCCCAGCTCCTCGCAAAAAAGTGATTTTCTCCACGTCGAAAAATTGTGGAATGAAATATGCGAGTATCGGAGCGAGTATGATAATTATCGCTATGTTTCCACTGATTATTGCAATTGGAAACCCTGGATTAGGCGCAACAACCATGGATTGGCCGAGTAAGATATTCGCAGCTGCACCAAATACAATTCCCATCAATAGCACCAAAAGCGCAGGCGCCTTGATAGACAATATCTCCAGTTGGTTTGTGTAGAGACTCCACACAACAATACCAACCACTGTTCCAAAGAACCACATCAACATCCCAGTTTCAGACCTTAGTCCGAAGTGTTTACTGAGTGTTGGAATTAGCAAAAAAAACGGCACAAGCAGGAACATCGCAATGATGCTTTTAGTAGTCCAATGCATGACACCTCCCGATATCTGTTGCTAAGAAACTACAGCAACAATACCATTGTCATATGATATTGTCAATAGTTGTGGACCGCACGGACGAAACTTGCCATAGGTGCTGAGTTAAACGAAGTAGAACCGCCTGCATGAATGGATATTCGAGGCGTCAGAGGTGATTCTGGGGCTAAACAGCAAAAAACAGCCTTGGTTTAGCTGTTTGTTATCACATGGTGAATAATTTGACTCGCTAACTAGCGTTTGATAGAGTACAATGTCAATATGAAGAAGTGGTTATTACAATTCAAACAGATATTCTCTAATTCAAAAAAGAGCCCCAGAGATATGCAGGAGGTTATGAAGCGCGTAGACGATCAAGTTGGACGTGCCGTAACTCGTTTGTCTGAGCGGTAATGGTTTATTATCTCTCTGAAGATCATCTCAATCTAATTTTTGAACTTCTCTCAAAGCGTTATGCCCGTGTAGAGGAAGTCCCCCATTATAAACTAGAAACTACAGGTTTTGATAGTTTGTGTGGGGTGCTCAAACGAGTCCAAGCAGATACTTACTATCCACTGCTTTTCGAAAAAGCTGTGTATCTTCTGATAAATATTAACAAAGGACATTTTTTCTCAAACGGAAATAAACGATTAGCACTCGTTACCATGACGACTTTTCTTGATATAAACCAATACAAACTTAAAAAAGAAAGTAAAGATTGGTACAGAGAATTTTTAACTAAACTATTTCCAGAGTATAAACAGTGGCAAGATTTTGAAGATTTTAGGTCAACAGACTTCGCAACATACAACTTATCAATTATGATCGCAGATAGTGGCGTATATAACATTTCGCATGACGAATTGAAGGAAAGAGTACTAAGCTTCCTTAAAAACGCAACGGAACCGTTGTGATCGTACACTTGGTGGACCCCACGGACTGTCCGGGGGACAGTTCGTGCCGAGCCCGAAGGGATCGGGCATCACGGGTCCAATACCACAATCAGCTACCTTTATGGTAGGTGATTGTGTGTATCTGTGGACCCGACAGGAATCGAACCTGCGACCTCCTGAGTGCAAAACAGGTGCTCTAGCCAACTGAGCTACGGGCCCAAATATGCTAGGAGCATATTTTGGCAAATTTTAACTAAACCGAAATTTGCACAATTGTCACTACTTTATAACACATTAGCTCCTCATAGCAAGTTGTTTAGCCACAAAATCGTCCATACCCTGCCTATTAATAATACCCTGTTCTAGAAGCTCTTATCATAGTTGGTGTTTTAATGTATAAATAACAGTATGGATAATAATGTAATTTATAAATGTGAAGGAACTTGTGGTGGTGAATCTACAGAACCCAAAAACTGTGGAGACCCGAACTGTACTCGTCACGGTAAGCCACTTACAAAGAACGACAAAAAAGAAAGCTAAACGCAACTTTACTGTTCCATTATCACTAGACTCCATAAAAGAATGCATGCATTCTTTTTTTAATGAGTGAAAAATATTAACCCTTTATGGCAAGCTGTACAATGTGATCCAGAAAATCTGGAAATTCTATGCCGACTGCCCTGAGACTCTTAGGAATGAGCGATTTATCTGTGAGACCGGGGAGAGTGTTCACTTCTAGAAAATAGACATCCCTCGGCGTCATAATGAAATCGGAACACGAGTAGTGTGAAAGACCAAGTGCTTTATGCACAATCTTGGCAAGTTTTTGAATATACATACTTTCATCATT
Organism: Patescibacteria group bacterium; assembly: GCA_022574205.1. Lineage (GTDB taxonomy): Bacteria > Patescibacteriota > Minisyncoccia > Phycocordibacterales > JACZSL01 > JACZSL01. Next base: position 2,134 of record JACZSL010000003.1, read on the forward strand.
AGTAAAGTTTCCGGGACATAGTTCTTTACTTCCCCCTTTATACTTTGCTTCATAATCAAAAAAAACTCTTCCATCCTTTGGAATAATCTCAATGGGAAGCAGGGTGTAATATCTCTTTCCACGAAAATCATCAATAACGCCACATGTTACTTCCCTACCCACAATAAACTCTTCAATTATTACTTCACCAAATAATTCAAGTGCTGTCTCCAAATTCTCCAAAAATTCCTTGGGGTTGTAAGAGATTGTGACGCCAACTGATGATCCTCCGAAAGTCGGCTTTATGACATGTGGTGCTGCAAACGTTTTATATGCGCGTGTGCACAATACTTTTGGATTGTCATCGCTTGAGGCGACGATAAATTTTGGCGTCTTAATACCTGTACTCCACAGGGCCGCCTTCGTCTGCGCCTTGTTCATACATATTGCTGACTCAATCACTTGAGAGCCGGTGTATGGAATGCCAAGATCCGTGAGAATTTTTTGTACACGGCCATCCTCGCCGTATTCCCCATGAAGTGCATTGAAAACAACGTCTACATGGGCGAAAAAACTGCTTAGCTTAAGTGGGAGACCTCGATGGTACCACACACCATCTTTGTCAATCAGAATGTCCTCAACGTCATATTTATCTTGCGGGAGATTTCTTAAAACAGCCTCGCCGCTTAAGAGTGAGATGTCGTATTCGTTGCTTATTCCGCCGCGAAGAACGCCGACTCGAACTTTTTGCATGCAAATAGTATATCATGCGCTATCGTATGGAATCTCTTTTTTTCCGGTGGTATGCAATGGCAAAGCGATGTGCTTCGGCGTTGGCAAGAAGAATGTCCTTTTCATACTTTATACGAAGAGCCGCATTTCCGATGATTTCCTTGGGTCTGTGATATTCGTCTTTTACAACACCAACTATTGGTATTTTAACTCCTGCATCAAGCAACACCTTTTTTGCTGCATTTATTTGAGCTTTACCGCCGTCTACAACGAAGAGCATGGGGAGCGGCCACTCTGGGTGTGCAAGGCGTCTCTCAAGGATTTCCCGGAGTCCGGCGACATCGTTCGCCCCTGTATAGCTTTTAATCTTGAATTTCCTATACCCATCTTGCTTTATTTGGCCACTTTCCACGACTGTCATAACACCGACTGTATCCTTACCTTGCATGTGCGACACGTCATAGGCCTCAATGCGGAACGTCCTTCCGGTTATATTTCCTCCAAGCTTCCGGAATTCTTCCTTCAACAATGAGACGTCCTGAATATGCGTGAGCGCAAAAATGCGGCGTTTTATCTCCCCTGCTTTTTCAAATTCCTCGCTTTTTACATATTCTTTCATCTCCTTTTTTAACTGTGAAAGCAATTGTTTTTTCTTGCCGTCAAAAAACATCCTCAAGTGCCTTATGGTACGCGCGTAATCCCTTTTACTGGTTAGGGCGCTCGGATAGAGACCGATTTGCCGATTGAAATCAATTCTTATCTTTCCCGAACCTTTTAACATTTTCTCGACAGGTTGCTTTGTATCGTAGTATGGAAAAATCTTGCGTATGAGCTTTATCGCCTCTTTAAACAATCCTGTCTGCACAAACGGACCAAAGAGATGTTTGATATCTTCACTCGCAAATTTTTGGTAGAGCTCGCGGCCACGAACCACTAAAACACGTGGATACGTCTCGTTTGTTATCACAACATAGTTGAAGCTTTTGTCGTCTTTGCCCTCAGTGTTGTAATAAGGTTTATAGCTTTTTATGAGACTTGCCTCCAATAAGAGAGCTTCAAGCACAGAATCGGTCTCTCTATAGTCCACCGTCTTCGTTTTATCCACCATCTCGGAAATAAGCGGACTTCGTTTTTCGATTATGTCGTCTGAAAAATAACTCATTACACGACTTTTAAGCGATGTTGCTTTTCCTATATACAAAATCTTCTTGTGTGATTCTAGGAAAAAATACACGCCTGGTTTCTGTGGAAACTTTTTTATTTTTTCTCTAATGGTTGACATATGCTCATTATAATGTATAATTCTATGTATTGCAACAAACAAAGGAGTTCTTTCAAGTGAAAACAAATAACGCTCTACCTGACGAGCCTGAAAGTGAAAAATGGCGGTCGAACATGGTCCGTGATTCGCTCGTTTCGTTTACTGTTCTTATTCCTCCGTCTTTCCTGCTACTAATCTTCGCAATACCGTCCGTAAAGCACAGTATAACTATAGTCGCGATCATGATTGTGCTGTTGTGGTATAGCGGTCTCTGCTGGACCTGGGCCCGCAAGCCTTATCACTATAAGCTCGAGCGCAGGTTAAAAGAGAACAAAGTATTACTCGACGAAATTCTGAAGAAGCTGGAGGATTTATAGCGGAGTTCTTCATCCACACCCCGCCCCCAAAAAGGCGGGGTTTTACTTATCCACGTTTTTATTTTGGTATTCCTGAAATTCAAGCTATAATTATACTTTAGAAGTACTCATACATAACCAAAGGAGGGCGCTATGAAGCTCAGCCGCTTTCTAGTATGGTATATCGCGGGATATACTTTAAAGCATGCGTTACAATTGCGCATTCTTTTAATGCGATCCGTTTCAAGGCACTTTTCTGTAAGCGAAAGAGAGTATGCTGAACGTGTCTATATGCTCTATTACAAAACACACATAGGGAGTGTCGACACGTATTGGAATCCTCTCTTCAAAAAAATGAAACCGAAGATACTTAAGCGAGGATGTGGTTGTACTGACGATGAAATTTGGGACATGATTTTACCGGTTGGTCTGGCTCAAATCCGGAAGATAAAAAAGAAGCTTCCAAGTCACTCGGGAAAATTTAAATTACTTATACCAAATCTCCTTGAAACAACGGCTAGTGCGACGAAACCTATCTTGCACGACGTGATTATGTATTTCCGTTGGTGAGCGTGGACATTGTGTCTACGCTTTCTTTTTTAACACTCTTCTTAAATATTTTGCCGTATGTGAATTTTTAACGAGAGCAACTTCTTCAGGAGTACCCTTAGCTATTACTCGCCCACCGCCTACACCACCATCCGGACCCATGTCGAATACGTAATCAGAGTTTTTAATGATATCCATATTGTGCTCTATAACCATAACAGTATTCCCGCGAGTAACTAGTTTATCCAGAATTTCGATTAATTTTTTGACATCCTCGTAGTGAAGTCCAATTGTTGGCTCATCAAGAAGATAGAGTGTTTTTTGTATATTCACTCTAAAAAGCTCTGAAGAAATTTTTACGCGCTGTGCCTCCCCACCGGAAAGCGTCGTTGCCGATTGTCCAAGTCCAAGATACCCAAGTCCTACATCATTTAATGTTTTCAATCGGTCATATATGGCAGGAATTTCTTCAAAGAACGCGAGTGCCTCTTCGACCGTCATATTAAGAACGTCGTGAATATTTTTCTTCTTATATTTTATTTCGAGTGTTTCTTTCATAAAACGCTTGCCGAAACATATGTCACACTCCACGTAAACGGTTGGCAAAAAGTGCATTTCAACGGCAATGGTACCGTTGCCGTGACAGGCTTCGCAACGACCTCCTTTGACGTTAAAGGAGAATCTGCCCGGTTTCCACCCTCGGACACGTGCTTCGCTAGTCTGGGCAAAAAGCTCCCTAATAAACGTAAAAGCGCCAGTGTAGGTTGCCGGATTTGAGCGTGGTGTTCGCCCGATTGGTGACTGGTTGATTAGTATGCTGCGCGAGATGTATTCGGTTCCGGAGATTCTTTTTGCATTGTATGTTTTAGCGGTACGATATTTTTTTTCGAGTCGAGCGCGTAGATTTTTGTGCAGAATCTCATACATAAGCGTTGATTTACCACTTCCTGAAACACCAGTGATGGCGATAAATTTTCCGAGCGGAATATCTATATTGAGATTTTGAATATTATATACCCTGCCACCACGAATCTTTATACTCCCTTTATTGGATGTTCGTCTCTTTTCTGGAACGGGAATTTTGATCTCTTCTCGTAAGTACGAGAGTGTTTTTGACTTTGATGCATTCGTTTTTGCGGTCAAAAGCTTGTCGAGATAATCTGCGACAACGATTTTCCCGCCGTGCTTTCCTGCTCCAGGACCAAGGTCTATGATGTAATCTGACGCGTAGATAGTATCCTCATCATGCTCTACTATGATAATGGTGTTGCCAAGATCGCGCAGACGTAAAAGTGTGCTTATCAAACGTTCGTTGTCGCGTTGATGTAGACCAATAGTAGGCTCATCCAAAACGTAGAGCGCCCCAACGAGTCCGCTTCCAAGTTGGCTGGCCAAACGGATACGTTGTGCTTCCCCGCCCGAGAGAGTATTCGCTCGTCTGTCTAGCGTTAGATAATCGATGCCAACATTTAACATGAAAGTTAAGCGAGACTCAATCTCCTTAAGAATAACTTTTGAGATTTCCTGTTCTTTCTTTGTTAATTCCAGTTCGTAGAGAAAGTCTCTGGCATCATCTATTGAGAACGAGACAAAATCAACTATGTTGGTTTTTTTCTTACCAAGATACACGTGGAGGGCTTCTGGTCGAAGCCTCGCCCCAGAGCAATCTGAACAGGCATCACTCCCAAAGAAGTACTTAGTGCCAAGTCCGTTACAACCAGTACAAGCGCCATAGGGTGAGTTGAACGAGAAAAGTCGTGGTTCCATTTCCGGAAAGGAAAAACCGTCGTACGGACACATAAATTTTGCCGATATGAGGCGTTCTTTGCCCTCGGAGTCTTCAAGTCGAATAAGGCCGTCTGACTCCTCTAGGGCCCTCTCTATGGCCTCTCCAAGGCGTTCGGTACTGCCCTTGGAGTCTGCCTCAAATTCGCTGATAAATATTTCATCAACCAAGACATCGATATCATGTTTTTTTGTTTTTGTAAGAATAATCTGTTCACGTAGCTTGTGTAATTTACCGTCAACCTTCACACGCTCATAACCCTTGCCCAAAAGGTCATAGAGGAGCTGATAATATTCTCCTTTTCGTCCCATAACAACCGGAGAAAAGATTCTTAGTTTTTTATCCTTACTAGTTACTTTTTTTGTTTTTTTCTGGACACTCTTGGCACCGCTAACTTTCACAGTCGATAAAATTGTGTCCATTATTTCTTCGTTTGTGAGACGCTTAATCGGACGTGCACACTTTAGACATGTCGGTTTGCCGACTCTGGCATACAAAATACGTAGATAATCATAAATTTCGGTAATTGTTGCCACTGTCGAACGTGGATTATTGGAACGACTTTTTTGATCTATTGAAATAGCAGGAGAGAGGCCAACGATCTCTTCAACATCCGGTTTCTGCATTTGTCGTAGGAACTGTCGAGCATAGGAAGACAAGCTCTCTACGTATCTACGTTGTCCTTCGGCAAATATTGTATCAAATGCAAGCGAGCTCTTTCCGCTTCCTGAAACACCGGTAAAAACAATCATCTTATTTCTCGGCATTTCAACAGTCACATTCTGTAGATTGTGAGTTTTTGCACCGCGAACGATTATTAATTCTTTACTTTCTTCTTTCATTTTTAGCTTTATATATACGCAAAAACAAACCCTCGTCGGGCTTATAGGGTGGTAGTATGCGCTCTTAGGGTATCAGAACTTTCGCTAGGCGGCAACAGTAACGCCCTGATTACCTTTTTCTTGCATTAGCTTGCGCATTTTAGCAACAACTTCGTCAATGCTAAAGTTTGATTTAATCAAAAATTCGTCTGCACCAATCTTCTTTGCTTTGTCTATGTCGCTCTCTTGTCCTAGGTTTGAGAGAATAATTACAGGAATGTTTGCGGTATTAGGATCTGCCTTTATCGCAGTGAGAACCTCAAAGCCATCCATTCCGGGCAAAATCAAATCCAGCAGAATAATAGATGGGTGCTCATTCTTTGCAAGTTCAAGTCCCTCTTCACCATTTGCTGCAATTAGTAAATCGTACTTTTCATGCGTCAGTTTGCGAGCTAAGAGATCACGTAAAAAATTGTCGTCTTCAACTACTAAGATGCGAAATCCAGTTTCGTGCAACTTGTCATCCTCCACACTGCTTCCCGACGAGTGAAGTTGGTTTTCTACCTTGTGAAGTATCTCCTCTGGAGAAAAATCGCTTTTGATTATGTAGTCCTTGACGCCAAGAGCAAGAATCTTGCTAACCTCAACATGCTGGCCGGCCTTCAAAAGAGCAATCACTGGAGGGAATGAGCCGAGTCCTCCTTTTTTATTTAGAGCCTCAAGCACTTCAAAACCATTAAGCGACGGGAGCATCATATCAAGGAGAATGAGATCGGGTGCAAAGGTGTCAATCTTCTCCAAGCCCTCTTTTCCATCCTTAACTAACTGTGTGACATAGCCCTCATTCTTGAGCTTGTCTACCATAACACTTCCTAAAGCGTCATTTTCTTCAAGTATTAGAATACGTTTTGTGCTGTTATCCATTCTGCTAAAAATATATTTTATTAAAATATATTACCTAAGAAAATTATCCGTCCCTCACACTGAATATGTAACGTCGCTACATTATAACACCTCTATCATTTCTTTCCCACGTCTATGGGAATGATAAACGTGAACGTGGTACCTTTGCCTTCTTCGCTCTTAAAACTAACTTCACCGTTATGTTTTTCTACAATACGGCGCATTATATAGAGTCCTAGTCCGGAACCGTCTGCTTGGAGTTTTCGGGCATTGTCCGCTCTGAAAAATTTGCTAAAGATTTTTTGTTGTTGATCCTTTGGAATACCTATACCTCCGTCTGTAACCGTCGTTACTATTTTATCACCCGCTCGGTCAATGGTAACCAATACACGACCTCCAGGATATGAATACTTAACTGCGTTATCAATAAGGTTTTGAACGACCTGGCGGAGTTTTGTTGCGTCAGCGTGCACTTGTGGAATGCCCTTCTCTTTGCCGGTGAAATTAATACTTACATTGCGTTCGAGTGCGCGTGGAGAGACAAGGTCAATGATATTATCGATGAGCGCTACAAGGTCTGTCGGTGCAAATTCAAACTGAAGTTTTCCAGAATCAATACGATCGACGTCTAGAAGATCGTTCACTAGACGGATTGAGCGATCATTACTTTCATACCCTTTCATAAGAATAGTTCTCTGGTCAATGTTTAGTGGTCCAAAATCCTGATCCAAAATAATTTTTACTGACCATTTAACAGCGGAAAGCGGGGTACGCAATTGATGTGCGACAGTTGTAATAAAGTCGCTCTTTAGACTAGAAACCATCTCGTTGCGCTCGCGGACTGATGCAATACTTTCAAGCATCAGATTAAACTTTTCAAAAACCTTACTAAAACCACCGCCTGGACCCTTTGGGAGTTTTTCTGAAAAAGTACCATGACTCACATTTTCCATTGCTATTTTTAGTTTGCTAAGTGGACGCGCCACAAAATAGAATCCGGCGACATATAGTACCGCTCCTATTATTAAGGTAAGTCCAATGAGAAGTCCAAGCTGCATGCCAATGAGTGAGTTTGTTGACAAAATCTCGGCCCTCGAGATACCCATCCATAGTGCGTGTATACTTTCGCTACGATAAGTAATTTCTATTTGGTCTTGAATGCGGTTAATACTAATTTCGCCGGCCTCCATCGAGAGTTCTGGTAAGCGTGTAAAGTAAAGATTTAGTTCTTCTTCGTTTGCGCTTGCAATGATCTGCTTTGTATTGATGTTTATGAGACGATAAAATAAAATACCACTCCGCTCTGGAAGCGTTTCTTTGGCAGTTTCATTGGATTTGTTTAAAGCTGCGCTAATTCTAGGCACTGACAGCACACTTCCACCCTGTGCGTAGAAATTCGGCGAGTTGAAGATAATATTGCCTGTTGTCTTGACCTGAGACGCGCGCTCGCCTATAACATTGTTTATGATCGCGTTCTCGGCGATCCGTGCGGACACGACAGCAAAAAGGCTCGCCAATATAAGAAAAAAGGCAAGTAGACCGATAAAAATGTTGCGTAAGGAGAACATTATATGAAAGCTATACTTCAAGCGTACTAGAAAATTGGGGATTTGTAAGTCACCACTCCTTAGCGGTGTGGAAACTAAACCCCTTCAAGTGCGCGTATTTCGTCACGGATAATTGCTGCAGTTTCGAAATCAAGGATTTTAACAGCTTTCTCCATGGCGAGTTTCTTATCTTTAATAACTCCTTTTGGATTTTTTTTGTAGAGTTCTCTGTCAACTAAAAGTAATGTAGAAACAGTTTTTTCATGAGAGCTACGTAGTTGATCAGTGATGTCTTCAATTTTTTTTATGATGGTCTTTGGTGTAATTTTATGTTTCTTGTTGTGCGCTAGTTGTATTTCCCTGCGTCTATTTGTTTCAAGGGTGGCAACCCGCATGCTCTTTGTGACGTTGTCAGCGTATAAAACTACATGACCTTCGACATTCCTTGCCGCTCGACCTATAATCTGAATAAGTGCTGTAATAGAGCGAAGAAAACCTTCCTTGTCTGCGTCTAAGATACCTATAAATGAAACCTCTGGGAGATCCAACCCTTCGCGAAGCAAGTTCACACCAACAAGGCAATCAAATTTTCCTTTGCGAAAGTCAGTTAAAATCGTGATGCGCTCAATTGTCTTAATGTCGCTGTGTAGGTATTCTGCTTTGATATTTTTCTGTTTTAAAAAATCGGTAAGATCTTCTGCCATTTTTTTTGTTAGCGTTGTTGCCATTGTTCTATTTCCGCCTTTAATAACCTTCTCACTTTCCTTAATGAAGTCGGCTACCTGACCTTCATAAGTACCCTTGCTTACAATACCGCGCAAAATAATTTCTGGGTCAACGAGTCCTGTCGGACGAATTATTTGTTCCACAGTATTTTTGGTTCTCTCTAGCTCATATGGACCTGGGGTCGCCGACGTATAAATTACTTGATTGACCCTCTCTTCAAATTCTTCAAAGTTTAAAGGTCTATTATCAACAGCGCTAGGAAGTCGAAATCCGTGTTCTACAAGATTATCTTTCCTCGAGCGATCACCTGCATACATTCCACCAAGTTGTGGAACGGTGATGTGCGACTCATCAATTATCGTTAAAAAATCTGCTCTACCGCTTGCTGTGTGAGGAAAATACGAAAGCAGTGTGTATGGTGGTTCCCCGGGCCTGCGGCCATCAAAATGCCGTGAATAGTTCTCAATGCCGCTACAGTAACCAATCTCTCGAATTAGAGCTATATCGTGGCGTGTACGCCGTTTTATGCGTTCTGCTTCCAATATCTTGCCGGCTTTTTCAAATTTCTTGATTCTTTCCTTTAGTTCCATCTCGATGTCGGAAATTGCGCGCTTCCTCTCATCCTCTGGTGTAATAAAATGCTTTGCGGGATATAAGAAAAAGAGATCTATATTTTCGATAATTTTACGACTGATGGCATCAATTTTTTCTATTACAGAAATAACATTCTTTTCAAGTGTTAAGCGGTAGATTACTTTCTCGTTAGTTGGCATAATCTCTATAGTGTTTCCTACCGCGCGAAATGCCCCTGGGGAAAGGTCGGCGTTTGTGCGTTCAAAGTAAATGTAAATAAGTTTGCGCAAAAATTCGCCACGCGTGACTGTATCTCCTTTTGCGATCTTTATATGAACTTTTTCATACTCCACAGGACTTCCCAACCCATAAATTGCGGAAACACTTGCTACGACAATTACGTCGCTTCGCGTTAAGAGTGCTTGTGTACTCGCGTGACGCAACCGATCAATCTCCTCGTTTATTTGTGCTTCTTTTTCTATATATGTATCACTGACAGGTAGATACGCTTCAGGTTGATAATAATCATAATACGAGACAAAGTAATGAACAGAGTTACTAGGAAAAAAAGTCCTATATTCTTGAGCAAGTTGGGCAGCAAGCGTCTTGTTGTGTGCAATAACGAGTGTTGATTTTTGAACTTTTTCTATAACGTTTGCCACTGTGAACGTTTTTCCTGAACCAGTCACACCTAAAAGGACCTGGTGATTGAGGCCCTTTTTTATACCTGCCGAGAGAGATTGTATTGCTTTTGGTTGGTCTCCTGCCGGCTTAAATTCAGATTGTAGTTTAAACTTTTCGTTGTTCATCCCGTACGAAATAGGTCGCGGCAAAACTATGTTGACCTATAATTAATTTTACTAAATCCGATATTGTGTATGTTACGAATTATATATACATATGCGACCCGCGATTTCGTACGGGAACAGCTTAGCTGAAATGATCTTTGATGGAATCCAGCAATTCGTCAGGACTATCAACAACATCAATCACGCTATCAGAAATCTCGGAGTCTTTAAAGTGTCGGCGTTCGTGAATACCCCACGTGACCCCTATTGATTGCATGCCGGCTTCTTCAGCTTCCATAACATCGCTAGTGGCGTCTGTTATGTAGATTGCGTTTGCTGGATCAATGCCGAGTTCGCTCATGATATTTTCAGATTTCTCTGTTTTTGACTGCGCATCTTCTATTGTTAGAATTATTTTAAAGAATTTCTTGAGATTGTGTTTTTCTAATAACGGTATCGTTCTTTCCTTCCCAGAGTTTGTGTTAAGAGCGAGGATGTATTCGTCACCAAGCATCTTCAGCACTTCTTTCATGCCACTGTGTACTTGTGCTTTCTCTAGTTTCGTAATTGTGTATTTCTTTGTTCGTTCTTCTTTTTCTTCCTTGGTTTCATCTATGTGCAGATGCTCATATTCTTTTCTTGCTTCATCTGGCGTTTTTTTATGCGTGACATTTTGATACATTTCCCATGTAAGCGATGGATGAACGCTTGCTGCGTTCGTAAAAGCCAGTTGCATTGAATCAATAATAACCCCGTCAAAATCAAAAATGAGTAGTTTTTTATGCTCCATCCCGATAGTTACCCGCCTGCCATCGCTACAAAGCACAGGGGGTTTGTATTATTGCTTATAAATAATGACTCAACCTTTACGTTCATAATTTCAATGATAATAGCTATAGCTTTGGCGGGCGGGTAACTATCGGGATCCATAGTTTGTTTAGTATACACCTTTAAATAATCTTATCTTAGACCTAACAGTTAAAACGCCAACTTTTTCAAGTTGGCGTTTTATTTTTTTCTTTTTTAGGCGTATTTTACGCACCGAAAATCCTACCTTACAATCTCAATCAGCATTACTTGAAATAGAAGCGTAGAGTTCGCCGGAATTGGCCCCACCACTACGTCACTATAAGCGAGATGAGGAGGTATAACGAGTGCGCGAACACCCCCCACTTTCATTCCAAGAAGTCCCTGATCCCAACCAGCAATAACTTCTCCTACTCCAAGTGTGAAGGTAAACGGCTTTCCATTGTCTAGTGAATTATCAAAAGTTGTTCCGTCCAGAAGTTGTCCAACGTAGTGAACTACTATACGCTCACCACCGACAAGCGTGTCCCCATCTCCTAAGACAACGTCCTCTGTAATCAAATCCTCAAGACTTGGTACATCGATGGCTTCCAAACCCAGAGCCATCGAAGAGTCTCTGCTTGAGAGCGAGTTTTCCGGAGAAGAAAAGAAAGATGGACTCAAAACAAAAAATATAAGCACAACAACGAGGCTTACGTACATACCAATTTTCTCGTTTCGGTTAAGTGATTTCATCCCGATAGTGAGAAATTATGTTGTAATAAATTACGACTACTAATCAAACAAAGCGATCTCAACATGTTGATACATATACATACACCGCCCCCTGTGCCCCGCACCACATAATTTTCTACTACGGGATTCATGAGTTTATAATAGCGTTAATTGTTTTACTACGCCATAGTATTTAATATGAGTGTTTGTAGGATATATCGAGGCTTCTTTAAGTCGTCTTCTGAGGATTTTATAATTTTTAAATGTGAGTGAAATAAGTTCCCAAAACTTTTGAGAATGATTCAGTTCTCTAAGGTGGCAAAGTTCGTGAACGATAAGGTAGTTTTGAAGATCCTCTGGGAGATGGATTAGCCTATAATTAAAATTTAGATTCTTCTTTTCTGTACAACTTCCCCACTGCGCCTTATGATTTTTCACGTATATTTTGTTGTAAGAAAAACGATAGTTGGTATTAAAGTAGGACACTTTTTGCTCTACAAGCTCCAGTACTTCTTGTTTTCTAGTTTTATACTCTTTCTCATATGTGTCTCGTTGTTCATCATGTGATCGTAACTTGTCGACGTTAATATACTTTTGAATCCACGAGCGTTTCTCTCGTATAAAACGTTCTGCGCCCAGGTGGGTTCCACGCCGTGGAATTGTCACTATAAGCCTACCGTCGTCTAGAAGTGTGAGACTTATCCGCTTTGAGCGCGGATGTCTTTTCAAAACATATGGAATAGTTATTCCGTCTAAACGTATTTCTTTTTTTACTTGCAACATTTGAATTTTTTAATGTGGTGATTGGAATATATTTTTAATTATATGCTAATACCCAGTACTTCCTGTATAACACTTCCGATTGCGTATGTAACAATTACTGCTATTGCAAGAATAATAATATTTGTAAGTATGCGCTTTTTAACATCCATACCGGAAAGAAAAGCGAGAAAGTATGAGACTATGATAATCATGATTCCAGAAGTTACAATAGATGCTAAAACGCTTTGAGATCCAAAAAATACCGGAAGGACTGGGACTAGTGCCCCGATAAAATAAGAACCGCCCACAAATATGGCGCTACTTAAGGGTTTTACGGGATTGTCGGCTACTTTTTCTTCACCTAAAAATTCTCTTTTTTGCTGCGTGGAATTTTTAACTTCGATTTCAGATCCCATTGCAACAAATGCTCCGGCTGCCATTGAAATACTTCCAGCGACAGCGACAGTAAAACTTGCTATAAGAACTGATGACGCCATCCCAAACGCGGCGAAAAATCCACTTACTGCTCCTAGTACTTCAACGAGTCCATCGTTAAAGCCAAGAAAAATATCTCGAATTCGTGCCGGATGAATTTTGCGTTTAATGGCATTACTTACTATATTGTCTTCGTGTTTAAACTCATCTTCCAAGACACGTCGCACAGCTTCCCTAAGAGGGTCGTCTTTGTAATGCTCCCACACGTCCAAGTACTTTCTTATGCCATAAATTTCAACAGCTTCAAGAGTTAAATGTATACCTGTATCTCTTCCAATTCGGCAAAGAAGAACGATGATGGACATTTTGACTCTCCGAAAAAAGTTAAGTTTAGAAATCTGTATATTAAAGAAATCCTGCCAGAAGGCAAAGTGCTCATTTTCGATTTTTATTAGCTCGTTTAGAAGTACTTTGGTGTTATTGTTGGAAAATTTTTCTAATTTTGTGTATAAAGTAAGATCAAAAAGCTCATCTAAAATAAAAGCTCGCGCGAGCTTTTTATCGTAATTATTGGTCTGGCCAGCCATGAATCAAGTATAGCACTCTAAGAGTAACCTTATCTACAGCAGATTTTGTGGAATACTAAGGCTGTATAGAGGAGATATGTGATATATTTAGTCTACTTAAATAATGCTATATAGGCCAAAACCTCTATGATTCTGATGACATCATAGAGATTGTTGTTTCAGATTAGTTTCAAAGCCGCTCTATTTCCGGCTTTTTACACCTTAGGCGTTTCGGGAACTGGCACAAGCTCGCGATGCAGTAATTTCCTGTACACGTAGACAGTTGCCATAATCGTTATAGGTATTGTAACAAAGAGTCCAACGAATAGGGCTAGCGCACCAAGAATATTTATTAATGCTAAGACAAGTCCAAATAGGAAAATATTCCACTTTTCCCCCTCTGTTATATCTCTACTTTTGCGGATCGAATCCATGACTCCTAATTTTTCATCAATAAGCGCGTATTTATAGAATTTATATTTGATCGCCCATATAATTCCCGGAACTACAAAAAGGATGAGTCCTGCTATTACTATAAGTGTGTAAACTGCTGACGCGCCTATAAATCTCCAGAGAAGAGGTGCGGGCTCTAATAAATCCTTATATGCGGCCTTATTCTCGTCATATATTTTAAGTGTTATGTAGATAAGGCCAATACCAAGTAAGAAACTTATTAGTAGTGAGACTACGAAAAGTGTAAACACTATAAGATTATTACCTGTGGAACTTAAAAGTTCTTCTGCATAACTAAAACCTGCGTTGATTGCAAATATTCCAACAACCAGACTCACAAGGAAGACTATGTGTTCTCTTGTCGACTTCCACCCGTATTTAATCGCTTCTTTAATTGAAAATGCCTGCATAGATTGAATTAATTATTATATGTAAATTATACCACATGCATTTAGACCAAAACCAACCGTGTTTAACCTAGATTGTCTCTTGGTTATTTTTACCGTGCGGTAATAAAAATAGTAATGATAGATGCGAAAATCCACCAGAAGAAATATTCCGGTGTTGTAAAAAGTGTATCAACCGGTGTTAGTGTTTTAAATCCATATATAAGACTTGTTTTAAACGCACCAAGCGATAGAAGGCCTGTCACAAAAAAAGCTAGTACTATTGTTTGGTATAGTCCGCCGAGCCTCGTCAACTCCCACTCATAGTCCACCACTCTTCGCATTGCAATAAAAGCGAGAAAAATAAACCCAAAATAAATAAGTAAACTACCAAGGTCAAAGCGCCCCAAAACTACTTTTTCTCCTACATTTAGGATATCCTTATATGGAAACAATGGCGTTAAGAGGAGCGCGATGTATATGGATAGAATAATACCTATAAGGTTTCCACGACTACTTCGTAATCCATAGGCGATAATTAATAAGAAAAAACCTCCTAAAAAGAGGATTTCAATGGAAAGGCTTGTTAAATAGCCGAACGCCTCTTCGGTTATTGATTCAATACTTCCCTTCATATAATTTAAGTGTCCTTATATCCCCTCCTCTTTGAGCTCTTCGACGAGCATTTTCGCTTTCTTCGAGAGTTTTTGCGGGAGTTTGATCTTTAGCTTTATAAATAGATCCCCACGTCCCCCACCGCGTTTTGGAACACCCTTACCGCGAAGGCGGAGCATTTCTCCGGGTGAAGCACCTTCCGGAACTTTTACTTGGATTTCGCCGTCTAGTGTCGGTAGTGTGTATTCTTTACCTAATAGCGCGTCTGTGAGTTTTATATTAAGTGTTGTTGTAATGTTGGTACCTTCGCGCTTAAACCGAGGATCGTCCTCTACGTGGAGCTTTACATACAGATCACCTGGCACACCGCCTGAGAGTGCCTCTCCAGCACCGCTAAGACGAATCATTTCACCATTATGAATATTTTCTGGAACTGTAATACTAATCTCAACCTCCTGCCTCTTAATACCGATGCCGTGGCAGTCATTACATTTATCGTGCGGGACTTCCCCCTTTCCATGACATGAATCACACACGCGCATACTCGTGAAAGTCCCAAGAAGTGATCTTTTTGTCTCGTGAATATTTCCCTTGCCGTTGCATGTAGGGCAAGTGTCCATGCTTGAACCAGCTTTTGCACCCGTTCCTTTACACTTCTTGCATTCGGACACTTTCGTTATGAGTACTTTTCTCTTTGTACCAAAAACTGCTTCAGTAAACGGAAGCTCGAGATCAATAGAAATGTCACGACCTCGCTTTACACGTCGTGCACCGCCTCCACCATTGAAGAATTCAGTAAAAATGTCTCCGAGATCGAAATTCTGAAAATCTTGTGCGTTGAATCCAGAGCCTCCAAAATCAAACCCTTCAAAGCCGGCTCCTGGTGCGCCTGGCGCACCAGCACCATTAAACACCCTTCCGTAGGAATCGTATTCAGCGCGTCTTTTATCATCTGATAAGATGTTGTACGCTTCGCTTATTTCCTTAAACTTCGCGTCGTCGGTGTTTCCTTTATCTGGGTGGTGTTTGTGCGCAAGCTTGCGAAACGCTTTTTTTATATCGTCTTTAGTGGCATTACGTTCAATGCCGAGGATTGTGTAATAGTCTTTATTCATCCCGTTAGAGAATTATCCTTTCAATATATAAGTGTAGTAATATATTAATATTGTCATCTCTCCCTCTCCACATCATCCAATCTATCCGTAATTCCTAACGGGACTTGTCCCGTTTAAAAAATTAGCCGTCTCTTATACATCCCCGTGGCGGAATTCATTGTGGTGTGGGCTTCTCAAGATTTGACTCTATTGTATCACGGTGGGTAGAGGCTAGTAGAAAGAAAGGTGGATATTAGTTAGCCCTTATTTTCCGGGCCTTTAGAGGAATCTTCGTCATCTCCTGATGCGTCTTTTTCTTTGTATTCTACGTCGCGGACACCTTCCTCTCCTCCTTTGGGATCACTTCCTTCCGATTTAGCCGCAGTGCTCATTGCTTCTCCAATTTTTTGCAATTCGCCAGATAACGCCTCTGTTGCTGCCTTTACAACTTTAATATCCTTGTCGTCTTTTACTTTTTTCAACGCTTTGATTTTTTCCTCAACACTCTTCCTCACATCTTCTGGAACTTTACCCTTTTGATCTTTGAGTGCTTTTTCCGAAGTGTAAACCATCTGGTCAGCAAGGTTTCTCGCCTCTGCAGATTCTTTTGCCTTTGCGTCTTCATCAGCGTGTGCTTCTGCATCCTTCTTCATTCGTTCAATATCTTCATCAGTCAGTCCACTAGAAGCCTCGATACGAATTGATTGTTCTTTACCGGTTGCTTTGTCCTTTGCCTTGACTTTTAAAATACCGTCAGCGTCCACGTCAAATGAAACTTCAATCTGCGGGATACCGCGCGCCGCTGGTGGAACACCGTCTAGCATAAAACGTCCAAGACTTTTGTTGTCACTCGCCATTGCACGCTCTCCCTGAACTACGTGTACTTCAACGGAAGTCTGATTGTCTGCTGCTGTTGAAAAGCGCTGAGTCGCTGTTGTTGGAATAGTTGTATTTCTTTCAATGAGTTTGGTAGAAACTCCGTGAAGAGTTTCTATTCCTAGAGACAATGGAATAACATCCAGAAGAAGAATGTCTTTCACATCCCCTTGCATGATACCTCCCTGAAGAGCAGCGCCGAGGGCTACTACTTCGTCTGGGTTGATTGATTTGTTTACATCCTTTCCAAAGAAATCTTTAACTGCTTTTTCGATTGCCGGCATGCGTGTTTGCCCACCAACAAGGATAATTTCATCTATTTCAGATACTTTAAAAGGAGAAGCTTCAACAGCACGTTTGGTAATTTCAATTGATCGTTCAATGTACGGACGAGCAAGTTCCTCAAGTACTGAACGTGTCATTTTTAGAAGTAAATGTTTTGGCCCGTCTGCATCGCTAGTGACAAATGGAATATTTATTTCGGTTTCAGTTGCTGTAGATAGTTCGTGCTTTGCCTTTTCTGCGGCTTCATCAAGCCGTTGTAGAGCAAGTGGGTCCTTTGTTAGATCAATTCCACTCTCTTTTTTAAATTCGTCGGCAATCCATCGAATGATTTTCTGGTCAATATCCTTTCCACCCATACGATTGTCGCCGTCGGTTGATTTTACTTCAATTGTATCGCCAGAAATTTCTAGAACAGAGATGTCAAACGTTCCTCCTCCAAAATCAAAGACAACAATTTGTTCCTCTTTCTTTTTATTGAACCCGTAAGCAAGCGCTGCGGCTGTGGGTTCATTTATTATTCGCTTTACCTCGAGGCCGGCGATCTGTCCTGCGTCTCTTGTGGCTTTTCTCTGTGCGTCGTTAAAGTAAGCAGGTACAGTTATAACAGCCTCTGTGATTTTCTCACCAAGCTTGCTCTCTGCGTCGGTCTTCAATTTCTGAAGGATCATTGCGGAGATTTCTTCAGGGCGATAGTCTTTTTCTCCCATTTTTATCAACATACCGCCGTCTGGTCCAGCTTTAATGTCGAATGGGACAATCTTCATTTCTTCCTGCGCCGCATCCTCCTTAAAATTGTGACCAATAAGTCGCTTGATCCCAAAAATCGTATTACTAGGGTTTGTCACCGCCTGACGCTTTGCTACGAGTCCTGAAAGTTGTTCTCCGGCTTTTGAAAAAGCAACTATCGAAGGTGTCGTACGTGCCCCCTCTGCGTTTTCAACAATACGCGGCTCACCTCCCTCAACTACTGCTACAGCAGAATTTGTTGTTCCTAAGTCTATACCAATTATTTTTCCCATATTATTTTCTGTTACTTGTTTTGAAAATTTGTAATGCTATTTTTTTGTTAAATGTGCGACTTTAACTTTTGCCGCTCGTATTACCCTTCCATTCATTTCATATCCTTTTTGTAAAACTTTTACTATATGGTTATCATCCTTCTTTTTATCTGTATCTATGGTTTCTATTGAATCGTGTTTGGACGTATCAAAAATCTCTCCTTTCGGATTCAACACCACAACATTATGTTCTTTGAGAATACTTAAAAGCTGTGAGTGTATATTTTGAATTCCAATACTCCATTCTGGAGACTGATCCTTAGCTTTATCACTAAAGGCCATGTCAAAACTATCAAGGATAGGCAGGATGTCCAGAACCATACTTTCTTTTGAGCGCATAACAGCTGTATCAAGGGTTTTTGCGTCTTGTTTCCGTGCGTTTAGAAAGTCAGCCTTAGAGCGCTGCCAGCCATCGAGATATTCCTTTTTCTCAGTCTCACAGGCTTTTAACTTATCCCGAACTTTTTTAACAGACAATGTTATCCTAGCCTCTTCATCAATATCCTCAAATTCCACATCATTATGCTCCTCTTCCTGAGCATTGTCAAGAGCTTCACTATTCACTAATGATTTTCTTTTCATATAAATTAATTGTGGCCCAGTTGTCTTGCTATCGCTTCGACCAAATGAGCCAAGCTTTGCATTTTCGAACCCACGGTTCTCAACATTCGCTCCACTCATTGCTCTCCTACACGAACTGAAAAGTGGTGGGATTGCTTTTCAGGCCGTTTCCGCGGAAAACAATCCCATTGCTTTTCGCCCTTTCCACAGCACAATGATCTTCTCTATCGCTTCGACCATTGAGCTGCTTTGCGCGCTTTCTTTAGACCAAATTTCTTGCGCTCTTTGACGCGAGGATCTCTCTTCAAAAATCCTGCTTTTTTGAGTTTTGTGCGAAGTGCTGGTTGAAGCTTAATGAGTGCTCTCGAAATTCCCAAGCGGATTGCCTCTGCTTGGCTGGTCTGTCCTCCACCGCGCACTTTAACACTGACAAAAAATGTTTTATCAATATCAATATTTCTCAGCGCTTCCTCAACAATTTTCTGAAGAGTTTTAATAGGAAAAAAGTCAACGTGGTCTTTATCATTTACAGTGAATGTTTCTTTCTTATTTTCAAAAAGACGTACGCGCGCAACAGCCGTTTTTCTCCGGCCGACTGCCTCAATGTATTCTCCTTTTTTCATTGCTGGAGTTGTTACCATGTCTTAGATCTTGTTAATTATTCTGAGCGTAGCGAGAAATAATGTTATTAAATCTTAAACCCGCCGCAGTTTTTGAACATACACCAAAATACTGTGCTAGCATAGCACATGTGTTTTTCTCCCATAATGTATCTTTTTTCCTCATGGTGTTTGTTCAAAAATTTAGGCGGGTAAATTCGCTTTTCTGTATTCTACTTCGATTCCTCGTAGAATACAGGATCTCATTTAGTTATTCTCTTACGTTAAGCTTTTTCATGCGTGGTGCACGTAACTTGTTGCCGGGAAGCATACCATAAACTGCCTTGCGTACGAGTTCACCAAACCCATGTTTCTCTACAACCTTTTCTCCAGTACGAAATGATAGTCCTCCAGGATATCCTGAATATGAGGGGTACTGTTTTTTCTTTAGAAAGTAGTCTCCTATGTCTAGCTTCGAAGCGTTGAGGACCTCAACCTCTACGTTGCTAATTTTCTGTGGCTCGTAATCTGGGCTGTCTTTACCCATGAGTTTATAAGCCACTTCAGTTGCGATTCGTCCAAGTTTTTTTCCTTTTGCGTCAATCGTGTGTTTTTTCATATTATTCAACGAACTCAATAACTGCTTTTGATTCGTTACCTCGTCCTGACAGTTGACTTATCCTGGTGTAACCACCACCTCTTTCTTTGAAGCGAGGGGATAGTGTTTCAACAATTTTCTTAGCCTCGTCTTCACCTCCGCCAAGCCTAGATATTATTGTACGCCGAGAGGCGAGAGTTCCTTTTTTCCCGAGTGTAATTAATTTTTCAACGAAAGAACTAAGTGCTTTTGCTTTTGCTGGACTTGTCTCAATACGCTCACGTTCCACAAAAACACGTGCAAGGCCTCTAAGCAAAGCTTTTCTTTGTCTTGCTACGCGTCCAAATTTTTTGTTGGTGTTGTAGTGTCGCATGTTTCGTTTTTATTTGAGAACAATGCCGAAATTGCTCAATGCTCTCTTAATCTCCTGAAGCCCTTTAGTTCCAAGTCCTTCGAGCGCTAGTACGTCTTCTTCTTTCTTTCGTGCAAGCCCTCCAATCGTACGAATGTTTGCGTTTGAAAGTGCATTTACTGTACGTGCTGAAAGATCCAGACTTTCGATACGTGTCTTCAAAGACTCCGAGTTAATCTCGTCCTCGTTTGTTGCGCCATGAGCCTCTTCTACATCGTCTTCTGAGGTAGGAATCTTAATCTCTTCCTCTTTAAATCCAATAATTGCTTTGAGTTGATTGATCATAATCTCGATTGATTTTTGAAGCGCCTCACGTGGTGTTATTGTCCCGTCTGTTTCAATAAAAACACGGAGACGATTAAAGTCAGTTCTGTCACCTATACGCATATTCTCTACTTCGTAATTTACCCTTCTTATCGGTGTAAATGTTGCGTCGAGTGTAATTGTGCCAATATCTACTTTTTCTTTTCGAAGAACGTCCTTTGACACATACCCGAGTCCTCTCTCTACAGTGAGTTCAATATCAAGTTTTGTATTAGTTCCTGTTACCTCAACAATTGGTTGATCCGGATTCAAAATCTCAACTTGTGATGGTGCCTCAATGTCACTTGCAGTTATTTTCTTTGGGCCTTTGGATTTTAGTTGCATTGTCTGCGGTTCATCAGAGTGGACCAAAATACGAATCTTTTTTAAATTCAGCAAAATTGTGATGACGTCTTCTTTTACACCAGCAAGTGTTGAGAATTCATGACTGACACCGTCAATCTTTATAGAAGTGATAGCGGCTCCAGGAAGACTCGACAAAATGATACGACGTAGCGAGTTCCCCAGAGTGTGTCCATACCCTGGATACAAACCATCTATCTCGTAGATGCCTATAAGATCCTCTTCTTTAACAATTCGAGGCTTGGATGGCAATGTTATGTTGTAATCTGGCATAATAGTGTTAATAATTTATTAAAATCCCTATCGACTGTAGTATTCCATGACAATTCCTATATCGAAAAGGGCTTCGATAGATTCCCTAGTTGGAATACTTTTAACCTTACCTTCTAATTTATTACGATTAAAATCTAACCAAGTTGGTACACTGCGCTCTTCTTCACCTTCTTTAATGTGAGCATAAAGCGGGCTATTTTTGCTTTTTTCTCGAACGGTAATTACATCATTTGCTGAAACGTGATGTGATGGTATGCTCGCTTTTTTATCATTCACACGAACGTGTCTATGCGAAACCATCTGCCGTGCTCCACGCCTTGTCGTTGCTAGTCCAAGTCGAAAGAGAACATTGTCAAGACGAGTCTCAAGCAGTACCAAAACATTGCTTCCGGGGTCTCCTTGCTTTTTATTTGCCATACTAACGTAGCGCGACAATTGCTTTTCCGTAATACCATAAGTTGCCCTAACGCGCTGTTTTTCAAGAAGCTGTTTTCCATAATCGCTAAGGCGACGAGGACGTCCTCGGCCAATTCTCATCCCAGACTGACGCCTCGACTCTCGTAGGGCATACTTCTGTGTCTGACACTTTTCGTAGACTGAATTCCCCAACCTTTTACATACTTTGTATCGTGGTCCTACAATCATGTTAGATTTTATTAGCGAGCAAGGCGAGATTAGAAAATCTTAAACCCGACAAAGTTTTTGAACACACACCAAAATGCTGTGTTAGCGTAACATGAGTGTTTTGTTCTTTCAATATGTTGTTCTCTGTCATAATGTTTGTTCAAAAATTTAGGCGGGTAAATTCGTACTTCTAGATTTTGTTTTGTTCCTAACAAAATCTAGGTGTTTATTTATACTCTCCTAGGCTTTTTTGCCCGTGGACCGTTAAATGGAATAGGTGTCATATCTTTAATGGTTTTTATCTTAATACCTTTTGATGAAAACGCACGAAGCGAACTCTCGCGCCCGCTCCCCACTCCTTTAATAACAACATCAACATCTTTAACACCGATTAGTGCAGCTTTTTCCCCAACAAGCTCGCCTACTTTTGCTGCGGCAAAAGGAGTCCCTTTTCGTGCCCCACTAAAACCGAGAGCTCCACATGATGAAAAAATAACAGCACCACCTTCTTTGTCTGTAAGCATAAGTATTGTGTTGTTGTATGTTGCTTTAATATGTAAAATACCTGCCTCCATTCTTTTCTTTGGCACGCGAGAAAGAGACCGACTTTTTAGACCTTGGTTCATTCCACCTCCTTTTTTCTTAACAATTCGTTTCTTTCCCATTTTAAATTTGGTTGGATATTCTGAGAGTTAATATTTATCTATTTCTTATCAAGTTTACGCTTACCACTTCCCATTGTTTTTCTAACATTTCCACGCACCGTGCGAGAGTTCGTCTTTGTTCGCTGACCCCTAGATGGAAGGTGTTTCGTGTGGCGAAAACCGCGATATGATTTTATGTCCTTAAGACGCTTGATGTTTTCAGAAACTTCTCGCTTTAAGTCTCCTTCTATTTTGTTTATTTCGATAGCTTCGCGTATAGAACCACTCTCGCTTGCTGTGAGTTCGCTTGCTTTTTTCCCAGCGTCGATCTTGAGGCCAAGGAGTATCTCTCTTGCACGACTTCTTCCAATACCAAAAATCGCTGTCAAGCTGATTTCAAGTCTTTGATTGTCTTGTAGTGTAATTCCTGCGATGCGCATGTTTTAAATTTTGCTATTGGCGTAACTCACTTACCCCTGCCTCTGTTTGTGGCGTGGATTCGTACAAATAACATAAACGCGGCCTTTCCTCCTCCTAGTTTTACAATTTGGACAAATCCTTTTGACTGATGCTTTTACCTTCATCCCGATAGTAATAGGACACGGACATTAATTATCCTTGCCATAAATTTAAACTTTTGTAATTGTTCGACTTTTTCTTCATATATCGTGTTAGTGTCCGTGATTACTATCGGGATTCATCCTATTAGAGAGTTTTCTCTCTTGAAAAATGTACCAACTCTAATAAAAATACTCCACTCCCTCATTCCCTTTTTATAAACAAAAAAAACTACGAACACGCCTTTGGCGTAAATAACAAGTAGTTATAGTCTTTTCCCCTAAAATCTGCGAATTATTCGCCCCTTACCGCCGTATTGGTCAAGTATAATTTCCACCTTGTCTCCCACAAGTACCCTGATTCGATACATTCGCATCTTTCCAGAGAGAAATGTAAGGAGTTTCTCACCATTTTCAAGCGTAACTCGAAAAAGTGTGTTCGGTAGGGCCTCATCGACCGTTCCGATCACTGTTTCTTGTTGTTTGCTACTATTACTCATTCACATTTGGCAAGTTTGCATATATTACCAGAAATGAGTGCGTAGGTCAATATATTTTGCTCTTTCCCGCCATTTTTTGCGATTATATATAACATGAGCAGTATCGGCTCAGTTATAGCTCTATTTTGCGTTTTAATTGGTGGATATTTCTGCCAGTTTACTGTGCGTTTTAGGTCCAAACCGACCATGTCCGGTCGTACCCGGTGTTCCGGAAGATACAATACCGTATTTTGCCTGAAACTTTTGTACAGCACGCTCGGTGAGTGAACCAAAATAATTTGTCTCCAGTCCCGGTGAGCCGGCTCCGCTTTCTGCAACTTGCGTGTCGGGGTCACTGTTCAAGAGCTGTTGGAGACGTTTTATATCAAGATTTGACTGTTTGCAAAATATTGACAGCTAGCTACTCTCCTTCAAGTTCAAGAATCTGTTTTATGCTGATTTCTTCTGCGTCATCAGGAAAACTCTTGCGCCAGAATGGCCGAACTATCACCTCTGCGCGATCGATGCCAGGATACCCTGAAAGTATAGTATAGATTGCTTCTTTTGCCCTACCTGCGAGGTCTGCCTTTAGCTGCTCTTCGTCATACAGCCAAACAATTTCGACATTACCTGTAAGTGAGAATAAAAGCGGCGACTCTTCCCACGGATTCACACCTTCATCACTCTGCCTAGGAATGAGTGTTAGTGCTGATAGATTCAAAATGTCTACAGGGCTGTCGTCGTAATTTCCGAGTGTATTTTCCGCAAGGTAGCTAGCAAGTTCGGTACTTGTGAATAAAACGCCGTGAAGTATTCCTTTTTCACTAACAACTGCATCAGTTCCTGACTCCACTATAGGTAATGTTTCAAATTCTACAAAGAGTGAGTTGTCGAAGAAAACAAAACCTTCGGGTGTTTGTTTTGCAATGTCCGAGCGTAATGTTGTCTCAATCTCCTCGCGAAGAACCTGCCTAGTCGATGCAAGCAAACTGTCTTCAACAACCAACTGCTCTCCTATAAATCCTCCTGTCATTAACGTTACACTTCGCGCGTAGAAGTTTTCAAATTGCGGCGCACCTTTAAAACCCGGTATGACAAAGTCTGTGAGTCCCCTGTTATAACTTTCTCCTGCCTCATCTGCGTAGACTGTAACCTCAGCGCTCCCTGGAGTTGTGACACCTCCCTCTTTCGTCTGGCCTGGTACTACAACAGACTTATCAATACGATAAATTTGTCCGTCTGGTGTTTCAAAACGAGTGTTGCGGATAAGTCGCTGACCGACAGTGTTGTAATCGTTGTATATGATTATTTTTCCGCTAGCTTTTTGCTCAACTTGTTCTCTCCCTGTTGCTTGAACTGTATCGGTCTTTGTGACACTCAACTCAACTGTCTCATATTTAAGGCCTTCACCTGTCTCTTTAGATGGTATTGCAGAGAATGTGCCATCAACAACTAACCGTTCGTGTTTTGGGTAGATTGTCACTTGTGCGCCTGAAAGCACCATAGATATTGCGAGAAAGCCTAGAGCAAGGAATAGGATAACAGCGACACTAACATAAAGAATGGATGGCCTTTTCCCTCGGCGAGGCATGGGCTCGCGTGGTGGTGCTGGTCTAAACCTGTCTCCTTCTTCGTAAGGTGGACGCTTGATGTTAGAATCCACAGGCGGACGTTTTGGTCTTCGTCCTCCTGGAATTACTATGTCCCGAATTGTGTTTCTTGCCATATAAATAAGTTAATTTAGCTCCAGTATAGCATGGTAATACAGGAATCTAATATTTCCTATATGCCCAATTTACGCTTATAAAAAAGGATATCAAGAGCAAGAAATGGGTCAAGTGCCCATTCTCCCCCCAGCCATGTAATGTAGTTAGCAAGATATGTACCATCGAGAACTGTTACTTCAAAATGTTGCATATCTGGCATAGTCTCTTGTTCTGATTGTGGTTCGATAATTTTTTTAAACCAACCGGAAAGGTCTTTATCTGCCAATAGTAAAAGCGTGTTAGGAAGGGGTCGTGTTTGGCGAATTTTATTCAGTGCTAAAGAGAAGGAACTAGTCCACTGTGCTCTAACGGATTCCATAATAGCAATAAAATCGCTTTCCTGTTTTTGGCTCATTTTCCCGCATAAATATAAATGCAGTAGTGAACGGGTTTCTTCGATAGGTACTTTAAGAACTTTAGAAATCTCACGGAAAACTAAATGTCGCCCTCCTGTAAACGAGGCCAAATGAACTAGCGTGCCACCATCAACAAGACTTATGTCACTCATCTCGGCACTAATGTCCAAGAGTACAAAATCGTCGCTTTGCTCAAAAACATCCCTAGCCGCAAGAAATGATGCAAGTGGAAACGCATGAAAATCCACACTATCGTCAGGAAGTAATTCTCCTACAATTTCAGATGTTTGGTCGTGAATGTCACGTGAGATGGCGCTAAGTCCTAGATCAATTTTCAGCCTCTTTGTTGGTTTGTCGTAAGGGTTGCTCGTTTGGTAACCATTTAATGTTGTTCGAATTATCTCACAATCCACTGAAGCCAAGTCTCGATTCCTCGATTTAATAGGGGTGGTTTTGGTATCTTCCCCAATAAATTTGGAAATCGCCTCTTTCACAAATCTTTCGGATATTTGCCTCGTCATAGTAAACGGTTCCTCCTTATTTATAGACAACCTTCTTATCTCAACTGTAGCCCACGGACTTGAGAATGTGGTTAATACGTGATCTACGAGTTTACCCTTCAGGAAAATGCCTTCATTTTTCAATAGCTGTGTGGTAACAGATTGCACTTCGAACATAGTGTTCAGTAGTGTTGCAAGCATGGCTTTTGTTAACTTATCTAAACGTGGGGCTGTTTCATGGAAACTAATCGCGTTCCTCGTGCTGTAAAGAATCTTTGGAAGCTTTTTTGGCGAAAGTATGGCAAGAGCCGCTCCAACACTCCCGCTTCCAATGTCAAAAACAATGAGAGAACGTGTACCTGTATTCGTCTTTGAAGAAGCTTTGTTTTTCATCCCGTTAGAGATAGGAAACGCCAAATAACGAAGTTAAAATAGTGCTTCCTATTTTATTATTTTCTAAAAATCTTTTCATCGACCTAGGTGTTGTGCCTATTCCGGCGTTTCCGTAAGTTATTTTTTATCTTTATATACATTTACTTATTTTACTATTTTGTTAGTAAAGGTCATACATAACTATTAACTATCTCTAACGGGATTCATACTACTTATTATATTTGAAGACTATTTTCCCGCAATGATTTTTTACTTAAGAACCGCTTTCACGCGTCTTACACCAGCGCTTGAAGCTTCTTCTTTCGTTATCTTAAATGTTCCTTTGATATCGCCAGTATTTTTCACATGAGGTCCACCACACAGCTCGCTCGAGTAGACGGTACCATCGGAGGATTTGACCATATAGACATTAACAGTGTCCGGATACCGCTCCCAAAAACTTCCCTCTACACCGCTCTCCATAGCCGTATTTTTGTCCATCTCCTCAATCACGACGTTACACTTATTCCTAATTACTTCATTAACATAGGCCTCCACTTTATCGAGCGTTCCTCG
Source organism: Patescibacteria group bacterium (assembly GCA_022574205.1). Classification (GTDB taxonomy): domain Bacteria; phylum Patescibacteriota; class Minisyncoccia; order Phycocordibacterales; family JACZSL01; genus JACZSL01. The sequence continues at coordinate 29,189 of JACZSL010000003.1, forward strand.
ATCAACCTTCTCTCCATGAGTAAAGTCAAAACGTGTTCGCTCGGCTGTTATGTTTGAGCCGGCTTGGTGCACATGCTCACCAAGGTACTTTCGAAGTCCGGCAAGCATTAAATGTGTGGCAGTATGAAGCATTGTAGTTTCTTCGCTCGCATCCGCTAAGCCTCCCTTAAACTTCTGCTCTGCTCCCGCTCGAGAGGTCTCTCTATGTAACTCCATTCTTCTATTAAAAGCATCTTCATCTATTCGCAAACCGCGTTCATCAGCTAATTCTTTAACAAGCTCAAAGGGAAATCCATAAGTAGTAACTAAATCAAAAACTACTTCCGAAGAAAGTTCTGAGTCTACGGTGCTTCTACCAACAGACATATTGTAGGTCCTCTCAAACTGTTTTATTCCACGATCAAGAGTCTTTCGGAATTTTTTTTCTTCTTCCTCAATTGTTCTCGATATCGTCATTACTTTGCTCCTTAAATATGGGTAATGTTTTTCATAGACGCTGACAATTACCTCGATCAAAGAGTGTAGTCCTGAATCCTCTAATCCCAGTCTGTCCTTTGCGATAACTGCCCTTCTTATCAATCTTCTAACGATATATCCATGTTCAGTGTTGCTTGGCAATACACCCTCAGCGGTTATAAATACGGCACTACGAATATGATCTGCAATAATTCTAAAAGATTTTTGATTATCTGTGTAAGATTTTCCTGAAGTCTCTTCAAGTTTTTTTATCACTCCGGAAAATAAATCCGTGTCGAATATATTGTCTTTGCCCTGCATTACCATCGCAAGCCTCTCAAGTCCGGCTCCTGTGTCTACGTTTTGTTGTTTTAGTTTTCCGACGATTCGCCCGTCCTTTTTCTCGTACTCCATAAAAACATCATTCCATATTTCCACAACTTGCTGTTTCTCATCTGCTTTTTTAAATTCCTCTTTGCTTTTAAGATTCAGATTTCCTACAACATCATAAAACATTTCCGTGTCTGGTCCGCAGGGCCCATTGTCGCCCGGACTCCACCAATTATCTTTTTCACCAAGAAAATAAATTCTCTCTTTTGGAATACCCAAACTCTCCCAGATCTCAGCGCTTTTTTTATCTTTAGGAGCGTCATCATTGCCCTCAAAACATGTTATATAAATACGAGCTTTATCAAGTCCTAATTCATCTATTAAAAATTCATAACTCCATTTGATCGCATCCTCCTTAAAATAATCTCCTAGGGACCAGTTACCCAGCATCTCAAAAAACGTGACGTGTATGTTGTCGCCAATTTCATCTATATCTTGTGTTCTAACGCACTTCTGAACACTGACCAATCTCTTACCCTTTGGATGCTCTTCACCTAAAAGATAAGGGGCCAACTGCTGCATTCCAGCCGTTGTAAATAAAACTGATTTATCTGTTTCACTCGGAATGAGGGGCGCGCCTTGTATCAATTCGTGTTTGCGCCTAGGGTCGGTAAAAAAAGCTATAAACTTAGCTCTTATGTCGTCTGATTGCATTTATAAACAGTACTATAGGTTGACTCTAGCTCAAAATAGAAAGTCGCTGTCAATGACAATTAGGATATAACCAAGAATGACGAGTAATATACCACTAATAACGTATCGCCTCTCCTTTCTCATTGCCTTGATCACATACATATCAATGTGTCTCTCGTGAATAATATGCGAATGCACATTCATGACCGTTATGGCAATTAATATCGTTCCCAACGTCTCTGCTGTAATACCTAAAAAACCAAGACTTAATGCTGAAAGAAATTCAATCATATAATAGTACTAGTGTAACATCACTTTAAGGCAAACATAACGCTCACATGGTACTAATTCATATCAAATCCTACCACTTTGATCGAGATCGGATCTCGATCAAAGTGGAAAATTTTCCTTATACTTTCCCCATATACCAATACTTATACTTATACTTTATATCTCTCTTTTTCAAGAAGTGCTCGCTTCTTGTTAACGCCGCCATTGTAACCGCCAAGTTTGCCAGTAGAGCAGATAACGCGATGACACGGAATTTTAGGATCGTGGTTTTTACTCATTATCATACCTACTGCACGCGCGGCAGCTGGGTTCCCAGCACGCCGCGCAACCTCAGTGTAGCTTAAGACTTCGCCCATCGGAATATCAGAGACAACCTCCGACACACGAGTTTTAAAAGAGCGTTCCTGTTTCATTCTTTGATACTTTTTTAGATTTGGCTGTGACTTTTTCTGCACTCCCTCTTGCTTTTGGAGTATTATTTTCTTGATGTTTCTTCAAAAGTTTTTTCCCAACGAATTCACGATATGTGCAGTAGTCACAATCTTTGCCCACGGGAGGAATCTTCTCACTTTCTAACGTCTCTTTTATACTAGCGAGTGTCCCATCTATCCAGCCGTCGTCCCCAACGTAAGCAATCAAGGTCAGAACAAATTCAAGTTTTCCATCAAACATTTTTTTGTCTCTACCGGCATTTGCATATACGAAGTAACCGGTGTTTGAGACTTTGAAACCTTTCTGTCGCAACAGCCATTGATACACTTCCATCTGCCGTTTGTAACCTTGGTGCCAATCTTTATCAAGCGTTTCGATCTTCTCGTTTTTGCTGGTTGCCTTGTAGTCAACAACAATAATCTCGCCATCGGGGTTCACCCACACATCATCGACTGCGCCGGAAACCGTAAACCCAGTCGGCTCGTGTAACACCCGTACACCCTTAAAGTTCTCACGCCAAACGTCGAGATCTTTATGTACAAAAGGAATGGCATCTACGCCATACTGCTCCATTAACGGATGTGGTTTACCTTTAGCGCGATAAATATCAAACTCTTTTTTGAGGAGCGTGTCGACAGCACTATTTAGATTAAATGGAAACCCTGGTGGGCGTGCTGTCCCAAGTTTATTATCTACATAAAAGCATCTGGGACACGAAACGAATAAATCGATTTTGGAGCGGGAAAGACGCCAGCGTGTTCCTCCATAATTCCAGTCCTTGCTTCGGTCTGGTCTATAAAACTGACTCATGAGAGAAAGTATAGCATGGCTATCTGCCCAGCTAGTCCCTGTCGTTTACGACAGCCTCCACTTTCGTATCGTCTTCTTCGTAGTATTTAAGTGATTTAATCTTTTGTTCAATAGCCCAAAGGATGGTGAAGACGAGCAATGTCAAAAGTGTCGTAAATATCGCAACTGCATAAAGTCTGAAGCCAACTGCCATACCGATTCCTGCCGCAACCCAAAGGCTTGCTGCTGTTGTAAGTCCACTTACCCTTGATCCTCGAAATATAATCATGCCGGCACCCAGAAAACCTACCCCTGTTACAATACCGCCTGCGACACGAAGGGGGTCAAAATTTAACAGTGGTAGATATACTCCTGTTGCAATAGTGGATGTAATGATAAAGAGTGCGGAGCCTAAAGATACAAGCGCATACGTTCGCATACCAGCAGTCTTTCCAGCAATAGATCGTTCAGTGCCAAGAAGCATCCCTAAAAATACAGCTAACACGAGCTGCGAAAAGAGTGTTACAAGATCTGGATTCACTAATAAATCCATTCAATTAGAAAATTATCCTTTTAATATATAACTAACAATGTGTCCATTAATCTTACAGCAGACTACTGTGTCTTTCGATCAATTTGCACCGCCATAAACACACCCTCGATAAACCCTCCAAGAGAGTCCTGTAATGGACTGTCATCCCCTAAATTAAACTCTTTATCTCCGTTGTCATTATATAGAAGTGCGTGGTACGTCTGATTTATTTCGGTGTTCCTCAAAAGTTTTACATATACCTTTTCGCTAACACCAGCATTGAGCCTGTGTGCGCCAAGTGCATTTCCTAAGACACCATTTACTTCTTCGTGTATAACCACCCACCCATCCTTCTCTATAGACACTGTGTCAATCAATACTCTATCACCAGACAATTGGTCCGAAATAGCAACGTTGTTATTTTCGGACACAAGTGCGCTATTGCCGCCGGAGCCAGTCATGTTGTCGTCTCCGCCACCACCGTTCAATGAGGGAACCCTGTCTCCAATGAGAAACATGATACCAATACCAATTATGAATCCTGCAATAAATGAACCGATTACTTTACTGTTGACTGCTTTGTCTTCATCCATATTCTTTCGTTTCCCTCAGTTATGGCTTATATACACCTATTCTATACGATGATCGCCGGTACACAAGGCTTGACTTTCTGCAATAACCGTGGCTATTTTCGCAGGCGCAACACCAGCTTTTTGTAGCGCGGCGGCGTCTTCGCCCAAGTCACGGCATAGCACAATTTTCTGTTCAAGGAGATTCTTCTTTTCCCTATCTGACAGCGTTGAAAGACACGTTATAGGATAGATGCGAGTCTGTGTAATGAGGTCGTATAGGCCACGCTTGTTGGGATAGAACCAACTTAGAAGTTTTAAATCAACGCACTTAGCATACGAAATGGAACTTTTTGTAAATTTAGTATTGGTTATCAACCAAGCTTCACGGACCATGTCCCCTTCTTCCAAGTTTTCTTGTTTGTGAATATCGAGAAAACGAGCATGCACATAGAGCGCAACTTTTAAGTCCGTTTTAATACCTAGATTGTTGTGAAATTTAATCTCGGCGGAAATTCTTGTATTGTCCTTCTCCGCAACAAGATCTACTTCGTGGGTTGCACACTTTCCCTGAATCACTTGTTGGATACGCGTGCTATAACCTAATGCGTTAAAAACTTCTGCAACGTAATTTTCAAACGGGAATCCACTTGGACCAAGAGCGAAAACTCCGCGACGAATTGAGTACCGTGCAGCGACAGTTTTCTCCTTACTTTTTCTCAGTAGCGAAAAAGCATGTCTGTAGATCTCGCTCGTAGTCATGCCATCCTCAATTTCAGCATTAACGTGATTAACAATTTCCTTGATCAATTTTTGAGATGTACCGGTTTTTTTGAGGGACCGCTCAAGTTTACTCTGTAAGAATAATTCTTTCTCGCCATTGGCTTTTATGACATAAATTTCTCGATATTCCTTCATCCCGTTAGAGATAGGAAACGCCAAATAACGAAGTTGAAATGGTGCTTCCTGGTTTATTATTTTCTAAAAATCTTGTCATCGACCTAAAAATGCTGTGCTTATTCTGGCGTTTCCGTAGGTTATTTTTTATCTTTGTATACATTTACCCATTCTACTTATTTTGCTCGTTGAGGTCATACATAACTATTAACTATCTCTAACGGGATTCATTATTTCGTACAGTTTTAAATATGGTTTTAAATCTAGATTTAAATGTAAATTTAAAACTATATTTAATTATATGACAGGAATGGGTCTAAACGAAATAAGTTCTTATAAAATCACTCCACCGCCGAGGCATTCGTCCCCATCATAAATAACTAGAGACTGTCCACTTGCAACGCTCGCCTGCTTAGTTTCAAATTCGATTTTGACTTCGTCCACACCAGTCCTAACGATGCACCTTACTTGCTTCTGCCTATAGCGATACTGCGCTCTCAATGTCTTACCTTCTTTCGGCGTAGTAGAAATCCAGTTAACATCTTTAAGTAGAATTTCTTTTTTATTATGCTCTGATTCGGTGGGTGTACTCGAGACAGTTATCGTATTATCCTCCACGTTTCGATCGACTACGTAAAGTGGTGCCTCGCTAGGTGTTTTTTTATCAGTGATAAAGCCATGACGTTGCCCGAGTGTGTAAAAGAAAGCCCCCTCGTGTGTACCTATTTTTTCTCCTTTCTCATTTATAACATCGCCCTCCTTAGAGTCGATAAAGTGCTTTAAAAAGTCTCTCAGGTCTATCTTTCCAACAAAACAGAGTCCTTGGCTGTCTTTCTTGTCAGCCGTTTCCAATCCGAACTCTGAGGCTTTTTTTCTTACATCCTTTTTTTCCATATCTCCAACGGGGAAAATAGTGGATTTTAAATCGTCTTGCGTAAGCATCCACAAGAAATACGTCTGATCTTTATTTCGATCAATTCCGCGCAATAGCTTATAAGTGCCTGTCTTCTCATCAAACGTTGAGCGAGCATAGTGTCCCGTGGCAATAAAATTTACACCGCTTTCGCGTACTTTTCTTAGGAACGCACCAAACTTAATGTGTCGGTTGCACATTACGTCTGGGTTTGGTGTTTTTCCAGCCTTGTATTCGCGCACCATATAATCAACTACATCCTTCTTATACTCACTCTCAAAATCAAACGTCATAAACGGTATGTTGAGCTTGACGCAGACACGCATGGCGTCGCGTCGCTCAGTCTTCCACTCGCATGGCAAAAAATCAGGGTGCCAGACTTTTATGAAAACACCTGTAACATCATACCCTTCTTTTTTGAGCAGTGCCGCGGACACACTAGAGTCCACACCACCAGAGAGTGCTACAAATACTTTTTTTCTTTCCATATACTTATACTTAACGGAGATATCTTGTCTTATTGTCCTTATGTTCGTCAAATGTTTCCGCATAATGAACACCCCCTTCTCTGTCATGCAAATAATACAGATAATCACTTTTAGTAGGAGTTACAGCTGCAAGTATAGAATCAAGCCCTGGGTTTGCGATAGGACCAACCGGTAGTCCTCGCCTAGTATATGTATTGTATGGTGAATCTATTTTCAAATCGTCCGTTGAGAGTTTGAACGTGCTCTTGCCGTTTACATACTTAAAGGTAGCATCAACCTGAAGTGCTATACCAAGTTCTAACCTCTCCCACAAAATTCCGGAAATCAATCTTCTCTCACTTAAACTATCGGCCGACTCCTTCTCAATGAGGGAGGCCATTATAATGACATCCTCTAAAGACTTACCGTGTTTTAGGATTTCTGTCTCTAGGCTGTCTATTTTTTTTATAAAATTCTTTTCCATGGTCTTCGCCACCTCCTTTGCACGAACGCTTGGAAGGAAAAAATATGTGTCGGGAAATAAGTACCCCTCTTTATCTTTTGTTATCTCTAAGAACTTTTCTGCATCAAATTTGTTAAACTTTTCTTCATATGAGTCAGCCATCTCCTTCCTAGTTTCTCCCTCGAAAACGGTAATGCGCACGGGATCAAGTCCGAAATTTCCATTGGTTAGCATGCTTACTACAGCAAAAAGTCCTTCTTTGTCATGGAAATAGTAGTCGCCAGCTAGCACACCTCGATTTCTATTTTTTAAGACCACGAGTATTTGGAAAACAAACTTAGACCTGATGAATTCGTCCTCTTTCAGCTGAAGTGCCGCCGATGCAATACTCTCACCCTCTTCTATCGTGGTAATACTTCTCTCTGGAAATTTATTTGGTGCGCTCGCGACAAAAAAATACATCAACCCTAAAGATAAAAGAACAATTATAATAAAACACAGAACACGCCTGTCCGCATGTTCTGGAAGGATAGAGTCAACTTTGCTAACATACCAGGATGCTTTGTCCATAAGAATCCCTTTGTAATATTCAAGTTTTTTATGCATTTCATTGCGGAATGTTCCTGGGAGCTTCTGCACGACGGCTGGCAATACGTGTTACGCCAGGAGCCTGAGCTGTACCTCCGGGAAAGTGGAAAATAGTTGCCAGTTCCTCGGTGTTTAGAACATAAGAAGGTGTCTTGTATGGCGGATAGAACCAAGAACGTCTCCGATACGCATCAAGGAGTCTCCTTCTAGTCCGATCTTGCCGTATGTCTTTATAGTCCTGCCACGGGTAATCAAATTTGGCGAGCCAGCGTGTGATGGAAAAGCCATTCAGTGTGTTTGAATTAAACTGTCTCAAAGAATAAATAAATGCGGGGATTTTTGGACCAACAAATGCATCATTTTTGGCAATGTAAATACCTCGAATACCGCAATCAAATCCTAGTTTTGTGATGCTTCGTTCAATGGACTTTATAGTCTCCGCTTGCCCTGGTGTTAACTGCACTAATCCTCCAAACGCATCCCCTGCTTCCATAGACGGTTTCACCTCATCTTGAAGTTTTTTAACGAGCTCTTCAGCTTCCTCTCTCCAGTCACGTTTACCAAAGAATGTTCCGGGCTTTTTACGCTCTTTTCTTGTTTGACGAATAAGAATCTGGTACCACAGCTGTTCACCGGGACCCATTGAACTCAAAAACTCAAGAAGTCCGGAAAGCGGATCAACTTTTTGCTCTTCTTTAGTGGTTTCTTTATCGAGCCCGTAATCAATATAAGTCTTGATTGGATATGCATCTTGTTTGGTTAACTTAAAGTCACATCCCCACGCGCTCGTTTTTCCTTTTTCGAAATTTGCGTACAGTGAATAATCCTCTGATTCGACTATTTCCACATCAGGATATTGTGAATAAATAGCCGCTTCAACGACATTTTTAAGGTTTTTTCTGGTCCATATAAAGAAGTGCACCTTGCCCTCTATTGAAACGAGTTCAAGCGAAAACCACGGACGCATCGTTCCAAGTATTCTTCTTTTTATCCAAGTTGTTTCTCCGTGTTGCATTTGGAAGCTGGCCAAAACCGCCTCCATTGCAAGTGGTGTCTTTTTGATTTCAGCCGGAAGTCTGATCTCAAGTAATACATGTTCTGTATTTTCAATAGTCCTCATTTGAATGTACCTCATCCATAGACGCCCGAGCGCAACAAAGAGGACTATTGGTAGCCACACAGGAGACGCCCACTTGAAAATTTGGAAACTAAACAAAAAAGCAGGAGTTTGGAATAAAGCTAGGAATTCTGTTATTAACTCGCTCATTATGGTCTATGATACTGTAAAAGAAAGCATGAGACTATACCAAAATACCCACATGTATGTGGGTATTTTAATTTCAAATTTAGGCAAGGCTGTAGGTTCCGTCCTTATGCCGCTTGAATAGCGAGGAGTCCTGAAGATTAACAACAATCGTGTTGTCCTTTACATAGCGTTCATTCTTGACCTTGTCGATTATCTCATCACGTGTAAGTGGTCCATTTGCCCTCACGACGTCTACAATGACATCTTTCACAACACCGCTCGAGTACCCCCACTCCGCAAGTGCGTAGAGCCCACGTCCTACAAGTACAAATCGTGCGTCTTTGATGAGTTCGTTGTGGCAAGTTGCAATATGTGCTTTTCGGTTAAAGAGGCTGGAAATAGATTTTGCCACTTCGGAAAAGTGCATAGGTGAACCATGTCGCTTAATTGTAAGATACGCATAATCACGCATGCCCTTAGCGCGCACATTTGGTGACGAGCTTCTACCCCATTCACCAAGTGGGTTTTTCCCAATAGTCTTGGACAACGCCAACCACCTTCGGATAATTTCGTCATTCTTATATTTTTGGTTTAAATCTTTTACCTCTTTTAGGAATGTATCGATAAGATCGCTTTCCAAAACAAGCTCGTTATCCTCCAGATTTTTATATAGATTTCTGAGCGATGTGTGTATGCTGTCTGCAAGATCTTTGTCTATGTGCCAATGATGTGTGAATTCATCATTTTCTCGCTCACGGTTAAACGCGTCGCCAAGAACTAGAAAAAAGTACACATGGTTTTGAGTACCTTTGTCCGACGCAATCTCATTCAAAAGTTCAGCTTCCGGGACAATGCCACCGAGAGAATCAACGACGCTTTCAAGATCGTCGAAAGTAACCTGCTCTTTTTTGAATGTGTCAGATTTACGAATAGTGCCGAGTGCGTAGTTTTCAATCTGTCGAACACGCTCTCTCGTTATGTCGTACTTTTGTCCAATGATCTCAAGTGTCAGTTTTTTGGCATCTTTACCAAGACCGAAACGGCCAACTAGAATAGCTCTTGCACGCGTAGGAAGTTCTGACAGGAGTCTTTTAGTTACTTGTTTTGGCTTAAATGTAATTTTCGTCATATGTCCATACCCACTAGTCAAAAGCTAGTTTTAATATTGTAATTTCTATCATATTAAAACTTGTACGTCAAGCACGTTCCTTATCTCCTCAAATGACTATGTTTATAAGCTTTTTTGGAACATAGATTAATCTTTTTGGTTTCTTGCTATTAGTCCACTTCAAAATATTTGGAATGAGGAGCGCCTTCTCGAGCGCCTGCTCCTTGGTCAACCCACCCTCACCCTCAAACTCTCCCCTAAGTTTTCCATTAACCTGAACAGCCACAGTGTATGTATTCTCATTTATTTTACTCGCGTCATAACTGGGCCACGGTGCTTTATGAATCGACTCTCCTTCTCCGATATTTTCCCAGAGTTCTTCTGTAATGTGGGGGGCAAACGGAGCGAGTAATTGAAGAAATGTTCTGTATGCGCCCCTCGACACGCGCCCCTCTTTTTCGATTTCATTTATAAAGATCATAAGAGAAGAAACTGCGGTATTGAATTTCATCGCTTCAACATCTTCGCTAACTTTTTTTATAGTCTTATGTAATAGAGCGTCTATGGACTCCACGTCTCTCTTGTCGTCGACAATATCCATTACCCTCCACACTCGATCGAGAAACCTTCGTGAGCCAACCATGTTGTCAGTGCTCCAGCTGATCGCCTGCTCAAATGGTCCCATAAACATTTCGTAGACACGTAGTGTGTCTGCACCGACGTTGTCTATGACTTCGTCTGGATTTACTACATTCCCCTTTGATTTGCTCATTTTTCCCCCTCCTTCGGCGAGAATTAGTCCATGTGATGTTCGTTTTTTGTATGGCTCGCTGGAGGATACCAACTTCTGATCATATAAAAACTTGTGCCAAAAGCGGGAATAAAGCAGGTGGAGTGTTGTGTGCTCCATCCCGCCGTTGTACCAATCAACCGGCATCCATTCTTTTAGCAACTTCTTATTTGCAAACTCCTTAGCGTTTGTTGGATCAGCATATCGAAGGAAGTACCAACTCGAGCCGGCCCAGTTTGGCATGGTGTCTGTCTCGCGACGAGCGCGCCCTCCACACTTCGGACATTTAACATTAACGAAGTCCGAAATGTTTGCTAAGGGTGACTCGCCGCTGTCAGTCGGCTCGTATTTTTCAACTTCTGGAAGTTCGACTGGAAGTTGGTCTTCCGGCACAGGTACCCAACCGTCGACTTTGCAGTGGATCATTGGTATCGGCTCACCCCAATACCTCTGGCGCGAGAAGACCCAATCACGAAGTTTGTAGGTTGTAACCATCTTCCCGCCAACCTTTTTTATGATCTTTTCCTTAGCCCCCTCTGACTCCATTCCATCAAATTTGCCAGAGTTCATTAAAAAACCAGTCCCGATTAGCGCTTCCTCATTTTGCAAAATGTGCCAAACTTGCCTCTGGTGATATGGGGTTAGTCTGTTCAAAATCTCTTTTTTATCTACCCACGTTAGTGTATGAAGAGACTGTTCATGCTCGTTAATCTTACCTTGGGAGATTAGATCGTCGACTTCTGCCATAAATGCGTGGACAATAGCACAGCGATTCTGTTTTTTGTGGGATGCACAATATTTGGCGGCTGTAATCCAACGTGATCTGCTAACAATTTTGGCATTTGGAATAGCTGCCTCCTCCTCTATTTCGGTAAGTGCAGCTTCTTCGGGTGTTTGTCTTTTTTCAATTCCTCCCATAATTGCGGTGGTAATACCTTCTAATGATCCGTGCCAGTCAAGTAATGCAAATTTACCAGTTGATTTATTACGCAAGTGCACAATAATCATGTCGCGTGACACCTCGTCAAATCTTTCCTGAGGTGGATTTGTGACATCCTCTGCACATGTAACTAAAACTTGGCGTATTTCAAGATTGTACTTTTTTGCAAAAGCAAAGTCGCGCTCATCGTGAGCGGGGACGGCCATAATCGCTCCCGTTCCATAGTGGGCCATTACATAGTCCGCAATGTAAATAGGAATCTCTTCATTGTTTGCCGGATTAATAGCTTTCACTCCCTTAAGTTCCACCCCCGTCTTTCCTTTAGTGTCGTCAGTCCTTTCGATCTCACTCCTCTTCGCCGATACTTCGATATATCGCAGTACTTCGTCGAGGTTTGTAATTGAGTCTTTAAGTTCTTTAACTAAGGAGTGCTCCGGTGCAAGAACCATGTAGGTTGCTCCAAACAAAGTGTCGGGACGAGTTGTGAATGTTTTAATTTCTTTGTCACTACCCTTTATTTTAAAAGTTATCTCCGCCCCCTCACTTTTACCAATCCAGTTGCGCTGTCCTACTTTTATAGCTTCTGTATAGTCGAGCTCCTCCAGATCATCATGGAGGCGGTCAGCGTACTTTGTGATCGAAAGCATCCACTGTTCCTTTTCTCGCATATCTATCTCGCCACCACAGCGCTCGCATTTACCGTCAATAACCTCTTCATTTGCTAGGCCAATCTTACACGTTAAGCACCAGTTTATAGACATCTTAGCCTTATATGCCAAACCTTTTTTATAGAGCTGTAAAAAAATCCACTGTGTCCATTTGTAATAAGTTGGATCAGTGGTATTAATCTCGCGCGACCAATCAAAAGAGATGCCGATAGATTTTATCTGCGCCCTGAATTTGTCTGTATTGTTTTTTGTTACATCCTTCGGATGCGTGCCGGTTTTTATCGCATAGTTTTCTGTTGGCAGTCCAAAAGCATCCCACCCAATCGGGAATAGTACATTTTTACCCTCTGCGCGTCGTTTGCGCGCAACGATATCCATCGCCGTATATGGCCTGGCGTGACCGACGTGTAAACCGTCACCAGAAGGATACGGAAATTCTACAAGAATATATTCTTTGTCGCTCTTTTTGTCGTCCGCTTTATATAACTCTTTCTTTTCCCAAACATCCTGCCACTTTCTTTCTATGCGCTTGTGGTCATACTTTTTCATCACCTGATTCGACTTGGTATCTCTTTACGTGGTGGAAATCGATCAGGGTCAATAGTTCTTTCAAAACATGTTTCACCTTCGGAGTGCGCCCAGCTGGTCCCTTCCGTACTGAACTGTGGATATCGTAAGCTTTCACTCTTACCACTACTTTCAAGATTAAACTCTGCGCATAGTGCAAACGATCGCGCGCCAGTGACACGATAAGTGTAAGCCTCTCTGGTCTCAGGGTCATTTGGCGCAACGTATCCGGTAATGGAATCTTCAAGGTCGGTTAAAGTTTTTGGTAAGACTTCTTTGCTTTGCCAGTGATCCACAATCTGCCATTGTATGTTTTGAAGGTCAGACACTCTTTCTCTATCGATTCGAAGCTCGCGTTGGCTCGCTGGGGAGCCTGTGATGAAGAAGCCGCCCACTATAGAAATAAATACCACTAGAGCAACGGCAATACTCACGCTACGTGCAGCTTTTGGGTTACCGGCCCAGCGACCCTTAAGGTCATAAAAGTAATAACTAAAACCTCCCCCTATAACAACAAAGATTGAGAGTACTTTAAGAATAAATCGTGTCGTTAAATCTCCACCAAGAAATGTATTAACGAGCACTATAAGGTCTATTGCAACGGTTGCCCCTCCAATAAAAAGTGTCAAATATATAAGCCATCGTCTTATGCCAAGATCGCTTTTGCGCGAATCTCTCCTTATCTCCCTGTTTACATAGCGTGATAGATAAATGAAGAGTGGAAAAACTATGATGAGAGCCGCCATCGATGAGCGGATAGCACCAGAAAAGGGATCAACGAAACTATTTAAAGTGCTTGGAAATAGAAGGTTGATATATTGAAACCACAGCACAAGGAGACTAACTGCACTTATGTACAGCGTTATCATTACACCCACATAAAGGAAGAAGTCCTTTGGGGTCATTTTCACTTTTGTTTCTACCATAGTTTAAAGTTATTAAGGGTTATTTCAAAATCATACAACAAAAAAGAGGTACAGCCAATAGAGATTAAATCTTAAATTCAACAACCCCGAACCAAAGCGGAGCTTGTGTCCAAGATGTCCGAGGTCGAACCTCGGACATCTTGGACAATTTGGCTATATTTTTTGGCTATATCCTAAATTCAATTACGACGAGATACTGCGATATATCGAAGTCACGGCGAACCTGAACCAAGGCGGAGCTTGGTACGGGCAGGCGTCGCCGTTAGATTTTAAACTCGATGACGTCGCCGTCTTGTACTATGTAGTCTTTTCCCACTGTTTTTATGAGTCCCTTTTCGCGCGCAGCGGCGTACGAACCGACCTCTAATAAAGTGTTCCAAGGTATCACATCAGCGCGGATAAATTTATCTTTAAAGTCAGTGTGTATGGCGGCTCCAGCAACAGGCGCGATAGATCCATTTTTTATTGTCCAACCACGCGTTTCATCTTCTCCCGTTGTGAAAAAAGTTATGAGATCTAGCATCCCATATCCTTTTTTTATAAGGTCATCAATGCCACCATCAATAGCTCCGAGTTCTCGCCTTAGTTCTTCTTTGTCACCGATCGCCACATCATTTAGCTCGCCCTCAATACTTGCATCTATATATACATACTCCATGTTCTCTTTTTCAAAGTATTCCATGCAATTAATGAATCTTTCTGAATTTTCTTCGTCTATATTGTGTCCACCACTTTTTTTATTTAGCACGTAGAGCATCGGTTTTGCTGTCAGTAGGTGAAGCCCTTTAATAGTCTCACGCTCTTTCTCGTTAAGTATAAGAGTTGAAACAAGTTTTCCGCCCTCTAGGTGCTGTAGTAATCTTTGTAAAAGATCGTTTTCTTTGATTTTAATAGAGTCTTTATTTCCTTTCTTTATTTCCTTTTCCGTTGAAGCGATTCTCTTCTGAAGTGTCTGCACATCTGCCATAATGAGTTCTATATTGATAACCTGTATGTCGTCTACAGGACAAACTTCACCGTGTACGTGGGCAATATCTGTATCGTCAAAAAAGCGAACGACGTGAGCGATGACGTCAACTTCTCGAATGTTTGAAAGAAATTGATTGCCAAGCCCTTCTCCTTCGCTCGCCCCCTTAACGAGGCCTGCAATGTCTACAAACTCAACCACAGCCGGAAGAGTTTTTTTAGAGTGCGAAAAATCCGACAATTTTTGTATGCGGTCGTCAGGAACAGGAACAACACCAACGGACGGATCGATGGTACAAAAAGGATAATTCTCGGTCGGGACCGATTTTTTTGTTAGTGCATTAAAAAGCGTCGACTTGCCGACGTTCGGTAATCCTACAATTCCTATGCTAAGTGACATATTATTATTTATTACCAACACCTGCCCCGTACCAAGCTCCGCTTTGGTTCGGGGTTTGGTAAGCCAACTATGCCGATAGAAAGTGATATTTGTTACATCAATCCCTTTAACTCGCTTTGATACTTGCTCATAACTTCCACAGTGGCAGCCATTTGGTCTTTTCCGCTCTTTTGGAGTGCTTTAATTTCAGTAGCGATCTTTTGGAAAAGTGCTGGATTTTTCTCTACCATATCGAAAAGCTTGTCCTGATCTGCCTCAGGAATTCCTTGAAGTTTCTTGCCAAGCATTTTCTTCATCAACACTCGTTTAAACATGCACACAATGGTATCCTGTTCAGGTTGATGAAGCAACTATAAAATCTGGCCAAGGCCACTAGGCTTAATTTGACTTATCGTAATTTTAGTACTATAATCCACGAACTTAAAGTATGTTTAAAAAAAATAAAAATTTGATATTTTGGCCTTACAGAGCTGTTAAAACAAGGCTAAAGGAAGCGACACAATTGCAATTAATACGAGATGGCGTTGCCCTCTTTTTGGTGATTGCTCTTGTAGCGCTCATTGCCTCTAGGAGCGGAACTCTGGAAGATATTCCATTTGATACAACACGCGAGGTAATGGTTTCAAACGTTGCTCTTCTTTCTACACAGTACGATCCCCTATCAATAACTGGAAATGTACGATCAACGTCGCAAGCAAATCTCCGTGCAGAGTCGCAAGGAGAGATTGTTGGTGTGTACCGCTCTGTTGGTGATTTTATTTTTGCTGGCACGGTAATCGCGGAAATAAAAAATAATGCAGAGCGAGCGGCAGTTTTATCTGCAGAGGGTGCTGTTGAACAAGCCGAAGCTCAACTAAAAAAATTAGAAGGAGGTACGCGCGAAGAACAACTTGCTATCCTAGAGTTAACTAGAGATGGTGCGGCTCAAAGTTTTAATAATACAAAAATATCCACGCTGAGTAGCTTACTTTCTGTATACGCAACAATTAATGACGCAATATTACAAAAAGCTGATCAAATGTTCTCGAACCCTCGAACAAACAATCCGAACTTTAGTGTGGTGACTTCGGATTCTCAATTACAGAATACTCTTGAATTAAAACGATTAGAGATAAACGTGATAATAGAAAGGCAGAAAGATAAGCAAAACACTTTGTCTGAAGATGATGATTTATCCAAAGAGATAGATACGGTTCGTGACGAAATAAGGTTTGTCTCAAGTTTTCTTGACGACTTAAACATTGCGTTAAACAAAGCGTTACCGACGCCGAGCATCACACTCTCTACCATCGCTCTATATAAGATAGACGCCTCGAGCGCGCGCGTAAGTGTGAACTCTTCTCTGTCAGCGGTTACAGCTGCGCGAAATACTTTAAATAATTCTGAGACTCTATTAAAAGTGGCAGAAAAGAATCTCGAACAAGGAGTGACTGGCGAGCGAAGTGAGGACATCGCTGTGGCGCAGGCCAGTCTTAAACAAGCGCAAGGCGCGCTAAGGTCTACTCTGGCCAACCTTTCAAAGAAACTTATACGCACTCCCATTAACGGCACTATAAATACGCTAAACGTTGACCGCGGCGACTTTATTGGAGCGTTCGAACTTGTTGCGGTTATCTCAAACAACAACACACTCGAGATACAAGCGTTCATAACAGAAACTGAAAAAGACCAAATCAAGGTTGGATCATCTGCTTTGATTTCGGGGCGCTACGCTGGCGTTGTCACAAGTGTCTCCCCCGGCCTCGACCCTATAACTAAAAAGATTGAGATTAGAGTCGCACTCGCTGGGGACGCATCGACTCTTACACACGGTGGATCTGTACGAGTCCTTATAGACCGCAATGGATTCGATATTAATCCGGAAGAGATAGAGACTATAACGATCCCGATTAAAGCGCTAAAGGTAGAGACAGACAGGATAATCGTGTTTACTGTCTCACGTGATAGAACGCTTGTTCCTCACGAAATAGAAGTAGGGTTGCTCTTAGGCGACAATATCATCATTACGGAAGGTCTATCGGCCGACATGGATATTGTCATCGACGCACGAGGTCTCCGCGCTGGGGATAGGGTGATCGTAAAGTAATATGTACAATTTCTGGAGCTTTTTTATACGAAAAAAGATTTTCAGCTATCTTGTAATGATAGCTTTGATTGTCTTTGGGTTAGTTTCTTTAATAACTCTCCCGAAGGAATCAAATCCTGAAGTAGATATTCCTATTGGTATAGTCTCGACCGGTCTTGCTGGCGCAAGCGCCGCTGACATCGAGAAGTTAATAACCAATAAACTTGAGGAAGGGATAAAGAACAATCTCGATAATATTAAGAAGTTGACCTCGACTTCGAGAGAGGGTTTTTCATCAATCGTTGTAGAGTTTGACGCAAAAGCGAATGTCGATAAATCCATCCAAGAGCTAAAGGATGAAGTAGATAAAATAAAACCCGAACTTCCGAGCGAGGCAACTGATCCGGTTGTCTTGAATGTTGATTTCAGTAGCGAGCCAGTCCTCACTTTTTCTGTTTCGAGCGAACTTCCTGAAAAAGTGTTTGGGGCTATCGCTAGACAACTCGAGGAAGAAATAAAAGCCATACGAGGTGTCTCTGACGTCTCGGTCGCGGGTCTACGGAGTCGTGAAGTCCAAGTCATAGTGAGCAAAGAGTCGCTAAACACATTTGGTATTAATATTACAGATGTTATAGGCGCGATCGCGGCAACAAACAGTACTCTTCCGGCCGGAAACATAGTCATAGATAACGTTAAGTACAATGTACAGTTTGAGGGCGACATAAATGACCCCAGTGAGATCGCCGACATAGCGATACTCGACCGCGGTGGTCTGCCGATTTATGTGCGCGACATAGCGACAGTCATAGATGGTTTTGAGGAGAGGACTACCCTTTCAAGAATAAGCATAGACGGTGAGCCGTCAAGATCATCTCTTTCATTTAATGTTTTTAAGAAAAGCGGTGGCGACATTACAGAGATAACGGGTTCTGTACAAGAACGTCTCGAGGAGCTGAAAGCGCCGGGAGAATTATTGTTCGGCCTCGACACACTTATCATTTTCGACACGGGCGAATTTCTACTTAAGGACCTCAAGAGTCTGTCTCGGACCGGTTTGACCACAGTCTTTCTTGTAATGTTCGTACTTTTCATATCGATCGGGTGGCGCGAAGCGCTTATAGCAGGAAGTGCCATTCCACTTTCGTTT
Organism: Patescibacteria group bacterium; assembly: GCA_022574205.1. Lineage (GTDB taxonomy): Bacteria > Patescibacteriota > Minisyncoccia > Phycocordibacterales > JACZSL01 > JACZSL01. Next base: position 47,432 of record JACZSL010000003.1, read on the forward strand.
TTGATAGCTTTTATCGGTCTATCTGTCAGTGGCAATACATTAAACTTTGTTAGCCTCTTCTCGCTTATATTAGCAATTGGTATTTTAGTGGATACGGGGATCGTTATAGTTGAAGGAATAAATACGCGATTGGCACGCTATGGGAGTAAGGTTGAAGCCGCTAAAAGCACCATACACGAGTTCCATACACCTCTAACTAGCGGCACAATGACGACTATTGCGGTCTTCGCTCCCCTCTTTTTCATCTCCGGCATTGTAGGAGAGTTCATTAAGAGCATTCCGTTTACAGTAATATCTGTACTCCTTGCTTCACTCTTGGTTGCGCTAGGATTCATCCCGCTCATCGCGTCTATATTTATGCGTGAACATAAAAAGTCGACGAAGCTAGACGAACTACAGACTCGCTATACATCCAAGCTCCAAAATTGGTATCGTAATTATCTTGAAGTATTTCTCTCTTCAAAACGTCGAAAAAAAATATTTGCTTACGGGCTTGTGATACTTTTGGTTACTGCTGTAGCTCTCCCTATATCCGGATTAGTTAAAACAGAATTTTTTGGTGCGGGTGACGAAGACTTTTTGATCGCAGAGATCGAACTTCCTGAAGGCACGGTTCTTGGAACTACTGACATAGAGGCGCGCAAACTTGAAGAGATTTTATACACGCAGAAAGAAATCGAGGCGTTCACTATAACGGTGGGTGCTGGGAGCGCATTTACAAACGGCGGCCAAAATACAAAAATTGCAAACGCCTTCCTTCTCTTGGATCCTGATCGCGAAATTACAAGTCGCGAAGTTATGAATGAACTTCGCGACAAACTTAGAGACGTTCACTCTAGCATTATACGTATCGTTCAACTTAGCGATGGACCTCCTGTAGGAAAGCCTGTCGTAATAACATTCTTCGGGGACGACCTAAGTCTTCTCGAGAGTGTTGCCGAAGACGCTTCAAAAATTCTATCGTCTATTTCCGGAACGAGCGATGTCACTACAAGTACAAAAAACGACGGAACACAATTCATACTAAAAATCGACAAAGCGAAAGCAACCGAACTTGGTCTAAACTCAAATGTGGTTTCGCAAATTCTCCGTGCCTCTGTTAACGGTATCGAAGCAACGACGATTAAGAGCGCCAGCGAAGACATCGACGTTTTGGTTAAGCTTGATCTAAATCCTGATTTTATAACTCCTCACGACACCAACCGTGTAAACCTCGACGCTCTGCGACAGATTGAAATCCACACACCAAAAGGTTCTATTCTACTTGGTTCCATCTTAGAGCCTAGTATTGCAAAGAGTAATACAGTGATTGCGCACGAGGATGGTAAACGCCACTCGACAGTTGAAAGTGAGTTGACCGAAAATGGCAATACGCGCAATATCGTGAAAGAGTTTGCAAAGCGTGCAAAAACGGAGAATCTTGTACCTCTAGGAGTTACTATGGTTGTTGGTGGAGAAAACCAAGAGACTGACGAGAGCTTTGCTGACATGGGTAAAGCGTTTGTCATTGGTATAATTTTAATGTTTGCGATCTTAGTACTTCAGTTTAACTCTTTCAGACATGCTATTTACACACTGTCTGTAGTACCGACGGCGCTTATTGGACTCTTCTTTGGTCTATTGTTTACAGGAAAAGCTCTTTCGTTCCCATCTTTAATGGGACTGATCGCGCTTTCCGGAATAGTGGTTAATAACTCGATTATTCTTATCGATACTATTAATCATCTTCGGATTAATAATCCTCTTATGAAGCATATCGACGCAGTGATAGAAGGCTCTGTTCAGCGCCTTCGCCCAATCCTTTTGACGACAATAACTACCATAATCGGTATTGCTCCCCTTACGTTAGCGACAGAACTATGGGCGCCACTCGCATGGAGCGTCATCTTCGGTTTGTCATTTACAGTATTTGCAACACTACTTTTGATCCCACTTCTCTACAACCGAAAACCAGGCACGCTTGGGAACGATAAAAAAGTATAATTAAAACCCATTATTATAGAAAAGAATCCTTGCTTTAAAGCAAGGATTCTTTTTTACACGCAAGGCACGTCGTGCCTTGCGTCACAGATTTCGCATAAAAAAACCACAGTGGGGAGAAAGCTCTCCACTGCGGTAACTGTTTGATCGTGTCGCTCATTTGGTCTTAGTCTGGGCGGTTGTGGTCCTGCAACTCTGCTATTGTGTAGACCCCTTCAGCCCAGAGGCAGCCCTGTATAAAACCAAGCCACCTGAAAGTTTTCTCTACCCTTCCTTCTTGGATGAAATCCAGCATTTTGTCGAGCATGCCGTGGCAATGACCAAGCGTGTCTTGGGGTGAATAAACTATTTGCTCATGGTGATATTCTATTTCCTCTATATCATGCTCTACAAAGTAAGCTCGATATAGGCTAATGTCCTCTCGTACCTTATCGGGTGTCATTTCACCTACTCCTGTGTAGCGATTTCTGGCTCTAATTTATAGGTTTATGCGAGAAAAGTAAAGGGTTGCCGCGATAAGTCAGCGATGTACAATAATAGGTGAACCATCACGTAGAATGGTGGTTCATAGAACCACATTCACTGGGGGTATTTCTCTGTATTTCCCCAGGATTTTTTATTTGAAAAAGATAGGTTGTCGCACAGATAGAATTAATGGTGTACAATAAGTAAGTGAACCTTCCCCAAATTAGGTTCAAGTGCACCAGCACACATTCCCGGGGTTGCGTAAGCTCCCCGGGTTTTTTTTATTTTGATGATCTCCCGTAGTCTCCCTCGTATTTATCCCGTATGAAATAGGACGTAAACGTCCGTAATTTCGTTCGGGGCTCATACTCTATACTTATACTTTAGGTGCTACAATACACTCATGCGGTTTACTACAATACAGCAATCAGTATTTTTTGGTTTACTTATTATAGTCACTGTAGGATTTTTATTTCTGATTCGTGATTTCCTTATGCCTGTATTTTGGGCGATAGTTTTTGCGATTATCTTCTACCCACTCTATAGCTGGTGGCTTAGCGCCACTCGCGACCGTGCCTCGCTTTCTTCCTTTTTGACGATTATAACTATAACTTTGCTCATATTTACGCCTCTTTTCTTTCTAGGAAGCATGGTAGTAAAGGAATCTGTAGACTATTATCAGCAGTTTGCGGCGGGAGGAACTGTCAATGTCCTAGCCAAAGCTACTGTAGCTACGGACTACCTCCAACAACTAGGTATTGAGCGCGAGCAGATTCAAGACGGCGTGGCAAGTGCCGCAAAAGCCGCAAGTAGCTGGCTTGCCACGCAAGCTATAAGCTTCGGACAGAACACATTCAAGATAACGCTATCGTTCTTCTTCATGTTGTATCTATTGTTCTTCACACTGCGTGACGGAATTAAACTTAAGAAACGGCTTATCGAAATTTTGCCACTTGGCTACAGTAAAGAGAAAAGATTATTTAGAAAATTTGCATCCACAACTCGCGCGACCATAAAAGGCACGTTCCTCATCGCACTTATTCAGGGAGCGCTCGGTGGTATATTGTTCTTTGCAGTAGGAATAAGCGCGCCGTTTTTGTGGGGTTCCATCATGGGAGTGCTATCTGTGATCCCCGCTATAGGTCCAGGCATTATCTGGCTTCCTGCCGGAATAATACTTCTCGTAAGTGGAAGTATTTGGCAGGGAATCTTTGTGCTTGTCGCCGGCGGACTTGTGATAAGTCTTATAGACAATGCACTTAGACCTATCTTTGTAGGAAAAGATACGGAGATGCCAGACTTTCTAATACTGCTTTCAACTTTTGGTGGACTATCTGTCTTTGGTATCACAGGTTTTATAATAGGCCCGATCATTGCCGCATTCTTCTTATCCATGTGGAACATGTTCGAAGAAGAATACAAAAAAGACCTCAAACTCAGAGGCTAAGTCGCCTATAAAACCAAAGAAAATTAGAGCTCGAGCTCCTCGATGTCGTGAAGAACTTCTTTTGCGTGCTCCGCTGGTTTTACCTTACGGTAGATTTTGGCTATGTTCCCTTTTGGATCGATAAGAAATGAATCGCGAAGTGTTCCCATATATTTTTTGCCCATAAAGTTTTTCTTTCCCCAGACCCCATATTTTTCTACCACTTCTTTACTCTCGTCGGATAGAATATTAAATGGGAATTTAAATTTCTCCGAGAACTTTTTATGGCTTTCGATTGAGTCAATGCTTACTCCAAATATAACAGCGTTAAGCTTTTCAAAATCAGAAAATGCGTCGCGCAGAGTCTCACCCTCTGTGGTACACCCTGGCGTATCGTCCTTTGGATAAAAATACAAGAGCACCCACTTGCCCAAGTAGTCATTGAGTGCGTGCGTCTTGCCGTCTTGATCAGGAAGACTAAATTCTGGAGCTTTATCCCCTACTTTAATCATAGGGGAATTATATCAAAATTGTCGCTCGATTGTTTGCAACCTCTAGAAGACCACGCTCTACATCGAAAGTCTCGTGGTCAGCATCATGATTTTCTTTTACAGTTATTGTGCTTTTTTGCGAGTTGTGATGAGTGGCGTATGGTTAGCCATAATAGTAAGTTCCACTTCACTTCCCGCCTGAATAAATCGAAACACATTATCCATAAAGAAGAGAACGTCCTTTCCACCTTCGTCACGAAAATTCTCCGCTATGGTAAGACCGGAGAGCCCAACACTCTGCCTGGCGCCAGGAACTTCGTTCATTTGTCCAAAGACAAGCGCGGTTTTGTCCAGAACACCACTTTCAGCCATTTCATGATATAAATCGTTTCCTTCGCGCACACGCTCACCAACACCAGCAAATACAGAGTAACCACCGTGTTCTGTTGCAACGTTTCGTATAAGCTCCTGAATCAGAACTGTCTTTCCAACACCAGCTCCACCAAAGAGTCCAACCTTTCCGCCTTTGATAAACGAAGTCATAAGGTCGATTGCTTTTATACCGGTTTCAAATACCTCTGCTTTCGTTTGTAGTTCGGTAAATGGTGGTGCGTCTTGGTGAATTGAGCGCCGAGGAACGTTCGGGTCTATTTCTCCTTTGCCATCAATCGCTTCTCCAAGGACGTTCAACATGCGACCAAGAGTCTCTTCCCCAACTGGGACCGATATTGGCTTCCCTGTATTTAGAACACTCATTCCGCGCTTCAGTCCTGCAGTGTCATACATGGCAACACACCTAACACGATTAAGGCCGAGGTGTCCTGCCACTTCAAGCACTATTTTGTTTTTGCCCGCTTTTTCTATTTCAAGAGCTGTGTTTATTTCCGGTAAATCTTTTTCAAAATATACGTCGACGACCGGACCAATGATTTGTTTTATTGTACCTTTTTGCATATCTTAGATTATGTTAGTAAATTTGAGCATGTCGATAATTTGCGTTACAGAATGTTAGATCCTGTGATTTGTGCTCATGAAATGAGCACCAAACACAGGATTAAGTAAAATATATTTGTTTATAAATTCGCTCATTATTTTTCTAAACTTTCCATTCCACCAATAATTTCACTAACCTCACGTGTAATAAGCGCCTGACGGGCTTTATTAAACTTAAGATTTAACTCTTTCGAAATCTCCTCTGCTTTGTCCGAAGCATTCTTCATTGCAACCATTCTGGCTGAATGCTCGCTGGCTTTTGCCTCAATCAATGAGTGAAATACCTGAATGTTTATTAAAAAAGGTAAAAGTTCTTTGAAGATTTCATCAGAATCCGGCTCGAGCGTATATGATTGCACTTTTGTGTCATGCTCTTCGTCGGAGAATTTTCCAGTCTTCGGAACTATACCTTCTATAACATCTTCCACTGCGCCATATGAGATAGGAAGGAGTCTTCGTATAACTGCCTCTTGTTCAAATGTGGAAAGAAACTGCGTGTAGAAAACATCACATCTGTCTATCTCACTGTCTTCAAACATTTTTATCAGCTTATTAGTAATCTCTTTCATATCATCAGTAGATACGTCATCGTTTATGTTGTCATAAGATTCGATCACATTGAAGCCACGCTTTTTAAAGAATTCGCTACCTTTCTTTCCAATACATATAAACTTAGTATTTTCCTTAGTAAGCCCCCTTTCCTCCATATGCGCTTGAACTTTCTTTAAAATAGCGTTGTTTAAGTTTCCAGCAAGCCCTTTGTCACTGGTTACAACTAAAAAGCAACTAATTTTAGCATCCCTTTTTGCACGCAAAGGTGTGTTATCAAGTGTTCCACTTTCGCTCACGCGATGCAATATGTTTAGCGCAGAGTATGCATATGGCCTTGCCTGCAAAGCCCATTCCTGACTTTTGCGCATCTTAACTGCCGAAACTGCCTCCATAGCCTTCGTCACTTTATGCGTCTTATCAACAGAACGTATTTTGCTTTTAATAGTTTTGAGTGACATGGTGATTTAGTCAAAAGTTGAAAGTTGAAAGTTGAAAGTGATGATTAATAATGTTATCGGTTTTTCGTTCATGACT
>JACZSL010000004.1 GCA_022574205.1 Patescibacteria group bacterium
TGCGCATAGGTGGAACAACGTCAATAGATGTAACAAAAAAAGGGATTGATAAGGCATACGGTATTCAGAAAATTGAGAAAAGTTTAAACATTCGTAGAGATAATATGCTTTTTATAGGTGATGCAGTATTCCCTGGGGGAAACGACTATTCTGTAAAAGAGGCCGGGGTAAAGACGATTCAGGTGTCGGGACCTGAGGAAACGAAAGAAATTATCCGTGAACTTCTCAAAATAAAATAGTAGTTGTGCCGCTCTATCTGTCATATATAATCTAATACGTATGAAATCAATCAAGCATACTCGCCCATGGGGATCATTTATAGAGTTTACTAGAAACGAACAGTCAACAATAAAAATTCTTGTCGTTAATCCAGGCGAAGAGTTTAGTTTGCAGTATCATAAAGATCGAGAAGAGTTTTGGCACGTGCTCTCCGGAACCCCAACTATCATTATAGGCAACGAAGAATTTACTGCTCGTCAAGGCGACGAGTTTATCGTGAAAAAGGGTGAGAAGCATCGAATTAGGGCAAAAGGTGCGGAGGCGCGAGTTCTTGAAATATCTTTTGGGAAATTTAGTGAAGACGATATCGCGAGAATTGAAGATAAGTACGGACGTACTAATTAGCCAAATCAGATATGATTGAATTAAAAAGAGCAAAGGAGAATCCAATTCTGTCGCCCAATAGAGATATTGTGTGGGAGTCAGAAGCTGTTTTTAATCCTGGCGCTATATTAAAAGACGATAAGGTTTACCTACTATACCGCGCGATCGGAGAATATGACACGTACATTTCACGCATCGGATTAGCAACAAGCCGAGATGGCATACACTTTGAAAGGAAAAACAGAGATCCGGTAATAGAGCCACGGGATAGTTACGACAGGTGGGCCTGCGAGGATCCACGCATAACTCAGATAGGTGACATATTTTATATCACATATGTTGCCCTTTCTCAGAGAATAAGAGAAGGGGGGAAGCCTACTTATGAAATAATACATAATTTGAATTCTCAAACTGCACTTGTTACCACTAAAGATTTTGTGAAATTTCAGCGACATGGAATTATTACTCCAAAAAATTCTGACAATCGAGACGTAGTGATTTTTCCGGAAAAGATTGACGGTAAGTTTGTAATCCTGCACAGACCTCATCGCTGGTGCAAAAACTGGTTCAAAAGTCCGAAATTTAAAAAAATTGATATTGGTATTTCAATATCTTTTGAGAAATTACCTCAGAGACCTGCAACTTGGATTTCATATTCGTATGATCTTAAGAACTGGTTTGACCATACATTACTCATTCGTTCCAGTCATGAGAGTGATGAAAAAACAGGCCCCGGAGTGCCTCCCATCAGGACAGATAAAGGCTGGCTTTTAATTTACCACCATGTGGAAAAAGATGTAAAGAACAGGATCATATATACAGCTAAAGCCGCTCTTCTAGATTTGAGAGATCCTTCAAAAATTATTGCTAAGATCCCATACATGATTTTGTCACCTAAAGAGAAGTACGAAATTAGCGGAGATGTGGATAATGTTGTTTTTCCCACTGGTGCTTTAGTCAAAAATGATGATCTCTTTGTGTATTATGGAGCGGCGGATAAAAATTGCGGATTAGCAACTATTAAACTAAATGAGATCATGGATGAATTTCTAAGATATAGTAATGTCTGAACGATAAATGTTTACGTGTTGCCTATCCAACCAACTGAAAACCCACCTATGTGGGTTTTCCTCTTTTACACCCCACCACAGAGGCCGTTCAGGTCATTCCGACTCTGAGAGTCGTCAGACTCGAATGAGCTCCCTCGGGACTGAGTCCTCGGGACGAATGTCTGAGGAGCCCTCAGGTCGTTCAGACTCTGAAGAGTCTTCAGACTCGACGAGCTCGATGAGTTCGAACGTTCCGCCAAAGGCGGACAGGCGGTACACTCGGGGGAGTCCCTCACATTTTAAGACATATACAATTATTACTTTGACTATACGTAGTAATATTATATATTCAATATACCAATTAAAAATGTAACTCTTTATCCTATATACGAAAATAATCGGTATTTCTTTCAACTTTACCATATATTATGCAATGGCTACTACTTGCACTCATTTCCGCAGTCTTTGCTTCAGCGGCGCTTCTTATTGAAAAAAAGACATTAGCTCGCGAACATGCGATGGAATTCTCCGCAGCGCTGGCTTTTTTTAATTTGATACTTTCTGTACCTTTTCTCTTTTTTGTGGATTATTCCAGACTTCAAATAATCCCGCTTGTCTACATCTTTTTTCTTATGATATTGGTTGCGATGGCGTTCCTGCTTATAGCGAAAAGCATACGGCATATGGAAGTAAGTGCGGTCGCACCATTTCTCGCTCTTACGCCGGCAGTTACCGCAATATTCGCTTTTATGTTTTTTAATGAAGCGCTTGGCCCGATTCAAATTTTAGGAATTGCACTAATCTTAATAGGAGCATATGTACTGGAGTTGCATAGTGCACACAATCTTCTTGAGCCATTTAGAATTATTCTAAAGTCAAAGTACGTCCACTTCGTTATTTTGGGAGTTGTTATATACGGCGTGTCTGCTTCCTTCGACAGGATGATTCTTTCTAAGTACGATTTTCAACCTCTTGCATATTTAGTCTTTGCGAATATTTTTTTGGCGTTCCATTTTTCTATAATGATGAGCATGTTTCATGACGGCTTTCGCGGATTAAGAAAAAGCATCAATAAATTTGGATGGATGCTCCTGCTGCTTTCAGTTTTTACGATTGCTTATAGACTTTCAATGTTTGAGGCACTCAAAGTTGAATTTGCCGGACTTGTTGTTTCGGTACAAAAGATGTCCGTCTTTTTTGCCGTTGTAATAGGAGGCGGGATTTTCAAGGAAAGGAGCATTTTAAGAAAAGCAGTAGCGTCCTTAATAATGATAGGAGGAATGTTGTTTATTATTTTGTAAACCCCAGCATCAATTGTTACAAAACAGAGGGTTCGAACTTTTGGTATACTTAAAGTATGAGTCTCCTAACATTATTTGGTTTAGTGGCAGTTTCGCTGATGGTTTTATTTTATGCGCTCGAAAAGAAATCCACTCTTTTTATTTTTGCTTTCGCAATTGCCTGTTTATTAGCATCAGCTTACGGTTTCCTTGTAGGAGCTTGGCCTTTTGGAATCGCAGAGATAATATGGTCAGGAATTGCATTTCGACGATGGTGGTCAGTTCGAACTTGATAATTTTTACATAATAGAGGTTTCCGCCGAACTTGCCCTATTACAAGAAGGGGCGGACAGGCACGTAGATAGGGATCAAATTATGGTGTAAAAAAAGTCTACAAACACGGGCTAATAATTTTTTATTGCCTTTCTTTTTTATTGCTTTTCTTTATTGATTGCGGTTAGATTGTCATAGGTGTTTGCATCATCTTTTCGGGTTCTTCAACTACAACCATCGGAGCATTTTTAATTTCAGCAGCACTGATAAATTAATAAAACGCCTTAGTAAAACGGGCAAGAAACGGCTTAAAATATGTTATTTCACACCCCTTTATGTTCATAGGCAATTTTCTATATTACAATATACAGGCGACTATCAATATAACATAGAGTGACATGAAGAAGATTTCCACTAAGTCTACTGTTTTAAGTAGTGAGATTATTAAAAGAGACGGTTCAATAGTTCCGTTTGATTTGAGAAAAATAGAGAACGCAATATACAAAGCAATGATTGTTGCCAGAGAATTTAAAACAGGAGCTCCGTTAAAAATTTCAAAAAAAATTCTTGAAAAATTGGTAGCAGAAAAAAAGCGTAACAATAAACTCACTCCCACAGTAGAGTACATACAGGATTTGGTTGAAGAGGAACTTATGATGCAAAAATTTCCTGCTACAGCAAAAGCGTACATTCTCTACAGAAGGCAGCATGCAGACCTTAGAAAAAAAGAATTAAAAGTCTCTCCACAAATCCGTTCTCTTGTTAAGGAAAATAAGAAACATTTTAAAAACCAACTTTCAGAGTTTATTTTTTACAGTACATACTCAAGATGGCTCCCTGATAAAGGAAGAAGAGAGGCGTGGAGCGAAACAGTGGACAGGTACATGTCGTTTATGAAAGAAAATTTAGGCGACAAACTTAAAAAGAGTGAATACAATGAACTTCGCGAGTATATAATAGAAATGAAAGCTCTTGGATCCATGCGACTTTTGTGGAGTTCCGGAGCACCTGCGCGCAAAAGTAATGTATGCGTTTATAATTGTGCATTCATCGCTCCTGCGTCATGGCAAGATTTTGCAGAGATAATGTATATATCAATGTGCGGTACCGGAGTAGGTTTTTCGGTTGAAAGACATACTATTGAGACACTTCCGGTAATAGAAAGACAAACAGGTAAAAAATTACGCAAGTTTGTGATACCTGACAGTAAAGAGGGGTGGGGCGATGCCTTGTCTTTTGGTATGAGTACTTGGGCGAAAGGAGATGATGTTGAATTTGATTACGGTAAAATTAGACCACAAGGAAGTAGGCTTAAAGTAATGGGGGGGAGAGCCTCGGGTCCAGAGCCCCTTAGGAGTTTACTGAACTTTACACGGGAAAAGATGCTTTTAAGACAGGGTAGACGTATCACAACTCTGGACGTCCATGATATAGTATGCAAAATTGGGGAAATTGTTGTTGCCGGAGGTGTCAGACGGAGTGCTTTAATCTCACTTTCTGATTTGGATGACATAGAGATGCGTGAAGCAAAAAATGGACAATTTTACTACACAAACCCTCAACGTATGATGGCAAACAACTCTGCTATTTACAATGAAAAGCCGACAATGGAGCAGTTTCTTGACGAATGGCACAATCTTGTTATAAGCGGCACAGGTGAAAGAGGGATCTTTAATAGGGGGAGCCTTAAGAAACAAATGCCGACAAGACGTTGGGGTATTTTTAAGAAAGATTTTTGGACTTCCGGACTTAATCCGTGTGGCGAAATTATTCTCAAATCAAAACAATTCTGTAATTTGAGCGAAGTGGTTGTTCGCCCTGAAGACACAGAAGAGTCATTGATGGAAAAGATACGCGTGGCGACTATTTTGGGAACGTACCAGGCATCTCTTGTTAAGTTTCCCTATCTTTCAAAAAAGTGGAAAAAGAACTGTGAAGAAGAAGCTCTTCTTGGGGTATCCATGACAGGGCAGTGGGACAATGAAGCTGTGCGAGACCCGCAGGTTATGCGAAGATTGAAAGAAGTTGCAATAGAAACTAATAGAAAGTACGCAAAACGCTTCGGTATAAATCCATCAACAAGTATTACGTGCGTTAAGCCGTCTGGCAATGGTTCTCAACTTTTTGATTGTGCGTCAGGAATGCATCCAAGGCATGCAAAATACTACATAAGACGAATACGAATAGAGGCTCATAATCCGTTGAAAAAATTACTGGAGGATGAGGGTGTACCATTTCATCCGGAAGTGGGACAAGTACGTGACTCCGCAACAACTTGGGTTTTTGAGTTTCCTGTAAAAGCTCCTAAGAAAGCGGTTACGAGAAATGACTTATCAGCACACAAACAACTTGAGTATTGGAAAAGATTAAAAGAAAATTATTGTGAACATAATCCGTCGGCAACCATCTCCGTAGAATCTGATGAGTGGCTGGAAGTCGGCAACTGGGTATACACCAATTGGAATATAATTGGAGGACTTTCTTTTCTTCCAAAAAGCGACCATGTATATCAATTGGCGCCGTATGAAGAAATTTCCCGAGAAAGATACGAAGAGCTTCTTTCAGAATTTCCGAAAATAGACTTCGCCAAATTAGTTCTATATGAAAATAATGACCAAACGGAAGGAGCTAAAGAGTATGCATGCGTTGGGGGCATGTGCGAGGTTGATGTTGTTGAATCAGATCTTAAGATAAAAGCGGTAGATTAACGTCATGTTTTATACTCGAAAAGGAGATGACGGAAAGTCCAGTCTTTTCGGCTCCGGCAATCGTGTATCAAAAGACGATGTTCGCTTTGAGGCTCTAGGAGATTTAGACGAGCTCAATTCCTTTCTTGGAGTTTGCAGAGCGTTAATCGAAGATGACAATAATGTTATGGCTCTTACAAAAGATGTACAGGAGTGTTTGTTCATTGCGCAGGCAGAGGTAGCAGGAAGTGAAAAATCACTGAATTCAAAACACACAAAAAGATTAGAGGACTCTATTGAGAAAATAGAAGTAAAAATAAAGTTGCCGAAAGCTTTTGTGATTTCTGGCGAAACAAAGCTTTCAGCTTTGTTTGATTATGCCCGTGCAATGTCGAGAAGGACAGAGAGGAGTGTAGTAAAAGTTTCCAAAGTAATAAATATATGCAAAGAAACTTTGATGTACTTAAATCGTTTGTCGAGTTTTCTGTACATTGTTGCAAGATATTTTGCAAACCGTGGTAGCGCGAAAGAAGATTCGCCGACATACGAGTGATAAGACATTCATGTAATTACGACTTAAATATTCCACGGTTATCCTCGCGGACAACCGTGAAATCTATTCACGACCATGCGGAAAATTGACCTCCAAGTTATTTAGTATTTTCATACGATATATCGTATGAAAGTGAACGAGATCGGATCTTGCTCTACCCATCGCCCGCCAGCGCGTCTACCTGTGCGTTGCACGCAGACAGAGAGCAAATTGTAAATGTAAAAGTGGAGCCCTTACACATTTATTTGTGTGATCATGAAGTTTACGGCGAAGATTTTGAAGTTCGGATGAATACGCTTAAACCTCATTACGGTGAGGCTCATGCTGATGTAATGAAAGACCCAAGCAAAGGAAAGGAGGACATGGGAAAATGGATGGCTGGAAATAAGGTAAGGTTTGAAGCTGCCTAGGTAAATATATATATAAACAAGTTAAAATCCCTCCGCCGCCTGCGGAGGGATTTTAACTTACTTTATTTCTGCGACAAGTGGGGGTATGTCATCTGCCGCTACGACGCGGAAGTTTTTTCGTCCCAAGATCTGGTCGCGCTCGGTTACCACATCAACTCGCCATTGCCCTGGAAACACGTTCTTCTTAACGCTGTAGCCGCGATAGCCGCCATCCCTACCTCCGGTTATAGGAAAGGATATTTGGGCCAAAAGTATCCATGACTCGCTTTCTTCATCAAAATAAGACCACTTGTGTGTTATTTGCTCAGTTAGCCGTGTTGGCGCAAATACAGCGCTAAAGCTCGATAGAGGTTCTCCGTCAATGTGTTGATACGTGTTTCTTTTGTAAAACTCAAACCACTTTGTGTCTTCAGAATATACAATGTAGTTTTGACCCTCACGCTCTACTGCATAATGAACATCAAGCTCTTTCAGCGAGAGTGGAATCGGCGGAATGATGTTTGTAAAGTACAACAGGTTGAACGCAAGAAATATGCCAACGATTGAAGCTTTCATTTTGCCCTGATAAGCTTTTGTCGCGCCACTAGTTAGAAGCGCGAGAAGTTTTATAAAAAGCCAAATTACCAAAAGGCTTGTTGCACCACTTAAGAGAAAAATAGACGCCCCCATTTCACCTATGACTACAGGTAAGAAGAAGATCAAGAAAGAAAAGACGGCAACAAAAAAGATGCTCATCTGGAAGATCAACCGCTGGTAGCGCTCTTTAAAGAATTCATTTCCAAGGAGGAGAATTGCGAGCATGACTATAAACGGCCAACTGCCGGCAAGCGTCGCACTCTTAGAGTAGAATATGACATAGCCTGAAAAGAGCCCACCAAAGGCAAACTGCATGGCGTAAGGTATCCAGCGTTCGACAAACGGTCGTCTCCACGTATTTATAAGTATTATTGAAAAGCCGGCGACCAGAAGATAAGAGAAGAGAATAATGTTGTCGAGCCAAAGATCGATACGCGAGAGGGTAAAATTGTCCACTAGAAAACCGGAAAGGAGTGCGCCAAAAGAAAGCTGCTGTTCGTGTGTTGCTACAAAGTCTTTGATTTTTTGCATGTACTATTCTACATCACGTAAATCAAACTTTAGTATTTTGTTCCCATGAGCATTGAAATGAAACTCTCCTTCAATTCTTTGATCTCCAAGTGCTTTCGGAAGCCAATACTTGTCACCTATCCACATATCGTCATAAGGAAGGCTATCTTTCTTGTACCATTTGGGTTCCATTTCGTCCGACTCCTTAGGCTCACCACGCCACTTCCTAATAAAGAATATATGCATGTGTTGGCTAAAGTCAGGCTTTCCATTGAAACTGAACCGAATATTTCCCATATTTTTCATGTGCTCTTCGTCTGTTTCAACTCCGATTTCTTCCCTAAGCTCTCGTAACGCAGCTTGCTTTATAGACTCTCCCTCTTCAACTTTACCACCAACACCGTTCCACTTACCTTGGCCAAAACCACGTTTCTTCATGGCGAGACATACACTATCTCCGTCTATTAGAAAGCAAAGAGTTACATTTCTCATATTTTTATCTTGTTATTTAAACCGCGCCCACTCTGATTTCTTACCTTTTCTTTGATTATCAGCCATGACAAGCTCGTCGTATATACCATCAATAAGGTCGTAGCTCTTTGCTTCCTCGAGGCTTACCCACTCGAACCTGTCTGCCTCTCCGTCTTTTAACTTTATTTCACCGCTGTCATAGTCCGCCATACACGAAACCACAAGGGACGGCGCGCCGTCCTTGTGCACTGTTGCTAAGCTCGTGACGTACTCTATATCTTTGATTTTTAAATTTACTTCTTCTAGCACTTCTCGTTTCAGGACCCGCTCTAGAACGTTGTACCAGTAGTGCTCGGTGTCTTTTGGAAGATTTATGTAATCGTCGGTTTCAAGCTTTCCGCCGGGGATGGTCCACATAGAGGCAAATCGCTTTTTGTTTGGCGACCGCCTCGTCAGCAGATACTTGCCGTCCTTCACAATAATTGCAGTTACCACAACTTCGTGAAGATGCTGATTTTCGGGTTTTGTCGACATAGAAACATGTTAGCACAAGAAACGACGTTAAAAGACCAAAAGTACCGTAAAAAAAAGAATCCTTGTTTTAAAGCAAGGATTCTTTTTTATATATTTTATTTATATTTCACCACGTGACAGACTACAAATTAAAATAAGTTTCCCACAGGATGGAAAGCCTGAAACCGTGCGGTCCTTGGCCCGCCAAACCTGCCTGCCGGTCTATGCGCCGTGGCCTGCCTGCCGGCAGGCAGGCGTGCACGGATTGCTTTTTGTTAGAAATCTTTTCATGATTTTACAAAAAGGGAATATACTTAATAAATGAAATTCCGCACTAATATTGCTCTTATTTTTGCACTCACATCACTAGTGTGGCCTAGCGCTTTGATTGCCGAGACGCGCAATATTGTGTTCCCCGTTGCCGGAAAATCGACTTTTCGGAATGATTTTCGTGAACCACGAGATGGTGGCGCACGGGAGCATCTTGGGAACGACATTATCGCTGCTAAAATGACACCACTGGTTTCTACAGTCGATGGTGTTGTGAGCTATGTAGTACGACCAGAGGCCGTGTGGGGGTATTCGATCACCATAAACGACACGGACGGATATCAATATAGATATTTACATTTGAACAACGACTCTCCTGGGACAGACGATGGCAAGGGGGGCGAGGCGAATGCGTATGCCCCTGGTATGAAAAGAGGAACCGAAGTGAAGGCAGGACAGGTCATAGGTTTCGTTGGAGATAGCGGGAATGCAGAAAATACCGTGCCGCATCTTCACTTTGAGATTCGTGCGCCATCAAGAGTTCCAATAAATCCCTATGACAGTTTAGTTGCGTCTGCACCTCCAGGAAGTATACAAGTCACGGGAGTTGGTGTGTCTCACAAAAGTTCCGGTGAAGCAGGTGTAGCAGAGGCGGGGTTTGTATTTGTTACCGAACTTAAAGAAGAAATGCGGGGAACCGCAATTCGCGAGCTCCAGTCACGTCTCAAGAATGAGGGGCATTTTACATTTTATCTCACCAAATATTTTGGACCAATAACAAAAACAGCTTTAAAAAAATATCAGCGGGCCAATCACATAGCACCAACTGGCGTGCTGGGGTTTGAAACTCGAGCACTCCTAAACAACGAGCTGCCTCTGGGCGGAGGGAAACTACGTCTCGAGGAGGAGTTGTTTGAAGGAATGAAAGGAGAAGCAGTACAGCAGGTACAGTTGAAGCTTGAAGCGCTAGGACACTACAGTGGGCCGATTACGGGTAGCTACGACGACATTATGCGCGAGGCAGTACGCCGCTTTCAAGTTGCAAAAGGCGTTACACCCTCTGGGCATGTAAGTTTTAATACGTGGAATAAGTTGAATGAAGCATACTCGCTAGTCCCAATTCCACAAGTCGGTGGTGAACTTCCACCAGCATATGCTTTTACTCGAGCACTATCGATAGGCTCCATAGGCGAGGAAGTTAAGATGCTACAGAAAGAACTCCAGGGGCTGGGCTTTTTTAGTGCGTCGGTATCTTTAACTGAATATTTTGGTCCTATCACTCACGCCGCTGTGGCAGAGTTTCAAGCGATAAACGGGATTGAGTCTATAGGTATCGTAGGCCCAAAGACCAGAGCGGCCTTAAACGCACTATAATCAACAAGATATAAAATTCCTTAGTTTTTGCTATACTAAATGCATATTAAACAAAATAACTAATCATATTTATGTCAGAAAATAAAAGAATAAATGATCGCGTCATGTGGATTATTGTCGCGCTGCTCAGTTTTATTTTAATTGTCCTAGTCTTTAAGGCTGGAGTATTAGTGGGAGGTGGAAAGTCACATTTCTCTTCGCACAGGTCCAGTGGTTATAGTAAGAGTATTGGCGGAGATCATTTTTTTGGATCAAAAAAGTCTATGATGGTGGATAGGAAAGCAATGTTTGAAGCATTCCAGAAAGAAGCTCAAGCCAGTGGTATGACTATCGAAGAATACAAAAAATCCCTACTTGACCAAAAAACAGCTAATTAACTAAACAAGCTGTATAGCGACATTGTTTTGTAACGCAAGGCACGCACGCAAGGCACGCACGTCAGGACGTGCGTTTTGGTACCACTATTTTTTCTGTGAAGCTAATTTTTCTGGAGAAGGCTTCCCGTTTTCGACGTAATACTTAAGGTCGTCCAATATTTGATCTATGACTTTGTTTAATTGCATTTTAATCATTGGAGACATTAATGTTCCGATGAAAGTTAGTTCAATCTGAGGAGTTATCATAACCGTCGTCGTATTTTCGTCTACTTGCGTCAATTCGTTTGTACTTATGAGACTTTTAAACATTTTGGAGTCAAAGATGCCCTTAAAGCTAAGACTCATTTTGTCATCGTCATAAGCAGTAAATTCTTCTGATACATCTCCGAAGCTCGTGTTGCATACACGACCTCCAACAGGGGAGTTGTTCACGCGAGCAGCCTCGGTGTTAGGAGCAGAATGAGCTACGGACCTGGACCAGACACCAATATTTGCGAAATCACGACCTAAAACATCCCACACTTTTTGGGCCGGTGCATTTATGGTAACTTGTTTTGAAAATTTCATAGCGATCAGTATACTATTAAACCCATGTCCACATCATGTCAAAGACGGTGTTGGACAAGCACGCACACGTGTGCAAACACTTATAATCGCTTCACCGCCTCAAGAGGATTCTCTGATTGAGTAATTGGTCTACCAATTACTAAATAATCTGCCCCAGCAGATATAGCTTCTTTTGGTGTTGTGGTGCGAATTTGATCATCTGCTTCCGCATACCACGAAGGTCGTATTGCAGGAACAATCTTTAGCTTAGATTTCATTTCCGGAATTTTGCTAATAACTTGTAATTCGTGACTAGAGCACACTATTCCATCCACCCCGGCCTCCAACGCCTCCTCAGCAAGTCGCAGCACTTTCTTTTCCGCGTTTAAGGATCTCAATGAGGTAAGAACAGTAACTGCAATAATTTTGCTATCTCCGGCTTTTTCCTTTGCCGCCTTCATCATATCGATTCCTCCAGAGGCGTGAACTGTAATCATATCAACTCCCTTGAGGGATAGACGACGAACTGTATTCGAAACAGTATTGGGAATATCATGAAGTTTTACATCAACAAAGACACGGCCAAGCTTCTTTAGCTGATCAATAATTGAAAGATTCTCATATAAAATATCATTAACCTTAAATCCCCACACATATTCTTTGAGTGAGTTAGCAATCTCCAGCAACTTCTCTGTGGTAATTCCATCAAGAGCAACGATAATTTTATTACTTAGCATAATATTGTAATTATACCACTTGGTAGTGTAGAGATCTCCAACATACCTGCACGCCACAGGCAGGGTCGGACAAGTGAAGTTTGGACTAGAGCAAGCTATTAAGGGACTGGCTTTGCCAACATGACATTGGTGGACCTTGACACCAGAATCAAGTTATGGCAAGATAGCACTAATCAAATCAGGTCTGTTCTGTAAGGGGAACGAAGTCGCGTTTTATCGTGCAGGATTCTGTGTTTGACTGTTTATTCACATAGTTTTTCTTACACGATGAAAGAAGGAACAATCGCTCGTCTAACAGACCGAGGATTCGGATTCATCTCTCAGGAGGGCGAGGAAAAAGATCTCTTTTTCCACTCAAACGAACTTCAGGGAGTTGAGTACAGTGATCTTCGCGAAGGTGACAAAGTCACTTTCGAGGTAGGTGAGGGTCCAAAAGGCCCTAACGCCACAAACGTAAAACGAGTATAAACGTTTCAAGAACCCCCGCTTCGCGGGGGTTCTTGCTTTATATATAGAAATTTATTTCTATATCAGCAAATAGTGTATAATCATATCCATGGCAAAACGAAGTACAGGAGTGGGAAAGATGAGAACATCGCGCTCTAAAAAAACAAAAAAACGACTAGCAATAAAGCGTGAAATGCTGGCAAAAAAAGCCAGTAAACGACGCAAATAGATCTATTGTATTTGTAGAGAAACCGACGGCAGATAAATGCCTAGTCGTTCGCGTTTCCATATAGAACCATCAACACTGCGTTCGTCTCTGTTGGTAAATTTGTAATCATAGAGTATCGCACGTACAAATGTTGGTGGCTTTTCGGTAAGTTCATTTGTCACAAGGAGCGAAAGCACAGGCTCTGACCCCTCGAGAAGACGTGTCGCAAGATTAACGATCCATGGAGCATTCTGATAGTTTCCTCTCAGCCCCGCAAACCACATTTGCCAGTCAAGACGTGGTTGATGTGGTGCCACAATAGGAAGTGGGCGATCGAGAGCACCTGCTTTGTACTTAAACTCATACGCAATCCATTCCTCTCCATCATATGAGCCTTCGATAATAATCTCGGGCCGACTCGTCGTCATATGTGTAAAAAGTCCATAAGTGTTTGAAATGTGAAAAGGTGCAATGACTCTTGCTATAGCGCGCCCGGAAGGAGACATTACTCCCGTATATTTTTCAACAATTTGGGCAATACCCACAAATACCAGTAAGAACGACATAACGCCAATCACTAAATGGCCAAAAATAGATAATACTTTTTCCTTCCTCTCTAGAATATAATTGCGCACTCTACGAGGTAGCACATATCGTATAAATCGAATTGCCCGATCGTCAAACAAAAGAAGTATTAGTGCGATCGTCAGTAGATTGAAGAAGTTATAATTTCCAGTCAGCAATATAAGCACCTCAAGAAAGACGAATACATACCCCGCGAAATGTCGAAGTCGACGGGGCGCGAAAATGAAGAAAGGGATTATAAGCTGACTTATAAAAATAAATACTACTCCTATTTCATGAAACCAAACAGGCAACTGATGCGCATACCAGGCAAGCGGCATTGGAAGAGGCTGTGTCTCATAGTGATAGATAAGTGCAGTAAAGTTTTGCCATGTTGGCCCACCACTGAAAAATTTGCCAATTCCCGAGAGGATCACAAATTTAAATAGGAGGAAACGGAAGAGCCAAATAACGCTTGTGGCAAATGAAAAAAGAATTGCCAAAAATCCAATTTCAAGAAGGAACGCGTCCCACTGGTAGGACATAAAAAGTTGACCAGCAGAAACCAGCGAAAGATAAACTATAAAAAGCACGACAAGGTTTGTGCGCTCGAAGACACCTATAAGAAGAAGAATTGAGCTTATTAAGCCAACAATAAAAACAAGGTTAAGAAACACATTACTTGCAGAGATCCAAAACAGGCTTGGAAGAAGTAAATATCCACCCGTACCAACCCGCTCTAACACTGTATCGAAAAATTGCTGCGCGGGAAGAATACCCTCCGAGCCAATGAGTCCCGCCATTTGTACGCCAAAGGATAAAATTGCAAGAAAATAAACTAGTCCCAAAAGACGAAAAAACACCCATCGCAATGACTTGTACGAAGACGGCGCTAGACGTTTCCCGATAAACAAACGCGTAAACCAATATGCAAGCTCGCGGTTGGATGCTACGAATCGATATCCTATTTCAGAAAAAAAGTTAAACCCAGGAACATGCTTATATAGCCACAAAAGAAATTTATATTGCGGGTTGTACGCAAGAGTGCTAAATGTCGCATGAGCGCCGCTGTATATTTCACCTTTGGTCGTAATAAGCTTAACACTGCGTTTAAATTCATTTAGCGGAATATTTGGAAACTCACCAGCAACCTTCTGGAATGACTCGTAGTGAACCTTATCTCCGGTGACTTTCCTAGAGTAATCAACCCACATAGAGCAGAATCGACACTCACCATCATAAACAAAAAATGGTTTCCCTTTAGTAGTTTCCATAATGAGTATTATACAAAGTAATACACTCGATTGTGTAGGGATTAATGCAGACAAGCTGTTCGCAGTGCGTATTTGGTATTGACATAATTGTGTTGTGAGAGCATTATATTTCTTAGATTTTCAGTTTTTTACACCATATCACATCACAACACGGGGACGGGGAAATGAGAGCACTAACTTACGACGAAATGGAAGCGAAATTTATTAAAAAACATCCAAATCATCGGCATTCTGACGGAGGTAAGCTGTGTTTCGAGGGGGTTTGGAAAGGTGCGGCGCCACACAACCCGTCTGCACCAGTATGGCTCCAGGTAAGGCCAGAGGAAAAAGAGAGACTTGTTATGGCTGTCAGGTTTGAGCCGACTGAAGAAAAAATGACATCTGTGATCCACTTTTGTGAGCAGTCTGATACAGACGAGTCAGTCTGGCATCCGATTCCGTTGGTTCATGCTCGAGCTATAGGCGGCGAAGATCCATTCATCACAACAATACACGGAGAGATCATTGTAGCGACGAAATATGCTCTTCCTGTGAGCAAAGGGTTTGGGGGTAGCGTGCCTTGTTGCACCGTGCTGTTTAAGGGAAAGACTCTTACGTCCTTGAAAATGTGCTCGGTTTGGAATGAAGTGAACTGTGCTCGCCCCATTGAATTGCGATCAGGAAAAATAGGTGTCTTCACACGAACAAGGAATGAAGTCTCCGGACACTGTGTTCTTGAGTGGCGTGTGGTTGAAAAGATCCAAGATATTTCGCCAGAGGGTTTAGCACGTGTTGATATGATAGAACTCAATGTTTTTGCCCCCGGAGAATGGGGTTCAGTAAATGAGCCAAATCTATGCTCTGACGGTACCATTACCGCGATTGGGCACGTTGCTAAGCATGTTACTAAGGATGATGTGAAGTACGCAATAATTGAGTTGAATTTTGATCCGGAAACCGGAGAACACCATCAGCCTACAATAATTGCGACAAGAGAATCCTTTCTAGACGGAAAAGCAAAAAGTAAAAGAGTTTCTAATGTGGCGTATCCAGCAGGAATTCGCTTCATTGATGGAAGAGCTATTCTTTACGCCGGGACAAGTGACGCTGAAGTCCAAACCACAGACGTCACAGGGCGCATGGATTTCCACTGAAGAATGACCTACCACATTCAGAAATTAAAAAACAATCGCCTGCGCAGGAGGAGCGGGCGATTTTCTTTTACTTGCAATCAAAAAGGGAATATACTTTAGCTATGGATACAGCGAACTTAACGTGCCCGCACTGTGATCACGTACAGAAAGTGGGCATCCCACAAACCGGTTGTCTTGCGTTCCACAAATGCGAAAAGTGTGAAAAGCTTATTTCGGTACCAAAGGACAGCAAAAACTGCTGCGTCATTTGTGAATACTCTGACAAAAAATGTCCGGTTTCCCATTTAAAGTAGGTTAATACAAATTGGTTGAGAAAAGGGTGTTTACGGTTTTGCGTAAAAAAGTGAAAAAAACAGACCACCATGAAAAAAGCCTATAGTGTCACTGGAATTGTACTTATCTTAATCATCGGTGCGTTTTTTATTTTACGTGGGGAGGGTGATATAATAGAGTCAACTAACATTATGGCAGAGTTATCTTTAACTAGTTCGGCGTTTAGTGTTGGCGAAAGTATTCCAACCGTGTACACATGTGACGGCGACAACACAAGTCCGCCGCTTGAGATCTCTGGAGTGAGTGATAATGCTAAGTCACTCGTGTTGATAATGGATGATCCTGATATTCCAGAAGTTGTGAAGACCTCGCGTGGTATCGAAAAGTTTGATCATTGGGTGTTGTTTAATCTTCCTACAAACACAACAGCTCTAGCTCCAAATTATAGTGGGGAAGGAGTGTTGGGTATTAACTCTGCTGGAGAAGCAAAATATACTGGTCCGTGTCCGCCAACTGAATATGAGCCGACACAGCATCGCTACATTTTCCAACTATATGAACTTGATACCGAATTGGACTTAACTTCCAAAGCTACACAAGAGGAAGTTCGTAATGCCATGAGAGGACACATCCTTCAAAAGGTGGAACTTATGGGTTTATATGATCGTAGTAATTAGTATAATCTGTAGAAGTTATTAAACATAAGTAAAAATAATATATGTTAACAATGTATGTAAAAACCGGGTGCCCATATTGCGCACTTGCAATAGGCAAGGTCGATGATCTCGGCCTTAAAGTGGAGTATAAAAACATTGCTGATGATGCAGTTGCTGCTGAGTTGGTAGAGCGAGGCGGTAAACGAATGGTACCTTATCTTGTCGATGAGGAGCGCAGCGTTGAGATGTATGAATCTAGCGACATTGTTGATTATCTGAACAAAAATTACTCAAGCAAAGATTCAACGGATGGGTAAAATGCTCATGAAAGTCAAGGTTAAAGCCGGTGCTGGAAGGGAAGTTGTAGAAGAGAAAGACCCCATAACACTACACGTATCGGTAAAGGAGAAGGCAAAAGGGAACTATGCGAACTTTAGAGTCAGACAGATTATAAGTGAGCACTACAAGATTCCTCTTGAACGTGTCCGGATGATAAAGGGTTTTCAAATACCAAGCAAAATGTTTGAAATCTTAGACTAAACAAATGGACATAAGAATAAAAGCTACAAACACGAACCTTACACAAGGCATAACTGACTATGTAGAAAAACGGTTGTCGGTTTTTGAGAAATACATTGATCCTCAAGATACAAGCGTTCACTGTTATGTCGAAGTTGGAAGGACTACAAAACATCATAAGCAGGGTGACATACTTCGAGCAGAGATAAACTTACATATTTCTGGGCAAGATTTTAGATCAGTGTCGGAGACAAGTAGTCTTCACGGCGCCATTGATGAAGCAAAGGATGAAATGGTCCGTACATTACGCAAGCATAAACAAAAACAATCACAGCAAGTAAAAAGAGGCGGAGCACAAATGAAGAGCTTTCTTAAGAAATCCCCCAAAAGGTTCAGGAAGTAACAAGACGAGCCTCTAGAAAAATTATAAACCTCTGTTATAATATTCAAACCACTTAGAGTGCCTCCGACCCGCTGTCCGCCCATAGCTCAGTTGGTAGAGCAGCGGCCTCTTAAGCCGACGGTCGTAGGTTCGAATCCTACTGGGCGGACAGCTGGCCGGAAAAATTATGCCCATAGCGAAAGTGGTGGAGATTAGCAGTGCTGGGAGCACTTATGCCGGGGTGGTGAAATTGGTAGACACGTGTGGTTTAGGACCACATGCCGCAAGGCGTGGAGGTTCAAGTCCTCTCCCCGGCACCACACCAAAAATACCTGACAAAAGTCAGGTATTTTTGGTGTCTCTCTTCAGGGGTTTGAAGGGCAGAGTTTTATCCAAATGTAAATGCGAAGGCAGACACACCGCCTTCAAGAAAACGAATCTCAAGCAAGTGTTCGCCATACTGTCCCTTAAGATCAATTAAATTGTATAGATCGTGTCCCTCAAACAACACTGTTCCGTCCTTTACATCCGAACCAGCACTCATTGAGTCAACAAGTTTGCCATCAATATAAATTTCCGCTCGTGAGGCGTCTTTCGCTCCAGCGACCAGATTCACTTTGCTTGCGGAAAATTGAATAAATATTGACCCACCAATGCTTTCAAGAGATGTCTTCTCTGGTTTCGTATTCCACGTGCCTCTAAGCGAATAGGTATTTAAACGTAGAGTTAGAGATGAGTCATGATTAAATTCACATGCAGAGCTTAGACAGCTTTGCTGCGGTAAGTTGCTCAAATATTGAATACGCGAAGAGCCAAGATATATTTCCAGCGTCTTTACACCACCCGCCTTCACAATATCAACATTCTCCGGAAGACCTTCTTTTTTCGATATTACATCCTCACCCGCTCGTGCCTTGAGTTCGTTTAGCGCGCTAACGATACGTGCCTCCGTTTCAGCATACCCACCTTCTCCAATGTGGTCATAAACTATAAAGCCATCAGCGTCGATTAAATATTTTCTCGGCCAATATCTATTGCGATACGCGTTCCACGTAGAGTAATCGTTATCAAGCACAACTGGATATGTAACACCCCATTTCTCCACCGCACGCGAAACGTTTGCGTAATCCTTTTCAAATTCAAATTCAGGAGTGTGAAGGCCTATTATTACCAAACCCTCATCCGCATATTTTTTGTGCCACGATACAAGATACGGTAAAGTCCTCTGGCAGTTGATGCAGGAGTACGTCCAAAAATCTATAAGAATTACTTTATTGCCAATGAGATCCGCAATGTTAATGCCGTCTTGCACTCCGTCACCGTCGAAGTCAGTGTTGATAAAACCATCTGGACTTGAAATTTCCTTTGCACTCTCATATATTTTTGCCTTTTCCTTTTTCGGCATTGTGTTTAATTCAATATTAATATCTTGAAGTATTCCTTCCGTTGGTTTTATACGATCCGGCTTTCTCATCTCTAAAACAACAATTGCTCCAACCACGAATAGCATGATAACAAAACCAACAGTTTTTCTATATGTCTCGCTCATTTATTTAAGAAGTAAAGTGTTGAGAAGACTGAAATTAGCAACAAGATTTAAACTTTGCGTAAATACAAGCACTCCCAAAGCAATGAGTATCACGCCAAATGCAATATTTACATATTTCAGCACATGCGCATATTTATTGATAATCACAACGGACTGTGCCGCAAAAAGTCCAACTAAAAGAAACGGCACACCAAGCCCTATTGAGTATGCGAGCAAAAGCGAAAACGCAGAACCGGGATTTGATGCGGCAAGTCCTAAAATAGCGCCAAGCGCCGCGCCCACACACGGAGTCCATCCGGCGGCAAAAGCAGAACCAAATGCAAATGAGGTCGCATACTGCGAACTAAATTTTCTCTTTACGGCAAATTTGTGTTCACGGTTAAGAAATCCTACTTTTATCACACCGACAAGATATAAGCCAAAGAAAATAATGATTGCACCTCCAATGCGGGATAGCCACGCTTGTGCCTCGTATGCAACGGATTCAAGGAGTGTGTTCAAGAGCACGCCAAGAATCGCAAAAATAATGGAGAATCCTAAAACGAAAAACACACTATTTAGAAAAATATTCAATCTTTTTCCCTCACCACCTCGGCTAAGCGATGTGCCCGAAAGATACGCCAAAAATCCCGGAATAATTGGCAGTACACACGGAGACAAAAACGACACAAGTCCTCCAACAAACGCAATTAATAGTCCTACATCAGTCATACGCCAATCATATCTATAGTGATTGTGTAAAATTTAGAAATCACCATTCCTTACAAAGACGTTTTTTCCATTACGTCTGCGTCTTCTTTCATCATCTCTTCGTCACCCCCCATCATTTCTTTTCCTTCTTTCACCATCTTTTCACCATCCTCCATCATCGCTTCACCCTCTTTCATTATTTTATCTCCTTCTTCCATCATATCTTCTGCCTTTTGTTCCACCATGTTCTCAGCAGATGTTGTATTTGCGTACCACACAGCACCTACAAGTAGAATTACTGCAATGATAGCTATTATTGCCGATGTTGCGATTCCACGCGTGTATATATTCTTCATAAAATTATCTATTTATAGTAAAAAACTATTAATTTATTTAATTGTATTTCAATAGTTTTAAATGTCAAGTGTACTTTACATCATTTATCCGCGGAAAATGTTATTTTCTATTTATCTATGCCACTTTGCCCATATATGACTCAGTGCTTTAACAATAACCATAATTGCTAATGTCCCTGCAAGCCACGGGTCAGCATGATTATAAATAGCTTGATATGACACACCAATTAAAAGTACTATTATGCCTGCGAAGTACGCAGTTCTACTTGCAAATAAAAGATGGGCTTCTTCACGCTCATCTTGCGAAACACTTTTAAACACAAGTCCTGCGAAAAAACTCGCTAGAACAAATAACGCCATGACAGACGCGTATGTGATCACCTCAGGCATCCAAAAATTCCATGGGTTCACAAGTAAAAGCAATAACACTCCAAACGATACCGCAACTATAACCTCATTTATAATGTTTTCTCGCATAATATTATCTCTTTATAGTAAAAATTTTTTCTACAGGCTCTTTAAAAAATACAGCAATATTCAACGCCAAAAAAACAGATGGAGTATAGTTACCACCCTCTAGCGCAATAATCGTTTGTCTTGTAACACCAACAGCTTTCCCAAGTTCTTCCTGAGTAATACCTTTCTCATCTCGAAACCGCTGTACTTTATTTAAAACCACCCCATTCATTCATGTATTCTATATTTCTCACTGTTATATTGTCAAGTATACTTTACATAAATAAGGCACACTAAGCCAAGTTCAATGTATTTAATGTTGTGCCCGAGTGCACGGCACTTTAGGGCACCAGAACAGAGAAAATTTCATTATTATTTTTTATTTTTCTGCAAACGCAATTTATTTATAGGTCTTCTTATTGTGTCCAGGGAAATACCTTCTTTGATTGCAGCCACCACTCCAGCTGCTTCCAAATAATTTTCAACTACAATGAATTTATCAGGTATATGATCATGTAGCACCGTCCGGTTTTCTTTTACCACAATAACTGGAATGTTCTTTTTCAAACACGCGGAATGCGGTCTGCCGACACAGCCAAGTGGAGTAATTAAAAAGTCTATATCATCAACGGTAAAACCAGGGCCAACACGTGGGGCTTTATGCAAACCCTTTAAAACACTTACCACATAGCAGGAAGATATTGCTTCCGGCGCTATGCGGGGATCAACAGTTTCATTATAGACTATCTTAATTAATTCTTCGTTTTCTTTTGTTTTATCATCTTCAACAGGAGCATGCGCTACCGGTTTATTTAGTACTTCCGATATTTTTCTGGAAACAATTGCCTCTATGCCACCCCAAGGATTAACGCCTCCGTTTCGGAAATAATTTAACGCCACACCATCTGGTACATCAATTTCTGTAGCAACTGCTAAAGCATCAAATTCATATTTTTTTGTATGTGATATTAATTCTTCTATACCCGACACATCTCCAGTGGCTACATCGTTTTCAATTCTTCCATTCATTTTTAAAGGTTTATCAAGAACAGAAATTGAAATGTCTATTCCAAGAGTAACCCTTGCAGCCTCGGCGGCATTTATGGTTTCTGCATGCGGAGGTGGGTTCACCACTAATAAAATTTTATTGTTTTTAACCGGACGTAAGTTGATTTTACCTTCTAAAAACCTATCAAGCATGCTTCCCTCCACATATAGCATATTATCAGTCATCTCATTGATGTCTGACGCATTAACTACGTTAGGGTGAACTATGAGTTCATCACACACACCGGAAATTAAACGCGCTGATGGTGTAGCGTCGCCGGCGTGTCCTCCTATTTCACACCCTATACCAGTTGGGATTATGAACACACCTATTGTCTTATTATGGTTGTACATGAAATTATCTCACCTTTAAACCAGATTTTACTTATACTGGTTGCTTTCTGCGCATTAAAATCTTTACAGGAGAAAATATTTAAATAGACTCTTTTTAAACGATCAAGGGTGTGAATAGTAATATTGCTTGTCCTAATAAATTGTACCGCTGATGTTCCTACCAAATGTGGCTCTGTTTCACGTTCTTTTTGTGGGGTATATAAATCATCCCACCATACAAGCTTTTCTGGTTGCATATTAATCTCCCGACAAATAAATCTAAAATATTTTTTTATAGACTTACGATTAAAAGTGTTTGGGTTACACTTGTGCAAGTCAATAATAAGCTCTTTCCCGTAATTCTTCATAAAGATAAAAATAACTTTAATTTATGAAAGTAAAATTAAATTCTGAATAATTACTATAGCATAAATATATAAAATACTACATTTGTGCCCGGGGCGGGAGTCGGCCCAAGTCACTAATTCGCTTCGCTCATAAGTGCTTGCGGCCCCGGCTCGCTATTGTAGAGCGATATGCTCCGCCTTTCGACTCCCGACGAAAGCAAAGCAGTTTGCTTTCTCCCCGGACTAAAAACACAATATTCGATGCACCAAAGTGCACCGAATATTGCATTTGTGCCCGGGGCGGGAGTCGAACCCGCATGTCTTGCGACACAAAATTTTAAGTCTTGCGTGTATACCAATTCCACCACCCGGGCGTATTATTAGGGGAATCGACCTCCAAGTCACTAAATATATTATTTCACTACGCTCATAATCTATTAAGTACTCGTGGGCTCGGCTCGGCGCTTAATCGTCCCAAGGACACGAGCCTGTGCCTGTTCGATTCCCACTCTGCTTCTTACAGAACACATAGCCATAGAAAACAGGGCGATGTGTTCTGTTGAGGCCTGAGGGGGAATCGAACCCCCGCATGGAGGATTTGCAGTCCTCAGTGTTACCACTTCACCATCAGGCCTATTCATCCCGTTAGAGATAGTCCGCCTCAGGCGGACGTTGATTAACTACTGATAATAAATATACACATATCTTTTTTTGTCTTTTGCTTGATTTGGTATACATAACTGTTTAATCTTTAACGGGATTCATTTAATAACTCATCGATGCGCCTACGATTCTTTTCTCCTTCATCAATGGCAAAATCAAAGTAGGGTAGTCGCTTTAGTCTCGAGTTCTTTT
Organism: Patescibacteria group bacterium; assembly: GCA_022574205.1. Classification (GTDB taxonomy): domain Bacteria; phylum Patescibacteriota; class Minisyncoccia; order Phycocordibacterales; family JACZSL01; genus JACZSL01. The sequence goes on from JACZSL010000004.1 coordinate 23,319, forward strand.
TAACGTAACTCCTAAAATCCGAACGCTTTCTCTTTACAAAGTTAAGAGCATTTTGAGATGCATCTACTGGCATAACACTTATTAATATTGTAGCTTTTTTGCCATCCATTGAGAGATCTACACCAGTTACTGTAATGAGGCTGGTGCGATTTGATTCTACACTCAGATATTGTGCAGCTAACTGGCGCAGTATTTCCGAAGCTCTTCCACCTCTATCAGTCATATTATATTACATTTTAACGTGGACAAACCCCACGAGTTCATCACCCTCTGAAACATCGACAGATGATTGTATTTCAGCGCCAAACTCGTTGCCCTCCACGACAACTTTTGTAGCAGTTTTTTGTATTTGAAGACTTGTTACTTTTCCCATACCTATTAGAGACGCACTTCGCAGAATTTTTACTTGTTCACCAAGTTTTAACGAACCCTCTGTCACACTACCACCAATGATTGACTTATCCTTTGTTCGACTAAATTTCTTTAAGACTTTAACTTTTCCAGTAGTTTCCTCAACATCGATTTTTGGAGTACGTGACTTAATAGCCGCAAGAAGCCACTCTGCAAGCTCATAAATAATCGTAAATGTCTTAATTTCGATACCTAGGCGCTCTGCCATCTCCTTTGCACGAGCGTCAACGCTGACATTAAAGCCTACAACAATCGTGTTTTTGTTTCCCCCGGCAGTCTTAATGTCACCCTCGCTTATTGTACCGACACCACTCAATACAATTTTTACATCAACACGCTCGGTGTCAATCTTTTGAATCTCATGTTGTATTGCTTCAATTGTTCCGGAGACATCAGTCTTTATAATGACCGGAATTGTCACTTTTCCATCTTCAACATCTTCGTTGTCACCATGGCTACGTGGAGCTTTTTTCGAAATTTTATAAGCGAGAACGGCAGCCTCGGCTTCTTTCTTTGTGTCAAATGCGGCAAAAGTGGAGCCAGCACTTGGCACATCGCTAAACCCGATGACGCGAGCCGGAGTTCCTAATTTGGCCTCCTTAATGCTTTTACCCTGGAAATCTTCCATAATCCGAACTGGTGCAATACATTCTCCAACAACAACACTCTGCCCACTTTTCAACGTACCATCTTTTATTACAAGTGTTGCTGAGATTCCTTTTCTAGGTTCAACGTGAGATTCAACAACAACACCCTCTGCATTTTTACTTGGGTCTCCTGTAAGTTCTTCAAGGTCGGTCGCAAGGAGTAAAAGGTCAAGGAGCTCCTTCACACCTTCACCAGTCTTTGCGGAAATAGTTGCATATGGTACGCTACCGCCCATTCCTTCAAGATAGATTTCGTTTTCAACGAGACTACTCTTTGTTCGTTCAATGTCAGCGCCAGGTAGATCAATTTTATTTATTGCAACAATATAAGGAAGGTTGGCATTTTCGATTGACTTTAGCGCTTCGATCGTTTGAGTTTTTACACCGTCCTCTGCAGACACGATAAGGATTGCGATGTCAGCGGCTTGTACCCCCCGCAAACGCATACCAGCAAACGCTTCATGTCCCGGAGTATCAAGAAATGTTATTTTACGCACCTTTCCATCTTCCCCAATATGTTCAACTTCATATGAAGAAATGTGCTGAGTGATGCCGCCCACCTCACGCTCAACCACATTTGTCTTTCGGATATAATCAAGAAGTTTTGATTTACCGTGATCTATATGACCCATCACAGCCACAACCGGCTGACGCACCACAAGAACCCCAGTACTCGCTGGTTTTGTATCTCGAATCGAATTGTTCGCGTGTGTTTTTGTCATAAGAGTAAGCAAACGCTCGTAACAGAGCGGAGTGTGTCTTTTGATTATTGGTCATTTCACTATGTGTGTGAATTGGTTTGGATTATACATTGAAATCACATTTTTGCAAAAACATTTTTTGGTATAATATGAACATAATAACTTTAGCTATCCGTAGTGTATGAATAAAAAAGATAGTCGCATCTACCTAGATTATGCTGCTTCTACACCTGTTGATGAGCAGGTGGTTTTAGCAATGAAGCCATATTGGAGTGAGAATTTTGGAAACCCTGGCTCTATCCACAAGGAGGGAGTACGTGCAAAGGCGGCAATTGACATATCCCGCAAGAGCATTGCTGCTACACTTTGCGCGAAAGAAGATGAAATTATTTTCACAGGGAATGGAACTGAAGCAAATAATCTGGCAATATATGGCGTCGCCAATTATCTTGTCCACCAAAAACGAGATTTGAGTAAAATGCATTTTATTACGAGCCAAATTGAACATCCATCAGTTCTAAACTTGTTTCAAGATCTTGAAGCTCGTGGCGCTCATGTGACATATATAGAAGTGACACCGGAAGGTAGTGTACGCCCTACTGATGTTATGGACGTTCTCAAGGAAGACACCGTCCTTGTTTCAATAATGTTTGCAAACAATGAAATTGGCACTATAAACCAGATAGCAAACATAGCAAAGCTTATCAAAGCGTTTAGAAAACAAAATACTAACGCAGCTTATCCATATTTTCATACTGACGCAAGCCAAGCACTTATTTTTTCCCCGATTAATGTAGAAAAACTTGGTGTCGATCTCTTAACCATAGACGCACAGAAAATCTACGGTCCAAAAGGGATTGGAGCTCTTTACAAAAAACGAAACACTAATATTGTTCAAGTTATTATTGGTGGAAACCAAGAGTTTGGACTTCGATCTGGAACAGAGAGTGTCCCGCTCATTGTTGGGTTCGCGAAAGCTCTAGAAATCGTTGAAAAAGACAGAGAGCGAGAGGTGGAAAGATTGAAGGGGCTGCGCGACCATTTTTTAAATCTTTTGGAGTCACTTAAATCAAAAATTGAAATAAACGGCGACTTAGAGAACAGAGCGTCAAACAATGTGAATATTTCAATTCCAGGTATTGAAAGCGAATACGCTGTTGTGCTTTTGGATAATATGGGAATTGCGTGTGGGTCACGGAGCTCATGTGTTAGTAACGATAGCAAAGAATCTTATGTAGTGGAGGCGCTTGGTAAAAGCAAGGAGATCGCATTGAGCTCATTAAGGTTTACGTTTGGTAAGGACACTTCAAAGGAGGACATAGACTACACTTTCTCGTGTATAAAGAAAATCATCGCTAATTTTGACAAGAGCAAATAGTAGTGCTATTATTTTTACTCAAGCTTAAAACGATACCGATTTACGGCGCCTATACAGCTTGATCTACACTAATCTAAACAGTATTATATTGATATATGGATTCAGATGGTTATCACCTGTCTGCGTGCTCGCACATGCAGACCAAAGCTATAGCTACTATCATTGAAATCATGAACGTAAAGGTTGAATCATTATTTATAAGCAATAATACAAACCAGCTGTGCTTTGTAGCGATGGCAGGCGGGTAACTATCGGGATGGAGCTTGAAGAGCTGAATAAAACACAAATAGTCTTACTAACACTGCTAATTAGCTTTGTCACTAGCATTGCCACCGGTATTGTCACGGTAACACTTCTCGACCAAGCTCCACAGGGTGTGACTCGAACAATTAACCGTGTCGTTGAACGCACGATTGAACGTGTTGTTCCTGCTGAAAACAGCGGCAAGGAGATCATAGAAAGGGAAATAACAATTGTTGTGAAAGAAGATGATCTCATCAGTGAATCTATCGAACAAAACAGTAGAAACATCGTACGGCTTCACCGAGTTATAAGAAACATCGGAGAGTTAGTATTTGATGATGATGGGTTCCTTTCACTTGGTACTTTCGTAGGGATTGGTATTGTCGCGACCGCCGAAGGTCTAATTTTTATTGACTCAGCGCTTATAGCGGATAACAAAGATATAATTGTTCGGTTATCGACTGGTGAGCGTCTACTTGGCATTGTTGTTGATAAAAGCGAGGAAAACTCATTTACCCTTGTACAAGTACCGCTCCCCGAGGATGGATCAATACACTTAAAACCCGCCACGTTTACTACGGATGGAAGCCTAAAGCTTGGGCAGACCATGATTTCACTTAGCGGTGAAGAGAGGACAAGTGTCTCCATCGGAATCATTTCTTCGCTCATAATAAGCGATGAGAACGAAGAGGGTGAGACGAAACTCGACACCATTGTTACCAACATCACGACTCGTGTACTTGTGGGTAGTCCGCTGATTAATATTTTTGGAGAAGTTATAGGAGTAAAAATAACAGGAAACGCAATAGGGTCATTTTCTCCTGTCTCCACGCTACGCGTGCAAATAAGCAAATACGAATCGTCGCTCATTCCACCTACGGAAGAAGAAATAGAGTAGCGTGATAGCGTACACACTATAAGTATTTTTTAGTAAAACAAAATTTATGACACCATTCGGAAATTTTACAACAAAAGCAAAAGAAGCAGTTCGCAAAGCACACGAACTGGCTATTGAACGTGGACAAAACCATGTTAATCCAGTTCATTTGCTAGCCGCTCTAGTACTCCAAGATGAGAGTGCAGTATTTTCCATACTAGAACGACTTGAAGTTGACACTGTTTTACTTACAGACTCGCTTCTTGAGGCAATTGAAGCCACAGACAGTTCTTCGGTATTATCGTCATCATACCAATTGTATTTGACGCCAGAACTTGCACATATTTTTGAAACAAGCGGAAAAATCGCAACGAGCCTCAACAATTCATTTGTTTCAACCGAACATCTCTTCTTGGCTACATTTGATCAGCCGGGACAAGCACGTGAGATTCTAAATCGTTTTAGACTAGATCGAGACCGCATCCTGCAGCTTTTGAAAGAACAGCAGGGAAGTCAGATTACTGACGTCAGTCAACCCCAAAAATATCGTTTTATTTCGAAGTATACAAGAAGTCTTACGCAACTTTCCCGTGAAAATAAACTTGATCCAGTTATAGGCCGAGATTTTGAAATTAGTCGCGTCATACAAATTTTAAGCCGCCGCACAAAGAACAATCCAATCCTCATCGGAGAAGCTGGGGTAGGAAAGACAGCAATTGCAGAGGGTTTAGCGCAGAAAATGGCGACTTCAGATGTCCCAGAGAGCCTTAAAGAAAAAGAGCTTGTATCACTAGATCTCGGGCTTTTAATAGCAGGAACAAAATATCGCGGTGAATTTGAGGAACGCTTGAAAAATATTATGAAAGAGATCGAACGTTCCGAAGGGAAAATAATTCTATTTATCGATGAAATTCACACTATTGTTGGGGCAGGCGCGGCTGAAGGAGCAATGGATGCCTCAAATATGTTAAAGCCCGCGCTTTCAACGGGTGACCTTCGTGTCATTGGCGCCACAACACTTAAGGAGTATCAGAAGCACATTGAGAGAGATCCAGCACTCACACGACGTTTCCAACCAGTTCATGTTCTTGAACCGTCACTTGAAGATGCAATAGCAATTCTTCGCGGACTTAAAGAAAAGTATGAAATTTTCCATGGCGTGCACATAACGGACGACGCCAATATTGCGGCAGTTAATCTAAGCTCTCGCTACATAACCGATAGATTTTTGCCGGACAAAGCAATTGACCTTATAGATGAATCAGCTTCAGCTCTTCGTATATCTTTAGAGAACAAGCCGCCAATACTTGAAGACGCACACAGGAAAATAGTACGCCTCGAAATAGAAAAACACGCACTTGCGAAAGACGCGGAAAATAAAGACAATAAAAGCGCTAGAGCTCGTATTAAAAAAATTGATAAAGAAATCGCCGATCTTCGAGAAAAAACCTCAGAGTTAGAACTAAAATGGAAAAATGAGAAAGATACTTTAGCTTCAATAAAAAAAATTAAAAAAGAACTTGAAACACGGCGTATTGAGGCTGAGGCGGCTGAAGCTACTGCAGATCTTGTTAAGGCCGCGGAAATTCGGTATGCATCTATACCAAATCTTGAAAAGGAACTTAAGGTAAAAACAAGACGATTAAAGAAACTTCAGAGTTCGAGGCGGATTTTGAAAGAAGAGATCACTGAAGAAGATATTGCTGACATCGTATCACGTTGGACCAGTATTCCCGTGACGCGCATGATTGAGGAGGAGGCAGAAAAACTTTCACGTATGGAAGAGGAACTCAGAAAACGACTTGTAGGTCAAGATGAATCGATAAAACTCGTCTCTGACGCTGTAAAACGCTCCAGAGTAGGTATTGCAGACCCAAATAGACCAATTGGCTCGTTCTTGTTTCTTGGTCCGTCTGGAGTGGGAAAGACCGAACTTACAAAAGCGCTTGCAGAATTTATGTTTGACGACGAGAAGGCACTAATCCGTGTCGATATGAGTGAATATATGGAAAAGCACGCCGTGTCAAAAATCATCGGTGCGCCTCCTGGATATGTTGGATACGAAGAGGGTGGAAGCCTTACCGAAACAATTCGTCACAGGCCGTATTCCGTTGTTCTTTTTGATGAAATTGAAAAAGCACATCCCGAAGTCTTTAATATTCTTCTACAGGTCCTAGACAATGGGCATTTAACTGATGCTAAAGGAAGAGTTGTGAACTTCAAAAACACTATCATAATTTTGACCTCAAACATCGGTTCAGAACACATTTCTAAAATGGAAAGGATGGGGTTTGCGACGGCCAACGAAGACAAACATAAGTACGAAATTGCCAAAGAAAAAGTACTCGATAGATTAAAAGAACGTTTCCGACCAGAATTCCTAAACCGACTCGACGAGACAATTATATTCAACATTCTTTCACCAAGTGCGATTAGGAAAATAGTTGATCTTCAAATTCAACAGGTGAAGGAGAGGCTTCTCGCAAAAGAGATTGAGCTGAACATTTCGCCAAAGGCACTAGAACATCTTGCCAAAATCGGGTACGAGCCTAAGTTTGGCGCTCGTCCATTAAAGCGGAGTATTCAAAATAAGATTCTCACTCCAGTTGCGTCGTTAATGATTTTAAATGGTATGATGGCTGGTGGAAAAGTGGATATTGATATCAAGGGAGGAGAGTTTATTTTTGATGTCAAAAAGAAAGCTGCTCGAAAAAAGACAAAAAAAGCGAAAGCTTCAAGGAAAAAAGAAAAGGTGTTAGCATAAAGACTCGCTCGTTATTGCTTTTAAAAACCCAGACCCAAGCCCAACCGTTTCAAAAGCACTAACTCGCTCGCTTACGGATAATATAAGTGAAATGCGTCGGTACTCAAGCGGTCAACGAGGACGGACTGTAAATCCGTTGAACATGTTCTACGCAGGTTCGAATCCTGCCCGGCGCACAGCTTGGTCAAAAACAACCCGAATGGGTTGTTTTTGTTACCAGCTGTAGTGTTCGGCAGGATTCGAAAAGCTTTTGAGATAGATTTGAGTCGAAGACGAAAATATATCCAAAAGGTGAGACGCGATTTTATGAGCGTCGCAAGGCTCATTGAGGGCTTTTATGAAGCGGCGAAATAAAAGACCCAATGAGTGGACAGCCTCTGTAAGAGGTACTGCTCCTGTAATGAGAGAAATTCTTACCCGACGCACATAGACAAAAAACTTTAGCTTTCCGCTAAAGTTTTTTGCTCTATATGCCTATGCAGGATTCGAATACACTTAGCAAATTACTGCGATATATCGCAGTAATTTGATTTGGTGAAGGGTGACCGAATCCTACCCCCGTGGATAACTGTTCCAAAGAGCATTTCTTAGTTACAATAAGGATATGAATCCCGTTAGAGATAGTTAATAGTTACGTATGATCTCAACGAACAAAATAAGTAAAATAAGTAAATGTACACCAAAGATAAAAAATAACTTACGGAAACGCCCCAATAGGCACAACACCCAGGTCGATGAAAAGATTTTTAGAAAATAATAAACTTGGAGATGCTATTTTAACTTCGTTATTTGGCGTTTCCTATCTCTAACGGGATGAATATTTTTTCAACATATCGAAACTTTTTAAGCTTAGGCGGCATCCTTGCCACATTTGTTGTTCTCGTTATGTTTTTGATGCCATTTGTTGGACTTGCGCAAGATATTCCAGGCCTAGACACAACAATTGTTCCATCGTGCGAGCACCCAGACACACCAGGATGTAATTTTTGTGATCTAGTACAACTAAGTCAAAATATAATCAATTTCTTAGTCGGTTTTGCAATCTTTGTCGCTGTGCTTCTTTTCGTATATGCCGGCTTCCTTTATCTTTCTGCTGGTGCTAACGAAGAGAATGTAAAAAGGGCACACAAGCTCTTTGGGTCAGTCTTTATTGGATTTATTCTCGTCCTTGCATCGTGGCTTATTATCGACACGATTATGAAAGCTTTTGTAGGCGACAATCCAAGCTTTGGTCCATGGAATAACCTTGGATGCGGCGGTTGATTTTTCCCTTCGAATCGGGTAGGATAGCCACATCATGAAGTCCCGTTAGAAATTTCGGGAATTCATCGTGGGATTAAGCGTTATTATTTAATTTACTAATGGGATGGGCGAATTTGCTGTTATAGAAACAGGGGGTAAACAATATCAAGTTGCCAAGGGCGACATTGTTAAGATTGAAAAGTTATCTGGCGAATATAAAGAGGGGGACAAAGTTACGTTTGACCGTGTGCTTTTAGTCGATAATGGGCATGATACTACGATAGGAACACCATATATTGACGGAGCAAAGGTTATGGGGACTCTACAGGAGTCAGGCCGCGATAGGAAACTCCATGTCATTAAATTTAAATCAAAAAGTCGCTACCATAAAAAACGCGGCCACAGACAACCCTATTTTAAAGTTCATATTGACTCTCTAAAATAAACCAAAAACCATTTTTTCTGAAAAGAAAAATGGTTTTTGTAAAACACTTTTTCAAATAAGAGGTGTCTTGTTATTTTCTACTGTTTAGTGCATTTTTTATTGTTTCAGAGTCTGAATATTCTAGCTCACTTCCCGTCGACAACCCGCGACCGAGGTGCGATATTGTAATTTTCTTTGTCTTTGCGAGTTCGTTAATTTTGTCGCATACGTACTTTTCAGTATTTTCTCCGTCTGTTGTGGCTGACATTGCAAGTATTATTTCTTTTAAACCATCGCTCTTGATTCTTGTAATCAGTTCGTTGATGCGAATTTTTGTCTCTGGATTTTTCTCCAAGATAGGAACAATACCGCCAAGAACGAAATATAGGCCATCATATATTTTGCCACGTTCAACATTGTCTAGGTCAACATCATTCCCAAGAACCATTAGTGACGTTTGAACTCTTTTTTTATCTCCACAAATTACGCATGAATTAGACACCCCAACGGGTGTAAAGTAGCGCATACAGCGATTGCATACGTTTATCTCTTTTCCCAACTTAGCAATAATAGTTGCAAGGTTCTTATGATACGGTGAGGGTTGTCTTAGCAGGAAGTAGACAAATCGTTTTGCCTGGCGTGGTCCAATGCCGGGGAATCGAGTGAAATATTCAGTTAGTTTATTGATTGTGTCCATCCCATTAGAACATTATTCTTTTAATATTTGAGCGTAATAATATATTCATCCCGATAGTAATAGGACACGGACATTAACTACCATTGCCATGAATTTAAACTTTTGTAATTGTTCGACTTTCTCTTCATATTATATTCTAGTGTCCGTGATTACTATCGGGATTAACCTTGTTATCGTTACATATATTCATAATCCAGACTATCTTTAATGTCTAACGGGACAGGTCCCGTAAATTTTAGAAATCGTCAGTTACCTCTTGCGCAACAGCATTGGAATCATCAAGACTACTTTTCTCCATACTTTGGAAAGTTACCTTATCCTGATTAAAGTAGAGTTCTACATAGCCCGTTGGTCCATTTCGGTGTTTCTCGATAAGTATTTCAGCAATATTTGGCTTTTCACTTGCTTCGTTATACTTATCGTCACGGTGAATAAACATGACCACATCAGCATCTTGTTCTATAGATCCTGAATCCCTAAGATCAGAGAGGCGTGGTTTGCCACGTCGCTGTTCAATAGCCCGTGAAAGCTGAGAAAGTGCTAGTACCGGAATGTCGAGCTCCCTAGCAAGATTTTTAAGTGAACGTGATATTTCAGTTATTTGCTGTACTAATGATTCCTGGGCGCGACTTGATTGTGGTGACATCATTTGAAGATAATCAACAATAATAAGGTCAAGACCACGCTCACGTTTGAGACGACGAGCAACAGTGCGCATATTCATGACGGTATTTCCCGGTTTATCGTCAATGTAGATAGGTGCTTTCGAAAGATCATTCATTGCATTCCTAATCATCTCATATTCTTCCTCCTTAATATTTTTTCCAGTACGTAATTTCCACGCGTCAACACGCGATTGCGCCGAGAGCATACGATCGACAAGTTGCTGTTCACTCATTTCAAGTGAAAAAATACCTACAGTCGTCCCGTGGTGTATGGCGCTTTGACGCGCAATGTCGAGTGCTAGGGCAGTTTTTCCCATTGAGGGTCTTGCCGCAAGAATAATCAAATCTGATTTCTGGAAACCTGAAAGAATGTTGTCGAGACCTGAAAATCCAGTTCGGATACCACGGATACCGTCCCCGGAAGCGTTAAGTGTTTCAAATCTATCCCAGGCCTCAGTGAGGGTTTCGCTCAAGGAAACAAACTTGTGCAGAGACGGTGACTCGGTAACTTCGTAAATTTTCTTTTCAGCTCTATCGAGCAAATCCTCGATCTCTTGGGCCTCATCATATCCTAACTCTGAAATATAATCAGCGGCAGAAATAAGGTTTCGCATCATTGCCATTTTTTGCACAACTTCTGCGTAGTGTTTCACATTCGATGCGCTTGGAACAGCATTAACCAACTCAGCAAGAAAACTTGAACCTCCCGCTTGGTCTAGTTGTTTTTTCTGTTTTAGACGTGTTGAAAGAGAAAGCAAATCAATCGGTTCATTTTTTGAAAACAAACTTAGCATAGCGTCATAGATGATGCGATGCTTTGGGGCATAGAAAGAGTCTACAGAGATGATGTCAGTGATTTCATTCATGACATCTGGTTTAATCATAATTGACCCAAGGAGCGCCTTTTCAAGATCGATATTCTGAGGTGGAACCCTAAGTCCACTTACCTTCCTGCCTGTGTTTTTCACCATAAAGGCATTGTATCACAGGAGCATGGATGTAAATCTGCCAACTTTTGTATATTTGTGCAAACGCATTGGCACAATATGTGGCAAGGCTGTGGAAAACTCTATTAGCGACGTAGAGCGAGAGAAGTGCCAAGCCCTCAGGCTTGAGCATTTCTGAGCCGAGGAGCTAATAAAGGTTAACACCTCGAAGGCCTGCATCGAGGAACCTTTATTTCCCCTTCACAAGCTTAGGACCTTTTCTATCATCCACTATTTTATAGCCCATAGAGCTAATTTCATCACGAATACGGTCAGCCTCGACCCAGTTCTTATCCTCACGAGCTCGATTTCTCATCTCTAGCAGTTTCTGAACTTTTTTGGTCGCTTCATCCAGGGTAATTTGCTTCTCGCCAGAAAGATTCTCAACAAGTTGTTTGTCGGACTCACCAAACCCAATACCAAGTACAAGATCAAAATTGAGAAATGTAGCTCGCTTGTCTTCATTTGAAACAGTTTCATCCCCCATAATGTCATGCAAAAGTGAAACTGCTCGTGGTGTATCAAGATCGTCGTTGATATATTCATGAAATTTTACCTGATAAGCTTGGAGAACATTGCCATTCTTCCTCCCAAGGTCTTCAATAAAAAATCGATGCAATCTAAAAAGTGCAGTTTTCGCCCCATCCAACGCACTCCATGTAAAGTTAATTTTCGAGCGATAATGAGAAGTCATTAGCCAATATCGATATGCGAGCGGCGAGATGCCACGTTTTTTAAGGTCGCGTATATAAATACTATTTCCTAGCGACTTCGAAATCCTCTTACCGTCAATCATTATAAATTCATTGTGTAGCCAATATCTGACAAATTTTTCTCCGGTAACACTTTCAGTCTGTGCAATTTCATTATTGTGGTGTGTTGGGATATGATCAATACCTCCAGTATGAATATCAAGCTTACGCCCCAAGAGTTTTAATGCCATTGCTGAACACTCCAGATGCCACCCAGGGAAACCAACACCCCACGGGGACTTCCACTCTTGTTGTCGGTTTTCATTGGGACGCGAAAATTTCCAAAGCGCAAAGTCAGTTTGATTTAGTTTTTCCGGATTTTCGGGCACTCTGGCGCCTTCCCTTAACCCTTCAATATCGACGTTGCCCAGTTTTCCATAGTTAATAAATTTACTTGTATCAAAGTAGATACCATCACTTATCTCATACGTATACCCTTTTTCTTCAAGGGTTTTTACAAATGCAATTTGCTCATTAATATAGTCAGTTGCTTTTGGAAACTCTGTTTGGCTCCATTTTGCGTTTAGACTCTTGAGATTGTCGAAAAATACTTTTGTACTTTTCCTCACAATATCTTTAACACTACTCCCAACCTCTCGTGCTCTTTTCTCGAGTTTGTCTTCACCTTCATCAGCATCACTCGTTAGATGGCCAACATCGGTAATATTCATTACTTGTTTGACCTCATAACCGTTGTATGCAAGCACACGCCTAAGGACATCGGCAAAAATGAATGAGCGAAAATTTCCGATGTGCGGGTAATTGTAGACTGTGGGCCCACAGTTATACATCCGAACTTCACCCGGCTTTATTGGTTTAAAGAGCTCCTTCTCCCTAGAATATGTATTAAAAAAGTAAAGTGCTTTCCCTGGAGCCTCTTCATTATATGGCTTAAATAAACGGCTAAATAGATTTTGCATAAACTTTAGAGCCAGTTCTTGTATTTAAAGAAAGTGAAAAGCAAAAGCATGGTAAAACTCATAATACCAATAATTATCCAAAAGTCATTTTCCATTCCTATAAGTGGCAATGTTTGTGTATTCATACCAAAGATCGCGGCGATTAAGGAAAGTGGGAAAGTCACAAACGCCATAATAGTAAGTGTCTTCATTATCTCATTTTGCTTTGTTGAGAGAAGTGAATTATTTGTCTCACGTAACTCGCCCACAGAACCCAACAGTTCATCAATCTCGTTATGTACTTTGTAGTACTCGCTCATGATTGTTCGTAGGTGATGCGTAAAGTCGACTCCAAAAAATTGATTCCCCGCCTTTTCAAAACTTTCCAAAACACCACGATGAACACTTATTGCCTGTTTAAAATCAAGGAGGTTTCGACTTAAATGAGAAATCGCAAGCACCATGATTTTTTCACGCCCATCAAAGATTTCATTTTCAATTTCCACCTGCTTGTCTCGGATAAACGAGAGCTCATGCTCGATCGCACCGTACAATTTCTTGATCATATAAAAGAACAGGTATCCTGCGTGATTGCCCATATCGCTTCTATCAAGAATTGAATTTACCTCAAAAACCTTTGAGAATTTATGTAGTGGATCAATAGTATCGTAATGAACAGTGATAATGAATTTTTTTCCAATAATAAAATCCACCTCCTGATTTTGCCTACCCTCCGAATGCGTATGTCGGATTGCAGGGAAGTGTAGGATCAAATAAATATATTCTTTATAAAAATCAACTTTAGGCTTTAAGGTTGGTGAAGTAAGTTCGTCTGCCACAAGGGGGTTTAAGTCAAACTCATCCATTATGAGTCGTATCTCTTCGTTTGTCGGATTCTCCATGTCGACCCACGTAAGATTTCTGTGTCTATAGCGATTGATCATATTTAAAGTATAAATGAAAAAGTACGAAGATTAAAGAGCGCCGGATTATGGCAAAAGTAATTTGACGTCGCAAAGGCATTTTGCGATAATTGGCGAACTCCAAACAAAACTTATGGACAAATTTTTTACAGAAAGAACAAACGCAAAGAATGTACTTCTCGCACTCGTGGTCATAATTATTATTGGACTTCCTGCGTATTTTCTTGGAGCAAACAGCGAATCCTCAAATTATAATGGTGTCATTTCTACCCCTATACTTGAGGGTGGTAGCAACCTTGAACCTGCGGAGGTGGATTTTTCGCCTGTATGGAAAGCTTGGAATGTCTTGAACAAAAAGTATGTACCGTTGTCAACATCAACGATCACGTCTTCCGAAGATAAAATATGGGGAATGATAAAGGGCTTGACCTCTTCACTTGAGGACCCATACACAGTTTTTCTACCACCAGTTCAAGCAGAAATATTCGCAGAGGATATTAGTGGAAACTTTGAGGGTGTTGGAATGGAGATCGGCATTCGTGATCAAGTGTTGACGGTCATTGCACCACTTCAAGGGACACCCGCCCAACTAGCAGGACTCAAAAGCGGTGACAATATATTGCGTATTGATGGAGAAATAACCAAGTCAATTACAATTGATGAAGCTGTTAATCGCATCCGAGGAGAGCGCGGTACGGAAGTAGTTTTTACTGTTGCTCGTGATGGCGATGGAGAACTTCTGGAAATTAAAGTCATTCGAGATGTTATTGAGATTCCAACGATTACAAGTGAACTTAGAAGTGACAACGTGTTTGTTATAGAACTCTTTAATTTTTCTGCGGTGTCAGCAAATCTTTTTCGCAGCGCACTCCGTGAATTTATTGTAAGTGGAACTAATAAACTTATTGTTGATCTTCGCGGGAATCCAGGCGGTTTCCTTGAAGCAGCTGTTGATATGGCAAGCTGGTTTTTACCGGCCGGTAAAATTGTGCTTCAGGAAGACTTTGGTGGAGGCGCAAAACCTAAAATATACAGAAGTAGGGGATACGACGTTTTTAGTGATAATCTGGAGATGGTAGTACTAATCGACGGTGGAAGCGCCAGCGCGTCTGAGATTCTCGCCGGTGCGCTTAATGAACACGGCGTGGCAACTCTCGTTGGTGGTACATCATTTGGTAAGGGGTCTGTACAGGAACTGGTGAAAATCACAAGTGACACATACCTCAAGGTGACTATTGCTCGTTGGCTAACTCCACTGGGTACGTCAATTTCTCACGGGGGATTAACACCAGATATCCTTGTAGAAGTTACATCAGAGGATATTGCGGAAGGTAGAGACCCACAACTTGAAAGGGCGTTACAATTATTGTTAAATTAGGTATTAAGTATATAGTATCAGGTATTAAGTATAAGTGATGGCTAATTCTCTAAAGGGGACCTGTCCCGTTAGTAGTTACCTGTCTGCGTGTGGGCACGCACAGGCAAACGATTAGTCTGTAGAATTGAGACATGTGACGAGGACAAACTTTACAAAATTTGACCACAAATATTAACAGAATAATTATCTAATGGGATGAAAATTATCTTACTTCAAGACGTAAAGAAAATAGGCCTAAAACACACTGTTAAGGATGTGGCTTCAGGCTATGCGCACAATTTCCTTATCCCGCGCGGTTTAGCCGAAAACGCAACAAAGGATAAGCTACGCAAGCTCGAGGCACTTAAGCTTAAGATTGATGTAGAGCGGAAGGTTCAAAATGATCTTTTGGCTAAGAATCTCAAGACTTTGAAAGGTGCAAAAATAGAAATATATGCAAAAGCAAACGAAAAAGGATATTTATTTAAAGGTATTCACACTGATGAAATTGTTAAAGCACTCAAAGAGAAGGGGCATGTTGATATTGCCGAAGATATGATAGATGCCAACACACCTTTAAAAGAGGTTGGTGAATTTAAAATTAATGTTGTGGCGGACGAAGAGAGAGCAACCTTCACGCTCACTATCAAAGCAAGTTAGAATTATAGAATCAAAACACAAAAAGCCCCTTTCATGGGCTTTTTGCGTTCGGCTGGGCTTACTCATTGTGTGGCATTAGATTCCGCAATGTTTTATATTTTGTGTCTAGGTGACTGAAACATATAGTTTCCGCCTATACCGACACTTATTTTATTTATTAGATCGGAATTTTTATGCCACATTTCAATTGGAGCAAACTCAATGTAATTATCTTATTGGTGTTTTTACTCGTCAACACATGTCAAGTTCCAAAACAGGGGGAAAATTGTGAATATACTGTTGATAAGCCTGTTTAAAAGCAGTTCCAATATAATTGATAAGTTAGTTAATGTTAAAGTGATGTAAAAATACGCCCATATATAAGGGCGAATTGCTATTGTAATATTTCAGACTACTTCTCCACACATTTACAACTTTTGCAGTCAAACCTGTGGAAATCTCAAGCTCATTTAGAGAACACTCACTGTCTTCTTCACAACTGTCTTTCCGTCGTATCTAACTTTTCGTCTGTGACCATAATTTACTTTTCCATTAGTCAAAGCAAAAAGTGTGTGGTCACGCCCAACACCAACATTTTTACCAGCCTCAATCTTTGTACCTCGCTGTCGTACAATGACCGAACCCACCTTTGCAACCTCCCCGTCATAAAGTTTAACCCCAAGGTATTTTGGGTTTGAATCTCGTAAGTTTTTTGCTGATCCGCCAGCCTTCCTGTGTGCCATGATACGATAGTATAAAGTGAAAAGTAGAAAGTGTAAAGTATAGTGGAAAGTAGACTTAATAACTCAGCCCTTAACCTTCAACTTTTGACTTTCAACTAATTTTTAACTACATGAGTCCCGTACGAAATTAACCTTTAGATTACAAAATAGGATACAATAATAAACTATAAGACAGTAACTGACCAACTATTATCAATGTAATTTCGTACTGGATGAGTATAAAAGAAGTAGGTACAAAAATCAAGGACTCTATACATCTCTCATACGGCGACCTAGTCGTGACACTTATTATAATTTTTGTGGGTCTAAGCGGTTTTGGACTAGGTAGATTATCTGTTGATACAAACCAAAACAGTGAAATCAGGTTAATTAACAAATTAGACGAGCAGAGTGCTACGGTAGCGCTACCACAGGGTTTTGATGAAAAATTCGGACTCATCGTAGCTTCCAAAGGCGGCACCAAGTATCATTATCCCTGGTGCTCTGGACCAAATCGTATGAAGGAGGAAAATAAGATTTGGTTTAATTCCATTGAGGAGGCTCGTAGGGCAGGTTACACTCCAGCGGCAAACTGCAAGGGGCTCAAGTAGTCAAAAGTAGAAAGTCGAAAGTTTAAAGTAAAAAGGTTAGTTTATTTCGCTTTCCGCTTTCCACTTTCTACTTTTCATTTTATACTATCTTTTATGATCATAGTAGACTTAGAAGCAAGCGGAACAGAGTATTACAAACATTCAATTGTAAGTATTGGAGCGCTTGAGCTGGAAAACCCAAAAGATCGTTTTTACCTTGAATGCAAAATTTGGGATGGAGCGCATATAATGCCTGAATCTCTCGAGGTCAACGGATTTACCAAAGAAGAAATTTGTGATCCGAGCAAAAAAGAAGAAAGCGAACTTGTTCAGGAATTTCTCGATTGGATAAGCACTAAAAATGATCACACACTTGTTGGACAAAACGTTTCTTTTGATCGCGACTTTTTAAAAGCAGCAGCTCTAAGGGCACATATAAATTGGCCGCTTGCATATAGAACCATCGACACACACACGCTTTGTTATATGCATATAATTAAAAGAAAATTAAACATTCCTAAAGTAAACAAACGTTCTGCGTTAGATTTCGATTCCGTTTTAAATTACGTCGGTATTCCTAATGAACCAACGCCGCACAATGCGCTAACTGGTGCGCTTAGCCACGCAGAAGTTACGTATAGATTATTGTACGACGAAAAACTTTTACCAGAGTTTGAAGAGTTTCCGATTCCATGGAAGAAGTAATACACACAATATCCACAAAAAATAGAAGCTATGGTGTAGAAAAGGGCATATAATAAAGTAACATTAATACGCGAGGGCGTATTACTGTACACTACTTTAGGGCGGGGAACGAGGGAGTTTTCTTGAGCCTCAATGTTTAAGTGAACATTAAAACGTCGCACAATGACGGAGTACACTTTTCAAAGAATCAAGCAGTCAATTGCAAGTGACAGAGTGTGGAAAAATGGTCTCTACGCTTCTTTTGGTGCGTTAGCTGACCCAACCAGATATTCGATTTTCCAGACCCTTGTGATACATAAGGGTTTTTGTGTGAGCGATCTTGCAGAGCTTGTTGGGGTGAGCGTTGCTTCTGCTTCTCAACACTTAAAATTCCTCGAAAAACAAAGACTTGTGGTTCGCGAACGAAAAGGCCGAAAAATTTGTTACAAAGTCAATTATCACAACGACATTACAATATTGTTTATTCAAATGATAAATGTATGAGTTACGTTAGCACAAGAAAAGTACTCATGCTTGGATGGGAATTCCCACCATTTCATATAGGAGGACTCGGTGTCGCGAGTAAGGGGCTTGCGGAAGCTTTAGTGCGCAGAGGTTCGCAAATAACATTTGTACTTCCACATAAAGTAAACATAAACCATCCAAACATACGTTTTCTTTTTGCGAATGTTCCAAAAGAAAACAATGATTCCTTTCATCCATATAATGCATCAAATCAAAAGCGGGTTTGCGATTTGTTAAAAAACACACGCTTTTATGGACAGGTGTTTGACCACATATTACTTTTTGCCATACAAGCAGCAGAATTAACCGCCCATGAAGATTTTGATATTATTCATGCGCACGACTGGTGGACATATAGCGCAGGAATTGTGATCAGGGAACAAAGTGGAAAACCGCTTATATTGCATGTACATGCTACAAGTTTTGATCAAGCCGGAAGAGGACATGTGAATCCACAGCAGTACGCAATGGAGCGAAAGGCGTATCATGCAGCTGATTCGATTATCGCGGTGTCGCAATTTACGAAGGACACTATAGTTGAGAAATATGATGTGTCAGAGGCAAAAATATTTGTTGTACATAATGCTGCACAGACGCATGCAACAGATCTAGAGCCAATAGTCGGTATTGAGAAGTTGAAAGCACAAGGGAATAAAATTGTATTATATCTTGGACGCTTCACTATTCAGAAAGGTCCCGACTATTTTATAAAAGCGGCAAAATGCGTACTAGATTATTATAAAAATGTATACTTTATTATGAACGGGACCGGTGATATGCGAGGACAGATTGTCACGCAAGCTGCGGAGCTTGGAATTTCGGATCGTGTAATTTTCACTGAAGGGTTTGGTCGTGAGGCGTCCAGACTTTATAATGTAGCTGATCTATACGTTATGCCAAGTGTGTCAGAACCGTTTGGAATTACTTCCCTTGAAGCACAGCTCGCGCACACACCGGTTATTATTTCAAAACAGTCGGGAGCTTCGGAGGTTATAAAATATGGTTTAAAGGTTGATTTTTGGGACATAGAAGAAATGACAAATAAGATTGTCGCTGTTCTCCAAAATGAGCCTTTGTCACATTTTTTGTCAGAAGAGGGGTTTGTCGAAGCGATACAACACACTTGGGAGAAAGCAGCAGCGAAGTGCGAAAGTGTCTACGATGATATTATAAATTTATTTAAGAGAGGCCCATCATAAGTCATAAACACATGCTTTCAATTTGCCCTTATTTTCATGTCCATCAACCATACCGTATTAAAAAGTACAGGGTTTTTGATATTGGCCAAGACAGTGAGTATTTTAACGCTTCGGATGAGACAGATCTAAACAATCTTAAAGTTTTGAAAAAAGTTGCAAGAAAATCCTATCTTCCAGCAAACGAAACACTTTTGGGTCTCCTGAAAAAACACCCAGAGTTCTGCTTTGCGTTATCTTTCTCTGGAGTATTACTCGAACAAATAGAAGAGCATTTACCGGAAGTGCTCGATTCGTTTAAAAAACTTGTACACACCGGGCGCGTCGAGTTACTCGCCGACACTTACTATCACTCTCTTGCATTCTTCTATTCAAGGCGTGAGTTTGAACGCCAAGTTAAACAGCACGAAAGATTATTAAAGCGTATTTTTAATGTAACACCGAAAGTGTTCCGTCACACCGAATTGTCGTATAACAACGACATGGCCAAGTGGGCGGAGCGCCATGGGTACTTGGGTATTATGGCAGAGGGATGGGAGCCCGTTCTTGGATGGAGAAGCCCCAATTTTATTTACAGTCCTAAAGACTGTAAAAAAATAAAAGTTCTTCTTAAGAACTACAAACTTTCGGACGACATCGCTTTTCGTTTTTCTGAGAGAAGTTGGGCGGGTTGGCCGTTGGATGCAAATAAGTTTGCAGGTTGGGTTTCAAATCATCATGGAAATGGCAATACAATTAATCTTTTTATGGATTTTGAGACATTCGGAGAGCACCAGTGGGAGAGCACTGGCATATTTCATTTCCTTGAGGCTTTACCTGGCGCGCTTTTAGCAAACCCTGACACCACCTTCATGACACCAACTGAAACAATCGAGAACTATGAAAGCGTTGGAGAGATTGATGTGCCTCACGTACTTACATGGGCTGATACGGAGCGTGATTTAACTGCGTGGACTGGAAATGAAATACAACGCTACGCCCTCAGTTCTCTCTATGATCTCGAAAAAGATGTTTTGGTCTTAAAGGACAAGAAATTAACTTCTGATTGGCGCAAACTTCAGACATCTGACCACTTCTATTACATGTGTACTAAATGGTCACAGGATGGCGATGTGCATAAATACTTTAGCCCATATGAATCGCCATACGACGCGCACATTTCATTTATGAATATACTTCAAGATGTAAGACTTAGAATTAAAGAAGCAAAAAAGAAAAAAAGAAAGCAAAGGATTTCAAAGAAATATCAAAATATTAACCAGAACGCTCCTCGTACGAGCTTGTCTAATTCAAATTCATAGATATGCCAAAAGCATTTACTCTAGGAAACGGAAAAATCCTCATATGCTTCGACAAGTACGCACAAGTGCGTGATTTTTACTTTCCACGTGTCGGATTGGAGAATCACGTAAGCGGACACCACGTACACCGGATTGGCATATGGGCTGATGGCTCTATGAAGTGGTTTGAGGATCCTTCATGGAATATTTCGATGACGTGTAATATTGATACAGGAACGTGTGATGTCACAGCAGTAAATAATGGTCTTAAAGTTTTGGTAACTTTAAATGACATTATTTACAACGAAGAAAATATTTTCGTACGAAAAGTTACAGTAAAAAATCTGCAGGACAACGATAGAGAAATTAAAATGTTCTTTGCACAACAATTCCAGATATCTGAGTCAAGGCGTGGCGATACTGCTTATTATGATCCCCGTTGCCGTGCACTAATCCACTACAAGGGGTCACGTGTGTTTCTAATCAACACACAGTACGGAACAAAAAGTTTTGATGACTACACAACCGGACTCTTTGAAATTGAAGGAAAAGAGGGAAGTCATTTGGACGCACTCGACGGGCAACTCTCGAAAAACCCTATAGAACACGGTTCGGCTGATTCCGTTCTCGGCATGACTTTAGAGATTTCTGGGAGAGGTTCCGAAACGTTCCACTATTGGATCGCAGTAGCAAAGTCTATAAGTGAAGTACGTGAACTCAATACGTACGTATTAAAGAAAACCCCAGATCACCTAATGACGACGACAAAGGATTATTGGAACGCTTGGGTCAATCGTAAGAACTTTAGTTTCCATGGGCTAAGCGATGAGATTCAGCATCTATTTAAGCAGTCCCTTCTCATTGTGCGCAGTCACGAGGATGAGAGTGGTGCAATCATAGCAAGCGGTGACTCTGACATGCTTCAGCATGGGCGCGACACATACAGCTATATGTGGCCTCGAGACGGGGCATTTGCCGCCCTCGCTCTCGCCCGTGCCGGAAGTTTAAGCAGCGCAAGACGATTCTTTGAATTCTGCAATCGTGTAATTTCGGACGAAGGATATTTTATGCATAAATATCTCGCCGATGGATCTCTTGGAAGTTCATGGCATCCATGGATTAGAGATGGAAAACCGGAACTTCCTATACAAGAAGACGAGACAGCGTCAGTACTTTATGCCTTATGGGAATATTACCGCTTTTCAAAAGATTTGGAGTTTATTGAAAGTATTTACTCGTCTCTTATAGAAAGTGCTGCTGACTTCCTAATACACTACACATATCGGGACACCAACCTTCCGTATCCAAGTTACGATTTGTGGGAAGAAAAATATGGTGTTTCAACGTACACATGCAGCGCTGTTTACGGCGCACTTATGGCAGCAGCAAATTTCGCTAAACTCTTAGGAAAACATGGGGCAGAAAAACGTTATCTTAGTAGCGCTGAAAAGATAAAAAAGGCCATCATAAAATACCTCTATTGTGACGACATTAATATGTTTTGCAAACTCACCCAAATTGAGGGGAATAAAATAAATCACGACAAGACTATTGATATGAGCAGTTTTTACGGTATTTTCCAATTCGGTGTCCTAGATGTATTCGATCCTAAAATGCAAAAATGCATACAGACAATTGAAAAAGAACTGTGTCTCCACAACAACATCACAGGGGTGCCTCGCTATGTCGGGGACAAATATTATAGAATAAATGATGATGCCCCTTCGAATCCGTGGTTTATCACCACACTCTGGCTTGCACAATTTTACATTAGAGAAGCCAAGAGCGAGAAGGATCTCAAGGTAGTTAAGGCGTGTTTCGACTGGGTGCAAAAATATTCACTACCAAGCGGTATTCTTTCAGAACAACTAAATCCGTTTACTGGTGAGCAGGTGTCGTCAGCACCTCTTACGTGGAGTCATGCAACTTTTGTCACAACAGTAATTGACTATTTGGAAAAGCTAGAAAAACTCGGTATATGCGATGCGTCAAATACGGTGTAAGATGTGAAGAATTATTGGGGTCAGATTTAAGTAAATATAAATCCCGATAGTTATCGCCTGTCTGTGTGCGGACACGTACAGACAGACGGACGCAAAATAAAAACTATTTTAAAAAGTCGAAAAATTATAAACATTTTAAATATTGGGATGAGGACAGTATTAGTCCGCGTCCTACCTGCCCGCTAAAGCTATAGCTATTATCATTGAAACTATGAACGTAAAGGTTGATCCATTATTTATAAGTAATAATACAAACCCGCTGTGCTTTGTAGCGATGGCAGGTGGGTAACTATCGGGATGAAAGGAATAGACATAGAGAGGAAAAAACCTCGAATAAACGTGGAACTACAGGATGACGCTTCTGATGAGGCTAATTCCAAGCGGGTCCAAAGAATTGTAAATGAATTTGAAAAAGGTTTTGATTTCATCTCAAATTACCGCTTAGCCGCAACGATATTTGGCTCTTCACGCTGTAATATGAAGGATAGAATTTATGAAAAGGCAACAGAACTTTCGCGTAAGCTATCTAAAAGCGGTTTCGCAATCCTGACTGGTGGTGGAGGTGGCATAATGGAGGCAGGAAACAAGGGGGCGTTTGAGGCGGGAGGTGATTCTGTCGGCCTCAATATCGATCTTCCTGACGAAGAAGCACGCAATAAGTACGTTAAAGACGCACTCGCATTTAAGTATTTCTTTATCAGAAAGGTAATGCTTTCGTTTGCTTCTGACGTATATATATTTTTCCCGGGAGGATTTGGAACACTCGATGAGTTTTTTGAAATTATCACGTTGATAAAAACAAATAAAATTAAACACATTCCAGTTGTTCTGGTGGGCAAAGATTTCTGGGAGCCAATCTTGAACATGATAGAGAACAGTCTCTACAAAAAGTACCACACTATTAGTAAAGAGGACATGGATATCTATCATCTCGTTGACGATGTCGATGAGGCACACAATCTTATTGTGAACTTGGTTGAAAAGTATTGTCTGGAAGTGGGCTGTTAAATTTATGGAATTTCACTACAAAGATTCAGCGTGTGTATCGGACGATGAGATAAAAGCCCTATCTTCAAGCCTGTCTTCCTATATTGAACATCTTCGTGAAATAGCAGAGCACGACACATATGACGAGCCTGAATGCTCAATCTTTCTTCCATACGACAATGATCTATATGAGCAAATAATCCGAGCGAAAGAGGAAAAAATATCATCGAGGCTTAAATATGTTGTTGTGGTTGGCATAGGTGGTTCAAATCTCGGGACAAAGGCAGTCTATGATGCTCTCAAAGGACATTTAGAAACTCTGAACCCAAACCAATTTCCTAAACTACTTTTTGCAGACACAACAGACCCAGAGTCAATATCGTACCTTTCCAACTTACTCACGACAGAGACAAAGGACTTTTCAGAGATTGTAATAAACATTATAAGCAAGAGCGGAGAGACTTTAGAAACAATAGTAAACGCGGAAGCCATTCTCCAACATTTGAAGGCAAAATTTGGGGAGAACATCATACATCGCATTGTCATAACATGCGGGATTGATTCGCCGTTGTGGAAGAGTGCTAAGGAACAGAACATTACAATTTTAGGCATTCCAGAGACAGTGGGTGGACGTTTTTCGGTTATGAGTGCGGTTGGGCTTTTTCCACTATCTGCTATCGGCTTTGATATCGACAAGCTCCGTATGGGGGCTCAAGATATGCGTAAGACGTGTCTGAACAAAGAAATGAGCGAGAATCCCGCACTACTTTCGGCCACTATTCTTTTTAAGCAGGCAAAAGATGGCCGAACAATCAATACAAATTTTATTTTCAATCCAAGACTTGAATCACTCGGAAAATGGTATCGACAACTTTTAGCCGAGAGTATTGGAAAGAATGGAATTGGATTAACCCCAACAGTACTGATCGGATCTACAGATCTTCATTCAGTTGCTCAATTACATTTAGATGGACCCAAGGATAAAGTTGTTACATTTATTTCGGCGAAAACGGACTCAAATGAATCAGTTCCCAACGAACGCATTTTCCCAAACATTAGAATTGAAGTAACAGGTAAAAAGCTTAGTGATATTGTTAGCGCCACACTTGAATCAACAAAAGAAGTTTATAAAAAGAAAAAGATTCCGTACACAGAGGTTGTGTTGCAAAATATTTCAGAATCATCCCTTGGAGCCTTCTTACAATTCAAAATGCTTGAAATTATGTATCTTGGAAAACTCTTTGGTGTAAATGCGTTTGATCAACCGGCTGTAGAATCATACAAGACTGCAACAATTGATCGCCTAAAACAAGAATAGAATGATATGTATCCCGATAGTTATCACGGACACTATGACAAACAACAAAACAAAGTCAAATTTTAATAGAAATGTAACATTTAGCGTAGGGATAGTTCCTGTCCGTGCCCTATAACTATCGGGATGTACATCACGTTTGACATCGGTGGAACCAAAATGCGCGTTGGTGCTTCGGTTGATTTAAAGTCTTTTATTTGTGACCCGAAGATTATACCAACACCAAGAGAATTTGATGAAGGAATAAACACGCTCGAGACAATTGTCCTAAATATGACAAAAGGTGCGAAGGTGAAAGCAGTTGCCGGAGGTATTGCTGGGATAATGAATGAAGAAAAAACGGAGCTTTCCTATTCACCGAACCGAAAACTTAGAGGATGGGAGAAACGACCACTAAAAGGAGAGCTTGCAAAGCGACTTGGTTGCAACGTGGACATCGCAAACGATACTGCTGTTGTGGGTCTTGGCGAAGCGCATAGGGGTGCGGGTATTGGCTACAACATCGTTACATATATTACAGTGAGTACAGGTGTCGGCGGTACTCGTATTGTTGACGGTCGAATTGACCGTCGTATTTATGGGTTTGAGCCTGGACATCAGACCATTGATATTGACAACTCTGTATGGGAGGGAAGTGCAAGCGGCCAGCTCGAGGATCTCATTTCCGGAGGAGCGCTTGAGAAAAGATTTGGTATGAAGCCCTATGAAATTGAAGATGACGACCTTTGGGAGCGACAACTTCCCGACTTGTTAGCGTGCGGACTTGCAAATACTATTATGCACTGGTCACCGGACGTTGTGGTTCTTGGAGGATCTATGATAATCGGAAAACCTGCCATCTCCATCCGTAGCACAAAAGAAGCGCTCACGAAAATTCTCACAATGTATCCAAAACTCCCAGAGATTAAAAAGGCCCAGTGCGGTGACTTTGGAGGATTGTACGGAGGTCTTGCACTCATAAAACAACGAATTTAAAATGACCATTGTAAACAAAAAGCACATTGTTTGACGTTGTGATACTATATAATCATGAGTCCTATCTATATAATTGTAATCGCCATAGGTGTCCTCGTTTCCGTTATACGGCAAGTTAATCAGTATGAGAAGGGTGTCATGCTTACACTTGGAAAGTTCACTGGTATCAAAGAGCCTGGGTGGCGATTGGTTATCCCGGTTTTTCAACGAATGATAAAAGTCGATATGCGCATAAAGGCAGTCGATGTGCCGGACCAACGAGCGATTACAAAAGACAACATTTCTGTGGGAGTAAACGCGGTTATTTATTATAAAGTTTCGGATGCCGCCAAGGCAATACTTGAAGTAGAAGATTTTTTTCATGCTGTTAGTCAGCTCGCACAAACAACAATGCGCAATGCAGTCGGCCAAGTAGAATTGGACGATCTTTTAAGTAAACGAGACGAAATCTCCGAGAGGATTCGAAAAATTGTTGATCATGCTAGCGATGAGTGGGGAATTAAAGTAGATAATCTAGAATTGAAAGACGTCGTGCTTCCTAAGGACATGGAGCGTACGATTGGAAAACAGGCTGAAGCTGAGCGAGAAAAGCGCGCGGTTATTATTAAAGCCGAAGGAGAAGTGATTGCCGCCAAGAACATGGCAAAGGCGGCACACACACTTTCATCAGAAGTTGGGGCACTTCACCTTCGCACCCTACAGTCGTTGAACGATTTGAGCAGCGACCAATCAAACACTGTTATTTTTGCTGTGCCGCTTGAAATACTTCGGGCGTTTGAA
This sequence comes from Patescibacteria group bacterium, assembly GCA_022574205.1. Taxonomy (GTDB): domain Bacteria; phylum Patescibacteriota; class Minisyncoccia; order Phycocordibacterales; family JACZSL01; genus JACZSL01. The sequence goes on from JACZSL010000004.1 coordinate 49,981, forward strand.
ACGTACAATACTAAAAAGTAGTGTGGCCATTAAGGAAAAGTCATTTCGCAATAAACAAAATATTGCTCTTGCTCTTGGTTTTGTGAGCACAGTACTTACACTCATTAATCTATTTCTAAACTCTTAAGTACTCATGATTTTATAGTGATTGGATCACGCGCTGGCGTGCTCTTTTTATATACTGGAATTCTATTTCTGCTATAATGGCCACACTTGTCCCGTTAGGAGTTACGAATATGTTATATATGCAGGCGTTTGACGGTGACAAACTACCAACCATATGTCCATAAATATTAAAAGGAATAACTCTCTAATGGGACCTGTCCCGTTAGGAGTTACGATTACTCTGCAGAAAGAATAAATGTGACTAGATGGTATAAACACAATTTAATGAAATATTTAAAAGGAATAACTCTCTAATGGGATGAAAGAAGTGCTCTACAGGAAATACCGCCCGAAAAGTTTTAAAGAGATGTTGGGTCAGGACCACATAACAGAAGTACTTGAAGGGTCTATAAGACAGGGCAATATTGCACACGCATACCTTTTCTCTGGACCGCGTGGAACTGGAAAGACGAGCATGGCACGCATATTGGCTCTCAGCGCCGGTGTATCACAAAAGGACCTGTACGAGATTGATGCCGCAAGCAACCGTGGCATCGATGATATTCGTGAACTTCGTGAAGGAGTTAATACTCTTCCATTTGATTCGCCGTATAAAGTGTACATTATTGATGAGGTGCATATGCTCACAAAAGAAGCATTCAATGCGCTTTTGAAAACTCTTGAGGAGCCCCCAAGCCACGTACTCTTTATTCTCGCGACAACAGAGTTTGGTAAATTGCCAGAGACAATCATCTCACGTTGTCAGTCATTTACGTTTAAAAAACCTTCCCAAAGCATTTTAAAGAAAATGGTTTTATCCGTGGCTACAAAAGAGGGTTTTTCCCTTGATGCGCAAGCTGCTGAACTAATAACCTATCTTGCAGACGGATCGTTTAGAGATGCTCACGGTGTACTGCAGAAAATTATCTCATACTCCACCGATAAAAATGTAAGCGTAGAAGAAGTTGAAAAAGTTACCGGAGCCCCAGCCGGGAAACTTGTAAATGAATGTCTTTTGGCAATTAACGAGAATAAACTGGATAAAGCGCTATCCGCAGTAAACAACGCAATGAACGCCGGTGGAGACTTAAAGATTTTCTTGAGTCTGCTCCTTCACAAAGTTCGATCAATCCTACTTCTTCGCTTCGCGCGTGAACTTAAAAGTATGATTGAGGAACAATTTGGCGAAACCGATTTTAAAATTCTAGAAACAATAAGTGCAGAAAAAAACTCAAACATTAACTCAGCTCTCATTATGGAGCTCCTCGAGGCATCTATTAATATGAAGTTTGCTGCAATTCCAAGCCTTCCACTTGAGCTTGCACTCATGACACATCTATCCGAACAAAAACAAGCTTAAAACTCCCTCCACATCGGCTTCGCCCCCGCCTCACGCGAGGCCGGTCAGGATACGGGGTTGATTATTTTGAATTTCACTGTATAATAAGTACAAGTTGATCTTTGGGAGGGTAAATGATGTATTTTGCTCGTAAGGTTAGATCTGATGCCACACGGAGGCGCTTTTTTACTCTGCGCGTTAAGCGACGTGAGAAGTCGAAACTTCTTGGGGAACGCAAGGTGAGACACGATTTATACAAAGCTATCGGTAATCTCGACAGAGTGCTTGCCAGCAAATGTGACAGTGCTTACGTTGAAGTCTTGACAGACAAGATTGACTTGCACAAACTTGAGCTGAAACTCGTTACAGGTTCGACGCGACGCGACTATTAAATAAAGGGGTCCGAATGGAAGCGGACTCTTTTTTAATTGTCAGGAGTTTTTGTTATACTGCAAACACTATTGCCGGATCGTCTAATGGTAGGACGCTGGGTTTTGGTCCCAGAAATCTAGGTTCGAGTCCTAGTCCGGCAGCCCTTCTTCCCTTCGGTCATCAGGGCCTACGGCACTGGTGTATATCCGAAAGAAGGCTCTGAGGAGTTTTCGACGAAGAGAAATAAATATGTACTGTACTTACATTCTTCAATGCAGCGACAACCTGTACTGATCCTGTAAGGATCGAGACTCCTAGTCCGGCAGCTAGAGCAGTTCCGACTCCGATACGGAGTATCGGGGCGAAACTGGTCTTTGTCCGGCTAGGACTCGAAAGACGGAGCCGGTTTACGATTTTTCGTAGAAAAATTGTCGGCGAGTCGGGGTCGAGAGTGCTTAGTATTTTAGCACACGGAGTGTGTTAAAATGGTTAGCAACTCGTGACCGAGTCCTACTCCGATACGGAGTATCGGGGCGAAACTGGTCTTTGTCCGGCTAGAACTCAAAAAGGTATATGAAGCAAAATAAAATTTATATTTACGGCAAACATGCGCTTAAAGAGGCGCTTCTTTATGCGCCGCACGTATTAGACAGGATTTTTATTGCAAAAGGAAGCGGCGATAGGGAACTGCAAGAATTAATAAAGAACTCAGGCATTAAAGTATCATCTTTAAGTTTAGGTAAAGCGCCCCAGAGTATTAGAGACAGAGAGGTGCATCAGGGTATTATAGGCCGTATATCAATTGATAAATTAATGCAACCGTATGAGAAGTATATTAATAAACTTGAGATTAACGAAGACACAGCACTTCTTCTCTTGGGAGAAATAGAAGATCCGCACAATGTCGGAGCGATAATACGCTCTGCTGCAGCTTTCGGTATTTCTGGTGTTCTTATCCCGCGGCACAAACAAGCGCCTGTTACGGGGACGGTGGTCAAGGTTTCGGCTGGCATGGCGTTTCGTGTTCCGCTTATTGAGATTGGAAATATAAATATGGTTGTTCGTGATCTAAAAGATAAAGGCTTCTGGATTTATGGTCTTGATGGTGAATCCAAACATAGTCTTTCCGAGGAAACTTTTAATAAGCCAAGTGTATTTATTCTCGGAAATGAAGCGAGAGGAATTCGTCAAAAGACAGGTGAGCTTTGCGATGTGCTTTTATCTATACAAATTAATCCAAAATGTGAATCGCTTAATGTGGCAGCGTCTACAGCAGTAACACTTTTTGAATGGAGCTCTCAGCACAAAAACGCACTTAAAAAATAAACGTGGTATTTCCTAAAAAAGATTTCCCCCACATTCGTTCGGTTCCTAGACCACCAGCCAATTCAAGTTAGCTCGAGGAGGCCAGCTATATTAACAAATGAAAAAAAATAGTTATATAATATTATTTGTAGTGCTTGGAGTACTGTTGAGTTTTTTGACTCACGCGCTTATTGAAATCCCTATAATCATTTTGTTGTTATCTGATTTTGAAAAATGGGGGTTTGGTTTATCGTGGGACGCGTGGTATATGATTCACGCTATCGGAACGGCCGTCCTTCTTGTGCTCGGAATTTCTATCGGTTTTTGGCAAGGGCGATATTGGTGGGGAGTTATTTATGTAAAAATAAATAACTAAATTCGGTATAGGATAACTATCTTGTGTGAAATGGAGAAATGGGGATAAGTACAATAGAAATTCAAATTTTCATTGTGTAATGTCCTCATGCCAAGAAGGTTTATTCAAAAAAGTTACATGAAGAAGAAGTAAAATGAATTCACTTTCTGTTGTACAAATTGCGGTTGAGGGTTTTGACGATAATTTTTCGTATTTGATTGTTGATGAGGAG
>JACZSL010000014.1 GCA_022574205.1 Patescibacteria group bacterium
TACTATAACGACTGGTATATTTGCCATCGTTTTCTTCATTTCCCTTCTCCGTTAATGAATCGAACTTACGCATTAATAATATCATAAAATAAGTGGGTTGTCAACCCCAACTCCTTCCCACCGAAGCAAAGACCAGTGCTCACTTACAACTTTCGTTTTAAAAGCGTAAGGTCAGCTTTTCTTTTTCCAATCCTCAATGTTCTTGTGATGTCCGGAAAGTAAAACACTCGGAACTTCGTATTTCTTGCCTTTATATGTAATGGTCTCTGGACGTGTGTAGACATCCGAATTGGTGATTCTGTTTTCTTCTAGCGAGGCAATGTTACCAAGAACTCCGGAGATTTGCCTTGTGACAGAATCTAACACAACTAGAGCAGGAAGTTCGCCGCCAGTTACAATGTAAGGGCCAATAGACACTTCTTCTGCCTTAAACACTTTTCGTACGCGCGCATCCATTCCTTCATAGTGCCCGCAAATCAATACAATGTGCTTGTAGTTTTTGGAATATTTTCGTGCGCGTTGATTTGTGAAATTGACACCAGAAGCCGCAAAGAAAATTATTTTTATATTTTTTTTCCTACCGATAGCTTTTGCGACCGCTTTTATTGTAGCCTCGGCCTCTATGACCATACCTGGGCCCCCACCATACGGTTTTTGGTCGACGCGTTTATATGGGTTTTTAGTAAAATCGCGTGGGTTATAGAAGCTAACTTTTATTTTTTTATCCTTAACAGCTCTACCTATTATGGAAGTGCCAAGATACGATTCAAATGCCTCTGGAAAAAGAGTTATTATATGAAAGTGCATAATATTAAGTATATGGGGAAAGTATAAGTATAGAGTATTTTTTTGCAAGAAAAGAAAACACGAGGAGAGTAGCTCCTCGTGTTTTCCTCTTTATATTTTTTCCTTATACTTTAAGGTCTTCCATTGCTTCATCTACTGTTTTGGTTGCACTCTGGGTTGGTGGTCCAGAGCCACCCTCTGGCTCATTAATCTTGAGATTAACACGAGCGTTGTTCTTCATCCCTACAACGCGAAGCAGTGTTCGAATTGCTTTTGCAGTCGCACCGGAACGACCGATAATCTTGCCCATATCTTCAGGGCTAACATCTAAGGTGAGTAATACTCCCATTTCATCAACAACTCTTTCTACTTTTACAGAGTCCGGGTTGTCAACTAATTCCTTAACCAAAAACTCGAGAAAGTCTTTATCTGCTGTCATAACAGTCGGTAATTAGCTCATAAAATCCTACACGCTACCTGACTTCGGTCTCATGTGGTCTGAGAAATTAGTATATAAGATTATGTAGAAATATCAAGGCTTATACCTACTTTTTTTCTTCTGAAGTAGTAGTGTCGTCCTTGGAGTTGTCGCTTGATTCCCCTTCCTTTGGAGAGTCTTTAACCTTCACCTCTTCTTTAGTGGACTCTTCTGTTTTTTCTTTTTGCTCTTTGTTATTTGAAGAAGCTGTTTCATTTTTTGGTTCTTCTTCCGATTCCTTGGAATCAGCCTGGGAAGCGTGGGCAGGTGTGTCTTTAACCTCAACACTTTCGGATTCACTTCCTTTGTCAGTACCTGATTCCTCAGAATCATCCCGAGTTGTCTCGAGGGGCTCCTCTTTATCTTTTTTCACTATAGGAGACTTCTTTGGAAGTACATTGATTGCTTTTCCATCAATCACTTTTTCCTTCACTAATAGATTGTGCACCGTGTCAGATACTTGTGCTCCCATCGCGATCCAATGTTTGATGCGATCACTATTAAGACTCAAGCTTTTTGCCCGTGGGCTGTATGAGCCAAGATTTTCAATATAGTTTCCACTTTTTGGTCCACGCCTGGAATCAGTAACAACAACCCTAAATGAGGGGTCGTTTTTTCGTCCAACGCGCTGTAGTCGTACTTTTAACATCGGCTTACATTACCAGAGATAGTGCGCGTGGTCAATATTTTAAAGCTAAGGTCGTGGGCTTCTTATAACAATTTCTGATATACTGGCAAAAACATGACAAGGAAAAAGTACAAGAAACCACGCGTTCATAAGGGTGTAATAAATGTAAACAAGAGAGGTGTGGGATATGTCGAGCTTGCCGGCTATGAGCAAGATATAGAAATAAGAAACGAGGATCTTAATACAGCGCTTAGCGGTGACATAGTTAGCCTTTCTGTGCGCTTACGTGGAAAAGGCAAGCGGCAAACTGGAGAGATTATTAATGTGATAGAGCGAGTTCGCGATACTTTTGTTGGAACCGTAAAATATGAAAACGGCGAGTGCTTAGTGGTACCTGATAATCAAAGAATATATGTTGATTTTCTGATTGAGAAAAATAAAGTAAACAAAATAAAGGCTGGTATGAAAGTTGTCGTGCACCTCCTCGATTGGAACGATCCAAAAGAAAATCCAAAAGTAAAAATTGTAGAAATCTTGGGCAAAGCGGGTGAACACAATGTTGAGATGCATGCCATTATGCGTGCATATGGATTTCAGGAAAAATTTCCGCGCGATGTAGAAAAAGAGGCGCAGGCACTAAAAAAAGAGATTACTGAGGAAGAAATATTAAAACGAAATGATATACGCAGCATACCAACTTTTACTATCGACCCAAAGACTGCTAAGGATTTTGACGATGCCATTTCGTACAGGAAGATAGGGGACGATACGGAAATTGGTATTCACATCGCGGATGTTTCGCACTATGTTCGTACAGGTAGCGCTCTTGATCGCGAGGCCAAGAAACGTGCAACAAGTGTTTACCTTGTTGACCGCACAGTACCAATGCTTCCGGAGAAATTATCTAATGAGATTTGTAGTCTGAATCCAAATGAAGACCGTCTTGCTTTTTCAGCCATCATAACATTCGGAAGCAATATGAAAATAAAGAATCGTTGGTTTGGAGAAACAGTTATTCACTCCGACAAGCGGTTCACATATGAAGAAGCACAAACAGTACTGGATACCAAAGATGGAATGTTTTTTAGAGAACTAGACGCATTGAATAAACTAGCTAAGTGCCTTCGAACGCGTCGAACGCGTAAGGGGGCGATTGATTTTGATCAGGATGAGATTGGATTCGAACTCGATGAGAACGGAAAACCCATAAAAATCTATCGGAAAGAGCGTGCTGACACTAATAAACTTATTGAGGAGTTTATGCTCTTGGCAAATCAAGAGGTTGCTAAATATATCGGGCATGATAGCAAAAAAATAAGTGGCAAAGACTCTGTGTTCGTCTATCGTATTCATGACGCGCCAGATCCAGAAAGAATAGAGGAACTTTCCATATTCCTGCGCTCTATTGGTCATAATCTGGGTTCGGAAGGTGGCGTTGTGAAAGCCGAGGACATTAACAAACTTTTCAAAAGCATAGAAGGACACAAAGAAGAAAATCTCATTAAAACAGCGACGATTCGTTCAATGGCGAAAGCCGTGTACTCAACCAAAAACATTGGACATTTTGGTCTTGCGTTCACATATTACACACATTTTACAAGTCCGATCAGACGATACCCTGACATTTTAGTGCATCGTATTGTAAAGAGCCACCTTAAAGGAAAAATAATTTCAAGTGGTGAATACAATAGGTATGAAAAACTCGCTACATATTCAAGTGAACGAGAGGCAGAAGCAACTAAGGCAGAACGCGATTCAATAAAATATAAGCAAGTAGAGTATATGAGTGAACTTGTTGGAGAAGAGTTTGATGCAACTATTTCTGGTGTAACTGACTGGGGCCTTTACGTAGAGGATGTAGAGACAAAGTCGGAAGGATTGGTTCATATAAGAAATATTGGGGACGATTATTATACGTTTGATAAGAAAAACTATGCGATAGTCGGTGAACGAAATAAAAACAAATTCACACTCGGAGACTCCGTACGTGTAAAGCTTATTGGGGCTGACCTCGACGCTCGTACTCTTGATTTTAAGTTTGTGTAATTGTAAACCTACTTAGCAACTTGTACTACCTCTTCGAGTTTGACGGAGAGGAGTTTTGAGACGCCATCGTTTCCCATCGTAACACCATAAAGAATACCTGCTCTCGACATGGTTTCGCGGTTGTGTGTAATTAAGATAAGTTGGCTCTTTTTTGATAAGTTCTCAATCATGTCGCCGTATTTTCTCGAATTTGCTTCGTCGAGTGAAGCATCAGTTTCATCTAGAACGATAAATGGGGGTGGGTTAATTTGACTCATTGCAAAAAGAAATGCGATTGAGGTGAGAGCACGCTCCCCTCCAGAAAGCATCTCAAGGCCACGTAGCCTTTTGTGTGGAAGCGATACAGAGACTTCGATTCCTTCGAATTCTTCCGAGTCCTCAGACGTTCGTCCCGAGGACTCAGTCCCGAGGAATTCCTCGCCTCCGCCAACTGGCGGATCGAGGGACTCATCCGCATCCGCCCTTCCTCGCACTTTTTCTTTCACAAGAATAAGCTCTGCGGAACCACCATCAAAGAGAAGTGAGAAAAATTTATTAAACTCTACATTGATCTCCTTAATTCCCTCTTTGAATTGGTTGGTGAGTTGCAGATCAAGATCGTTAATTAGTTCTTTAAGGCTACCTGCGGATTTCTCAAGATCTTGTAGCTCGTTTTCAAAAAAATCGTCACGTCCTTTTACGTCTCCATATTCTTTCATGATATCCTCGCTTCCACCTCCGCCAGCCTCTTCAAGTCTAATCTTTATTTTCTCAATTTTCTTTCTACGTTCAGCTTGTTTTTCTCGCGGCTCGCTGGCAATGGCTTCTTGGCTTAGACTTTCTCCGTCATCACCTGTGACTATAAAGTCTTTGTATTGTGCGCCGCTTCCGACGAGAACAACCGCTTCCGCTATCTCTCGTTTAAAATCCTCATCTTCAATATTGACCCTATCTTCGAGAGCTTCGATTTTTGTGAGTTTAGTGCGAATTTCGCTTTGCGCAGTCATAATGCGAAAAACTTCTTTTTCCGCTTCCCTACTTTCATCTTTTTCAGTTTCAATAGAATTCTTTAAGCGTTCATAGTTTTCTTCGTTCTCTTTTTCTTTCGACTCAAGCACGGCAAAGGTTTCATCGAAGTCTTTTTTCTTGACTTTAAGCACCTTTAAATGACTTTCGCCTTGGCTTGTCACGTTTTTTGTTAATCCTGTTCTTGAGAATAGAAAATCTCGCAAAAGTTTTTTTACTTTAGCCAAAGCAGATATAATTTTATCCTTGTCATCCGCGCCTTCCGCCTCATCAATGTGTATGAATGTGCGCTTGAAAAGCTCCTCTATTTGGCTTAGGGGCACAGACTCGTTCATACCTTTTTTTACTTTTTCCTTCTCCTCCTCTAGATAACGTTCTTCAAAAATAATCCTACCCTCAAGGCGTCCAAGTTCGCGTGCGGTGTCAGCTTTTTCCTTTCTCACACTCCTCAACGCCTCTTCAAGCGCTACAACTTCTTTACTTTTTTCATCGTGAGTATCAGATTCTGACAATATTTTTTTTGCTTTTGCGAGATCGTTGTCTAGATTTCGAAGATTGTGCATTGGCTCTTTTTTCTCCTTTTCTATATTGTTTTTGTTGTAAGAAATGTACTCATCTTCGCGCTTCAAATATTCTGCGTAGAGATTAACAAGCTCTTCTTTCATAAAAAGCGTTTTTTCTATCTTTTTGACTTGACGCTCTAGAAACTTTAAGTGCGGTTGTACTTCCTTCCGCAAAGCCATTACTTGATTTATATTTTCTTCAGTTTTTAAAAGCTTTTTTTCTCCTTCTCGTTTCTTGTATTGATACATTCTAAGCCCTAGGGCCTCCTCTACCATCTCACGCCGCTTACGACTGGAAGTGTTCAAGATCATGTCAGCCTCACCTTGTGAAATTATGAGATGTCCTGATGAACCAATGTGTGCACCTGCTAAAAGTTCGAGTATGTCGCGAAGTCGTACCTGTGAGCCATTAATCTTATATTCGTTTACTCCATCGCGATGCACCGTCCGTTCGATAGTTACTTCGTCGTAATCTACATCTAGGAATTTTGTGGTGTTGTCGAAGACCACTTTTACATTTGCCCTATTCGAACGCGATACACTTGGTGAACCGTTGAAAATGAGATCTTCGCCCCGTTTTCCGCGCATGCTTTTCATTGATTGCTCTCCCAGAACAAAACGGAATGCTTCAGCAATGTTACTTTTCCCAGAACCGTTTGGGCCTACAATTCCTGAAATTGGCGACGAAAAGGTTAGAACGTCTTTTTTCGCAAATGATTTAAAACCAGTAAGTTCAATGCTCTTTAAATTCATTATGTGATTATAGCAAATAATTTGCTCGAGCTCGCACATAAAAAAGAATCCTTGCTTTAAATCAAGGATTCTTTTCTACCACCCTTTTGTACCAAGAGCACATTCTGCGGCGTCTTGTTCTGCTTCTTGTTTGCTTCTTCCTTCACCTTCTGCAACCTTCTCTTTATCTAGATACACTGCGATTACAAACGCTTTATCATGATCGGGGCCTGTTTCTTTAAGTGTTTTATAGCGTGGTGTGATACCGGTTTTGTTTTGCGCTTTCTCTTGAAAATGACTTTTAGAGTCTTGCCAAAGCTTCTCTTTTAGAACCTGATCTAGACGAGGTAGTATGGTAGCTTCGATAAACGCGGCGGATTTCTCCAATCCCTGGTCAACATATATAGCGCCGATAATTGCTTCAAATGTGTCCGCAAGAATATATTTACGCGCACGTCCATTGTCGCGACTTTCACCCTTAGATAGAAGGAGAAAATCATTTATATTTAACTCCTCTGCAGCAACAGCAAGAGCCTGCGTATTTACAAGTGCAGACCTTAGAGCGGTTAGTTCTCCCTCACTCTTTTTTGGATACGTTATGAAAAGGTGGTTTGTTACAACGAGCTCGAGTACAGCATCACCAAGAAACTCAATACGCTCATTGTGTTCAAGTTTTTCGGCTCTATTTTCATTAATGTAGGAACGATGAACAAACGCCTGTTTTAGAAGGTTTTTATCAGAAAATGTATATCCAATGCGTTCCTCAAATTTACTGAAGTCTTTCTTCATTATTTTAGTCTTATATTAAGCCTTATTCTTTGCAAGTAGAATGTTTACGGCTTTTGTCACAATAGGCAACATATCATCATAGAAATTTAAATCAAGGATATCTACCATCTTGAACCACTTGGCGTCGTCGAGCCCACCACTTGGACCAAGTTTTATTTCGGTAAAGTCAGACTCCGCCAAAAAATATGTTACGTGCTTTCTTTTTTTCCCGATTTCAGGATCATTTGCAACATACTCATTTTCACCAAGTTTTTCTTTTATCATAATCTTTAGACCCATTTCTTCCATTATCTCTCGAATAGTTCCCTCTTTTACATCTTCATCACTTTCCAGTTTCCCTTTCGATAACGTCCAATGTCCAAAAACATCGTGGACTAAAGCAAGATAAACTTCATCCTTGTCTCTGGCATATACGACTGCCCCGCCTAATTTCTCGCGTGGCATATCTTCGTATGCAATATCTTTAAATTTTTTCTTTTTTGAAACCTCGTCTTTACCCGGCTCACCTATTTCTTTATATACAGCACCCAACACCCCGTTTACAAACCTGCTGCTACTGTCACCACCAAAACCCTTGGCAAGTTCTATGCTCTCGTTTATTGCAACTTTTGCCGGAACCTCGCTGCGGTCAGCAAATAGAAGCTCATATAAGCCTATACGCAAAATGTTCCTATCGACTATCGAAATTTTATCAATTGGCCACTCTGGTGCGGCTTTTTCTATTATGGTGTCGAGTTTCTTTTGTTTTGCGATTACATTTGTTACAAGCTCTTTAACAAATAAAAAGTCGCCCTTACCGGGAGCGAATTCTTCCACATTCCTTTTTATACTTTCAACCAGACCACCTTCATCTTGATTGTTGAAGTCCCATTCAAAGAGCGTCTGTAACGCAATACTTCTTGCAAGGTGTCTATTTGCCATATGAAAAGTACATATTCTATTTTTACATTAAGAACAAAAAAGTATGTCCCTAGTATACACTATTTTTGTGACAGTGTGGCTGGATCGAGCTTCTTATCTATGTTTTTCTGCTCAGTTTCTTCCTCAACTTGAGAACCTTTATCCTTGTCAGTCTCACCATCCACCTCAGCTTGTTTTTGCTCTACAGACTCTTCACCTCTACGCTTCAGTCGATCCTGTCGCTTTTGGGCCTTAGCTATCACGTCAACAACAAGTCGCCCACGGTATTTGCCGCAAGTTTCGCATACATGGTGCCTGAGATGCATACTCTTACAGTCCGAACACGTCGAAAGACGCGGCTCGTTAACGTGGTGGTGCGAGCGGCGATTCTTCGTATGGCTTCTGTTTGCCCTCATTCGTACTGACATAGTAAAAATTAGTATACTGAAAATCCTTATTTTTACAAGTGAATGAACGTTTTTCTATGAAATGGCAGAAGTCCATATTTTCTTATTGCTTTAAAATGTCTTTTCGTGCCATAGCCTTTGTGTTCCTCGAATCCGTATTTTGGATATTCTTCCCCAAGTTTCTTCATGAGAGCATCACGTTCAACCTTCGCAACTATTGATGCAAAAGAGATGGCGCGCTCTTTTTCGTCTCCTTTTATTATCGTTTCCTGATGCTCAAATTCAGGAGGAGCACGAAGCCCTCCATCAAGTAGCAAGCGCGCAAACTTTGTATGTATATCAAGTTCTCTTAGTGCCTCGCAGAGCGCGGCCTGAATCGCGACAACAATTCCATCTTTATCAATTCGTGAGGGTTCTGTCATGGCTATTTTGAAATTTACATCACCATTTTTTCTTTTTTCGCATAGGTATTCATAAATTTTATTGCGTTGCAATTCTGTATGCTTCTTTGAGTCCCGCACATCTTCCAATTCATATTCATTAAAATCGCTCCCATATACGAAGATCCCCACAGCAACCGGACCGGCTATCGGACCCCTACCAACCTCATCAATTCCTACTATGTATTTCATGAAATAATTGTATCAAGGTTTGTGACAAAGAAATATGGGGTTTTGGATCGATTTCAAATCTGGAGCACAACGAACTTAACCACATAATTTCTAAAGATCAATTAATTACTTAATTTTGCTAAGGCCATTTAGAGACGTATAATGTAATAACCTATATGGCATTATTTATCCATCTTCACACCCACCCCCGTAGCGTTTCCTCGCAAAGCTCGGAAAGCTACGGGGCAGGCAGTCATAACATTTGATAATGAAATCTTTTGTACACCTACATACGCATAGCCATTATAGTTTATTGACTGCGCTTCCAAAAATTAATGACCTTGTAAAAGCGGCTAAGGACGATGGCATGAAAGCTCTTGCACTAACTGACAATGGAAATCTTTATGGCGCCATCGAATTCTATAAAGCGTGCAAAAAAGCCGGCATTAAACCCATTATCGGCATTGATGCATATGTTGCGTCGCGATCACGTCATGATAAAGAGGCAGGAATCGACAATAGGCGTTCCCGCCTTGTGCTTTTGGCAAAAAATGAAACCGGTTATAAAAACCTAATACAACTCGTGACGAAAGGTTATGTTGAGGGTTTTTATTATAAACCCCGCATTGATCATGATCTTCTGCTTGAACATAATGAAGGCTTGATATGCATTCTTCCATCTTTTTCAGGAGAGGTTTCCCTTGCACTAAAGAGTGGGGATGTTGAAAAAGCACAAGGAATTGTTAGGCGATATCAAGAACTCTTCAAAGATGATGTGTACTTGGAGATCACACGCTACCGAAAAATCGATGGTCATGAAAAACTTATGAAGCAGGTTATTAAACTTGGTGGTGAAACGGGTACTCCTGTTGTTGCCTCAAACGACGTTTACTACATTAACAAAGGGGATAGACTCGCCAGAGAGACACTAATGAAAATACAGACTAATACGGAATTTACTGAAGAAAATCATGGTGACGCAGAGGATTTTTCTTTTATTGGTAGTTCAGAGGCAGAAAAATTGTTCAAAGATTTACCTGAAGCGATTAATTATACGAAAGAAATTGCTAATAAATGTAACCTTGAGATTGAGATGAAATGGATATTTCCAAACTTTGTGATTGAAAGCGGTAGAACTCCAAATGATGAATTAAAATATTTAACTCGAGAGGGACTCAAAAATCGAGGGTTAAAAGAAACACCTGAAGTTAAGGAGCGTCTTGAATACGAACTGAGGATTATTTTCGATAAAGACTATGCTGTATATTTTCTCGTTGTGGGAGATCTTATGCATTTTGCGCACAAAAATGGAATCTTAACAACTATTCGCGGAAGTGTTGCAGGGAGCTTAGTTACATATCTAATGGGTATTACAAATGTGGATCCTCTCGAATATAAGTTGCCTTTCGAGCGCTTCCTTAATCCGGAACGTCCGTCGGCTCCAGATATCGACATGGATTTTGCCGACAACCGTCGTGACGAAGTCATACAATATACAAAAGACAAATACGGGGAAGATAAAGTTGCACAAATTGGTACATTTGGAACCATGCTTGCGCGCGGCGTAGTGCGTGATGTGGCGCGTGCCTTGGGGCATCCATATAGCCTCGGTGATAAAATCGCTAAACTCATTCCACTTGGCTCGCAGGGTTTCCCAATGACGCTTGAAAGAGCGTTCGAGATGGAGAAAGATCTTGGCAAACTTTATAAAAAAGATGGAGACGTTAAGGAGGTTGTTGATCTGGCAAAAAAGATAGAAGGAAACGCCCGACACATTTCAGTACACGCAGCAGGTGTTGTGATAGCCCCAACACCACTTTCAGATTACGTCCCAGTGCAGTTCGACCCGAAAGGCGGCAAGCTCATAACTCAATACGACATGTACAGCGTCGGCGAGGAAGGTATAGGACTTTTGAAGTTTGATATTCTCGGTATTAAAAATCTCTCAATCCTCGCCGACGCTGTTGGGCGCGTGAAGCAGCGACATGGAACTAAAATCAACATTGAAGAGGTGCCACTCGATGATAAAAAAACATTCGCCATGCTCTCTCGTGGCGAGACTATGGGGCTTTTTCAGCTAAACGGAGGTGGTATGACGCGCTATCTTAAGGAGCTACGCCCTAGCTCTATACACGATATTAATGCCATGGTGGCTCTCTACAGGCCCGGACCAATGGAAGTAATCCCTGACTACATTAAACGCAAAAATAATCCAGCACTTGTTACATACTTGGACCCTCGTATGGAAAGTTATCTTAAGGAATCATATGGGTTAATTGTCTATCAAGACGACCTTCTCTTAAGTGCAATTAAATTAGCTGGCTATTCGTGGCTCGAGGCTGACAAGTTTCGAAAAGCTGTTGGTAAAAAAATACCTGCTGAGATGGCCGCGCAGAAAGAAAAGTTCGTAAAAGGCATTGTTAATAACGGCCAGTCTCCAGTATTTGCAGAAAAACTATGGAATCTTTTCGAACCATTCCAAGCATACGGTTTCAACAAGGCACACGCCGCAAGTTATGGAAAAGTTGCATATCAAACAGCATATATGAAGGCTAACTACCCTATAGAATATATGGCATCTCTCCTTACCGCGGACGCAGGAAACGTAGACAAAATTGCAGAAACAATTATTGAATGCAAGCGCATGAAAATCTCCGTATTGCCACCTGACGTTAATGAAAGTTTTGGTGACTTCACAATTGTGAAAGACAAAAATCAAAAAGAATGTATACGCTTTGGACTCCATTCTATTAAGAACTTCGGTGAGGGAATCGCAGACGTCATAATTCTTGAGAGATATGAGCATGGAGAGTTTGACTCACTTTCTGATTTCCTAACACGTATACAAAATAGGAATTTAAATAGAAAAACTCTTGAAGCTCTCATTAAATGCGGTGCACTTGACGCTTTTGAAGAAAGAGGAAAACTTCTTGCAAATATTGAAAATCTATTAACGTATAGTAAAGAAATGGATCAGTCTCCTAAAGCGCAAGATTCGCTTTTTGGAGGGCTCCAAGAAGGCGAGGGCATGGTCATCGAGATCATATTAGACGATGCGCCAGAAGCGAGGCAGAGTGAAAAACTCTCGTGGGAGAAGGAGTTATTGGGTCTCTATGTCTCTGGACATCCTCTTGATAGATTTAGAGAAGTATTTGAAAAGCGCGAGAATACTATTCAAAAAACAAAGGATTTGATGCAAGAAGGTATGGTAACTGTTATTGGTGGTATTGTTGAAGAGTATAAACCGATTCTAACTAAAAATGGTGACAAAATGGCATTTCTTACTCTCACTGATTTTACAGGAAGTATCGAAGCTGTAGTATTTCCGAAAGTATATGAAAAATTTCACGATAAGGTCAGGCAGGAAGCATGTATCGCAATAAAAGGACGCATCTCAAAACGAAATGGAGACATAAGCATATTAGTCGAGAACATAAAAGAGCTCTCTGTTGGCGCATAATATAGCTTTTCTGTATAATACGCACATGCCTAAAGACAACAAAAAACTGGAACATATACGCCATTCGCTTGCTCATCTATTGGCCGCGGCAGTGATTGAGTTGTATCCGAAGGCTAAGCAGGCTTATGGTCCAGCGACGGAAAATGGTTTTTATTATGACTTTGAATTTGACACGAAAATCACAGACAGTGATCTCCCAAAGATTGAAAAAAGGATGCGAAAAATCTTACCGACATGGAAGAGCTTTAAAAAAGACTCTGTCTCAAAGATAGATGCGTTAAAAGAGTTTGGAAGCAACATATACAAGGCTGAACTAATTGAAGAAAAATCTGGTGAGGGTGAGAAGTTGTCTGTGTATCAATCTGGCGAGTATCGTGATTTTTGTAAGGGAGGCCACGTAGACGACATAAAAGATATAAATCCCGACGCTTTTAAACTATCGCACGTCGCTGGTGCGTACTGGCGTGGCGATGAAAACAACACTATGCTAACGCGTATTTACGGTGTTGCTTTCGGTACAAAGGCAGAGCTCAACGAATATCTTGAAATGCAAGAAGAGGCAAAAAGGCGTGATCACAGGAAATTAGGGCGCGAACTAGATTTGTTTACGTTTTCAAATCTTGTAGGCAGTGGTCTTCCAATGTTTACTCCTAAAGGCACATTGTTACGAAATCTCGTCATAGAAAAGATTTACTCAATACAAAAAAAGTACGGGTACGAGCAAGTTTGGATTCCTCATATAGCAAAACGGGCACTTTACGAAACAAGTGGACACTTGGACAAGTTTGGTGATGAACTTTTCAAAGTTCAGGGCAAGTCAAAAACAGAGTTTGTTATGAAGCCGATGAATTGCCCGCATCATATACAGATCTATGCGTCGCGTCCACGAAGTTACAAGGATCTTCCCATACGTTACGTTGAAGTAACGACAAACTATCGAGACGAACAACCTGGAGAACTTTTGGGGCTTTCCCGTGTGCGCAGTATTACGCAAGATGATGGTCATGTTTTTTGTACTGAAGATCAAGTTGAAGATGAAGTAAAAAACATTGTTGATGTTATCCGCTCATTTTATAAGAAACTTGGAATGTTCACAAATGATACATGTTGGGTATCTTTGTCTGTGCGTGATCCTGAAACTCCAGATGTTTATCTTGGTGACAAAAAAATATGGGATACGTCAGAAAAAATTCTTGAAAAAGTCGCTAAAGCTGAGAAACTAAATTACAGAAAAATCCCCGGCGAAGCTTCTTTTTACGGTCCAAAACTCGATTTTATGTTTAAAGACGCTCTGGGGCGTGAGTGGCAACTTGCAACGATTCAACTCGATTTAAATATGCCAGGACGTTTCGGTTTAGAGTATACGGACAATAAAGGGAAGAAAAAGACTCCTGTTATGATACACCGCGCAATTGCAGGCTCTCTGGAACGTTTTCTATCGGTACTTATTGAGCACTTTAATGGAGAATTCCCATATTGGCTCTCACCTGTTCAGGTAAAAGTTTTGCCGATAGCAAAAGCTCATAACAAATACGCAACTATTGTGTTTGAAACTTTAAGAGAAAATGGTGTGCGTGTAGAGCTCGACGACGAAAATAAGACATTAGGTAAAAAAATTCGCAAAGCGAAACTCGAAAAAGTTCCTTTCTTTTTAGTCATAGGAGACGAAGAAGTTAAGAATGAACAAGTCACACTAGAAAAAAGAAAAGGTAATGCTGAGAAAATGTCACTAGATGATCTCTTCTCGAAGTTAGAAAAAGAATCCTTGCTTTAAAGCAAGGATTCTTTTTTATAACATATTTATACTTCTATATTTCAAACACTTTCCATTCGAAATCTTTTAGCACGACTAGTTCGAGATCATCTGGATATTGTTTCATCTGTTCAACGGCTTCAGTTCCAACATCAAACCTATCGCTATTGTAGTGGCATACTACTTTTACTTTCAAAATGCCCAAACCTTTATGCACACCGCCCCCTACTGGCAGAATGATTGTATGTAGACAACGCGTAAGCGCCTGCAGATGAACCCGCCACAGTTTTTCCTTTTATATAATCTTTAAAAGTTGGATATTTTTCTAATACACTTAGCAACTTTTCAGTCTGCCCACCTCTTATATAAATAGCGTCTGCAGATTTTACCTGTTTAGTAAAATTGTCTTGAGTTGCAACAACAAGGTTAAGATCATCTCTTTTTGTGTATTTTAATATTCGTTCTTTATCTTCTTTAAAGAGGTCTGGTGCTACTTCATCCTTACGAGCAAAATAAACTAGAAGTACATTTCCCCCATCTTTAACATCTTTTACTAATTCCTGATAGAACGTACGATTCAATTCATTATCAGTACCAGTAAAACCACCGTGCAATATATACTTCGTCATAATTTCGACTTTATTACTTTTAACTTTCCCTGCATGCTGAAGCCCCTGCCTGCGGCAGGCAGGTCGGCGCAGGCTAGGACTTTTCTGCTTTCTGCTTTTATATATCTATTGTCGCTAGTTTAGCATTCGACTGGATGAACGCTTTTCTACTTGGAACATCGGTACCCATAAGCATGTCAAAGACATGATCTGCTTCTACCGCATCGTCTACTGTAACTTGTTTTAAGACACGTGATCCCGGATCCATGGTGGTCTCCCAAAGTTCGTCTGCGTTCATTTCACCAAGACCCTTGTATCGTTGAATACTGATCTTTGGGGCTTTCTTATTGGCTTGATCTTTTTTTTCGGAGCCTTCGGTCTCTTCAGGGTCTTCGGATTCATCGTCTGAAATACTGTCTGTAAGCTTGTCTGCATCTTTACCAAGAATCTTTGTCTTTTCTCCCTCTGTATATGCATAAAAAACTTCGCGTCCTTTGGTAATTTTGTAAAGTGGCGGTTGAGCAATGTAAATGTAGCCGCCATCAATTAAACCTCTAAAGTATCGATAAAAAAGTGTTAAAAGTAAAGTACGAATATGTGCAC
>JACZSL010000023.1 GCA_022574205.1 Patescibacteria group bacterium
TTTGGCAGGAAGCAAGATGGTTCCTAATACAAAACGGATTTACTGAAGTACAAACACCAACTCTTGAACTTACAACAGGTGGAGCCGAAGCAAATCCCTTTATCACACATCATGACGATTTTGATCTCGATGTGTATCTACGTATCTCGGTTGGTGAACTGTGGCAGAAGAGACTTATGGCGGCTGGACTTCCTCGTACGTTTGAGATTGGTCGCATCTATAGAAACGAGGGATCAAGCCCAGAGCACTTACAGGAATTTACTAATATAGAATTCTATGCGGCCTATATGAGTTTTGATGAAGGTTTGGATCTAGTTGAAAAGCACTTTAAGCATGTGATTTTGAAGGTATTTGACAATAAACAAAAATGGGACATAAGAGGCCATAAAGTAGATTTTTCTGGCGACTGGGAAAAAATCGATTATACCGACACTGTAAAAGAAATGATAGGAATTAATGTGTTAAGGGCGTCGGAGGCTGACATGAAGAAAAAGTTAGCTGAACTCAAGGTGAAGTATGAGGGAGATAACAAAAAGCGGCTCACAGATGCTCTGTGGAAGTATTGTAGGCGTCAAATAGCAGGTCCTGTGTGGCTTGTAAACCACCCAAAGACTGTTTCACCACTGTCTAAAGAACATATGAGTGACTTAGGTAAAACACTCAGGGCACAGCTCCTAATTGCAGGAAGCGAAATGAACAATTGCTATGCGGAGCTTAACGACCCCATAGAACAAAAGAAGCGCTTTCTCGAACAGCAAGCACTTATCGATCGTGGCGACAACGAAGCCATGATGGCTGACTATGAGTTTGTAGAGATGTTAGAACAGGGTATGCCACCAACATTTGGTGCATCAACAGTTGGTGAGAGATTCTTTTCATTCCTTATGAATACTAATATTCGTGAGACACAACTATTTCCTCTTATGAAGCCAAAGCAGGACTAAGCTAAACACCCGAAACAAAGAATCGCGCATACGCGGTTTTTTTAATTTTTACTTTGAAAATCAGCACAGCAAGATTTTCTCTTTTGTTTTCTGTGGTTCAACATTCACAATCTGCCACTGCGGCACATTGTGGATAATTGTGGTAGACTTGTGGGATGAAGTGTTATATCTTAACAGAGTAGTGGGAAATAGTGGGAAACCCAATCCATTATGCTTTTAGGCGAGTACATCCACATTCTCGATACCAAAAAGCGAATCTCACTTCCGGCGAGGCTTCGCAAAGAGGTAGGAAAGAAAGTTGTCATCACACGAGGACTTGATCAATGTCTCTTTGTGTATTCGTGGAAGAATTGGGTGAAAGTCTCAGAAAAACTTCAAAGACTTTCTATGGGTCAGGCGGACCAGCGCGGTTTTAACCGCTTTATGCTTTCGGGAGCCGTCGAAGTCGACGTGGATTCGGTCGGGAGGATTCTCGTGCCGGACTTCCTCAAAGACTTCGCCGGTCTCAAGAGCAAAGTTGTTTTGGCAGGAGTAAATGATCGAATTGAAATCTGGAATGAATCCTCATGGAAGGCGTATAAGAAACGCATAGAACGCAAGGTAGATCAAATGGCGGAAAAACTAGGCGATATTGGTGTCATCTAGAGCCATGAAAACTTTAAAACCCACTCATATCAGTGTTCTTTCACAGGAACTAATTGAGGGACTCTCATTGACCGAGGGAGACGTTGTGCTTGATGCCACCATAAATGGAGGCGGTCATAGCCTAGAGGTCTCAAGCGCCATTGGTAAAGATGGGACAATCATCGGCATCGACTTGGACTCTGACGCACTCAAAGAGGCTAAAGATCGTCTTAAAGGCGTAGATCCACGAGTCTTTTTCAAAGAGGGAAACTATCGGGACTTTGTTCAAATTTTGGACTCTATAAATATCCCATGTTTTGATAAGGCAATTTTTGACCTTGGGATGAGTTCACGTCAACTTGATGTTGCCGGTAGGGGATTTAGCTTTCGAAGCGACGAGCCGCTTATCATGACATATTCCAAAAACCCACCGAAAGACGCTCTAACTGCACGAGATATTGTAAATACTTGGGATGAGGAAAACATTGCTGCGATTCTAAAGTGGTATGGCGGAGAGAGATATGCAAAGCGGATCGCACACTCCATTGTCACTAACCGGAAGGAGAGGGCAATAGAGACCACAAAAGATCTTGTAGATATCATCGAAGAAGCCACACCAAGCTCGATAAAGCGTTCGCGAATACATCCTGCAACCAAAACTTTCCAGGCACTCCGAGTTACTGTAAACGATGAAATTGAAGGATTGCGTGAGACGCTCACAAAAATTCCAAACCGCATTACTCCAGGAGGAAGGATTGCCGTCATTTCATTTCAGAGCTCTGAAGACCGAGTGGTTAAGCACATCTTTAGAGAATGGAAAAAAGATAGACTCGGAACACCACTTACAAAAAAACCGATGGTTCCGTCTAGAAAAGAGAGCGAGAGTAATCCACGTTCACGAAGCGCAAAACTAAGAATATTTCATTTTAAAAAAGACATTTAACATGCACCGACGAAGTATCACAGCAGTATTATCGTTAAAAAAGAGAATTTTTTGGATTCTCATTATTTCTATTGCATCACTCCTTATTTTTTATGGATACTTTGTCAGTCACTCTATAATCAATGTTGTTCTACGTGAAGAAGTGGAGCAAGAGTTAACGCGAGTTACCACCCGCATTAGCGACCTAGAATTTCAATATTTAAGCAAGAAAGACAGTATTAACCTTGCATTTGCACACTCACTCGGCTTTCAAAATGTCTCTCAAAAACAATTTGTTTCTCGTCAATCACTTCTTAGCCAACGTTTGACGCTTGGCGAAGAATCTCTCTAGGGACCTGTCCCGTTAGAAATTACCTGTCTGCGTGTGGGCACGCACAGGCAGACGATTACTCTGTATAACAAATAAATGTGACTAGATGGTATACACACACTCTAATGAAATATTTTAAAAGAATAACTTTCTAACGGGATGAAGGAAAAGAATATCTCCAGACTTAGAATCGTCTCAATTTTTATAGTGTTGGTTGTGATAGCACTCGTCTCACGCCTTTACTACGTACAGATTATTTATGGGGATGAATTTAGCGATCGTGCCGATCGTCAATACATGCGCCCGAGCCAAAATCTATTTGACCGCGGGTCTATTTTTTTTAAAGACAAAGATGGGAGGCTTATCTCTGGAGCAGGGATCAAGACGGGTTTTACAGTGGCATTGAATCCAAGTATTCTAGAGAATGCATCAAGCACGTACCAAGCGCTTCAACCAATACTTACAAT
>JACZSL010000015.1 GCA_022574205.1 Patescibacteria group bacterium
ACTGGCACCATATAGCAATAACAGACACTACAGGAGTAACTGCAACCACCTTTGAAATGGGGAGAGTCAGCTCATCATACTTTAATGGAAGAATGGACGATGTTCGCGTCTACGACCGCGTACTTTCAGCTTCTGAAATAAAGCGCCTCTATCAACTTGGCAGCTAACCCAAACTTAGACGTTCAAAATCTAAGCTAAACAACACAAGTAAACAACACAAGAACAACAACACAAGGACCGACCTCGCGCGCGAGGTCGGTCCTTGCGTGATATACTCTATTTATGCAGAGAAAAATAAAGTTTGCCCCTGGAGAGTTTTACCACCTTTACAATAGAGGCACAGATAAGCGTATAATTTTCAAGAGTAAAAAAGATCATGCTCGCTTCATGGTGTTGTTGTATTTATGCAACACAAACGACCAAGTAAGACTTGGTGAGGAGTTCAGAAAAGGATTAACACTTAATGATATGTTTGATGTGAAGCGAGAGAATACTTTGATTGATATAGGTGCATACGTGCTAATGCCAAACCACTTTCATATACTTGTTCATGAAAAAGAAGAAAATGGTATCAGCAGTTTTATGAAGAAACTTTGTACTGCATATTCCATGTATTTCAATACAAAATACGACAGAAGCGGCGGGTTGTTTGAGGGGAGATTTAAAGCAACTCACGCTGATTATGACAATTATCTAAAGTATTTATTTTCTTATATACACCTAAATCCGGTGAAACATATTGATTCAGAGTGGAAGGAGAATGGAATAAGAAATAGAAAAAAAGCGAAGAATTTTCTTAACACATATCAGTATTCAAGCTACCTAGATTATAAAGGGGTGAAACGGAATGAGAGGCAAATTATTAATAGAGAACCGTTCCCAGACTATTTTTCTGATAGGAATTCATTTGATAACTATATAGATGATTGGTTAGGGTATGACATTGAACAATTTACACAAGGACCGACCTCGCGCGCGAGGTCGGTCCTTGTGTAGACGATGATTGTTATAAAAAGTTGTTTGTTTTTTGATATACTAGTAAGTACTTAATTTTGTATTTACAACGGGATATGAAAAAGACACGTGTTGCAATAAATGGATTTGGAAGAATTGGACGGTCATTTTTTCGGGTTGCGAGCAAGCGCCTGGAGCTTGAGATTGTTGCGATAAACGATCTCGGAGATCCAGAAAATCTTGCATATTTACTTAAATATGACACTGCACAGGGTAAATACGATTCCGATGTTTCCGTTATTGGAGATGGTATAAACAAGAAGATGGTTATAGGCGGTAAGGAAGTTCACTTCTTAAGTATTTCTGATCCGAGAGAGTTGCCGTGGAAAAAGCTTGACATCGACATAGCCCTTGAAGCCACAGGCGTCTTTGCTAGTTTTGAAAAAAGCCAAATGCATTTACAAGCCGGTGCGAAGCGCGTTGTTATCTCTGCCCCTGTGAAAGACGAACCTGTTTTAGGAATTGAAGGCGCGACCGTGCTTATGGGAATAAATGAAGACAAACTTAAGACATGCGACATAAGTAGCAATGCATCGTGCACAACAAACGCAGGAAGTCCTATCGTACAAATTTTGTCCGAAGAAATTGGGATAGAAAAAGCACTCCTAAATACTGTTCATGGCTATACCGCAACACAGAAGATAGTCGACTCACCAAACGCGAAAGATTTCAGAAAAGGGAGAGCTGCCGCACAAAACATCATTCCTACCACAACCGGAGCCGCAATTGCAACAACAAAGGCTATACCGAAGCTTTCTGGAAAATTTGACGGCATTGCGATACGGGTTCCGGTTATCGCTGGTTCAATTGTTGACGTGACGTTTATTGCACAAAGACAGACAAGCGTAGAAGAGGTAAACGAAACACTAAGACAAGCCGCAAGAGAAGCACGATGGAGCAAAGTGTTTACGGTAACAGAGGAGCCAATCGTATCGTCCGACATCATCGGAAGTAAGTACGCTTCCATTGCTGACCTGGCATTTACGCGTGTCGTAGGTGGAAATCTGGTCAAAGTCCTAGCATGGTACGATAATGAAATGGGCTACACTTATTCGCTCGTTGAACACGTAGTGATGAGCGGGAGCCATATTAGTTAGTAGTTAGTAGTTGGTAAGATGAAAGTTCATTGTTATGAAGAATTACTTGTTTGGTAAAAGGCAATGGACTTGGTGACAGATATATATACTATGACGAATACTTTTCCAAAATCCGAACAATATGGACTGGTTTCGCAGATGAGAAGAGCTTCTGTATCCATTCCATCAAACATTGCAGAAGGAAGCAGAAGAAAAACAAAAAAGAATTTTTGTCAGTTTGTGGTAGTCGCTTTTGGATCAGGGGCAGAGCTGGAAACACAAATAGAGATTGCCAAAAGACTTAATTATATTAAAGAGAAAAGTTACAAAAATACTGATATGTTACTTGATGAGATTATGAGAATGCTTAACAAACTGATTGCTAGTCTACGGACTACCAACTAACTACTACTCACTAGATTATGAAAATTTATATTGCTTCAGATCACGCCGGTTTTGAATATAAGAAGGGACTAGTTCCTTTTATAGAATCAATTGGGCACGAAGTTATCGATTGCGGAGCAGACAAGTTAAACGAAGAGGATGATTATCCTGAATTTATATCAAAGGCGGCACGTGAGGTTTCAAATGATCCGGATAATGCAAAAGGCATTATTTTAGGCGGGTCAGGACAAGGAGAAGCAATGCTTGCAAATCGATTCAAGGGAGTTCGTGCCGCAGTGTATAATACGGACAACCTCGACCTCATTCGATTGTCCCGTGAGCACAATGACGCAAATATTCTTTCAATTGGAGCCAGATTTGTAACGCTTGAACAGGCAAAAGAAGCTATAAAACTATGGCTTGAAGCTCCGTTTTCTAAACAAGAAAAGTACGCACGAAGGATAGCGCAGGCTGAAAAATATCCATAAAATATGACAGAAGTTATTCCGGCAATAATTCCAGAAAATCTAGAAGATTTGTACGCAAAAGCTGATCGCGTACGCGCATACGTCAACACGGCACAAGTGGATATCATGGACGGCAAGTTTGCTCCAGTCACAAGTTGGCCGTACAATAATCATGAGCAGTTTGAAGATCTTGTTAAGGAAGGAAAGCCACTTTTGGGCGATTTATCATTTGAGCTCGATATGATGGTAGAAAGACCGGAAGACGTGATCGGCAGATGGATGGAGCTTGGCGCGAAAGCATTAATCATTCACGTAGACAGTACCAACATGCTCGAAAACATTATTCCGCGCGCTAAAGAGAGAAGGGTTGCAGTTGGCATTGCACTTCGTCCAGATACAGACAATGATGTATTAGAGCGCTGGATCCCTGATATAAATTTTGTGCAGTTTATGGGAAATCAAAAGATTGGATATCATGGCGTAGAGCTTGATGATCGAGTTTTGCAAAAAATTACAAAGCTAAGAAAAACACATCCCAAACTTTCCATAAGTGTAGACATAGGTGTAAATTTTGAGACGGCTCCAAGCCTTATAAAAGCAGGAGCAACAAAACTTGTTTCCGGATCAACCATTTTTAATGCTGAAAACATAAATGAAGCAATTGAAAAACTAAAAAATGTATGAGCAACATTAATGACGACAAAATAAAAGAGCTTGAAATAAAGGCGAATGAAATTCGGCAGTCTATTATAGAAATGCTCATGGAGGCAAAAAGCGGACACACTGCGGGGCCATTAGGCATGGCAGACATATTCACGTTATTGTATTTCCATGTACTCCGACATGACCCGGAAAATCCTAGCTTAGAAGATCGTGACAGATTAATTTTATCAAACGGCCACATTTGCCCAGTCTTGTACGCTACAATGGCGCACGCTGGCTACTTTCCTATTTCAGAGCTAAAAACACTTAGAAAATTTGGCTCAATACTACAAGGACATCCGCATCGCGAATGGCTTCCGGCGCTTGAAACAAGTTCCGGGCCTTTAGGAAGCGGACTATCACAAGCAGTCGGTATGGCGATCGCAGACAGAATGGACGATAAATCCCCAGAGAAGTATTTTTATTGCCTAATGAGTGATGGTGAGCTTGAGTGTGGGCAAACATGGGAAGCCGTAATGCTCGCTGGAAAGGAGAAGTTACACAATCTCGTTGCTATTATTGACAGAAACGGCATTCAGATTGACGGTTTTACCAAGGATGTGATGCCACTCGATCCTCTCAAAGAAAAATTCGAATCATTTAATTGGCACGCTATCGATGTAAACGGACACGATTTTAGAGCCCTTAACGAAGCCATCGGAGAGGCACAGTCTGTGTACGGTAAACCATCCGTCCTGATTGCTCACACTATTCCAGGTAAGGGAGTTCCAGAGTTTGAGAGAGATTATCGTTGGCACGGGAACCCTCCGGGAAAAGGCCCTGAAGATGATATACCAAAAGACAAGCAGGGTGAAGCTGCATTAAACAGACTACGGACACTCGGCGGAAAGATTAGAAGTGAACACGAGTAATATGTTAAACAAAAAAGTACATTTATCTAAAAACGTATTTGAGAAAGACGTCGAACAAGTGCCAATTCGCCAGGGATATGGCGAAGGACTTTTGGCTGCGGGAAAAGATGACGAACGCGTAGTAGCGCTTTGCGCTGATCTTACTGCATCGACAAAAACAGCAATCTTTTCAAAAGAATTTCCCGAGCGTTTTGTTCAAATGGGTGTTGCTGAACAATCAATGGCCTCAGTCGCAAGTGGCATGGCAGCAATGGGAAAAATTCCATTTCTTGCCTCGTATGCAATGTTTTCTCCAGGACGAAACTGGGAACAAATACGAACGACCATTTGCTACAACAATAGAAATGTAAAAATAGCAGGAGCACACGCAGGCATATCGGTTGGTCCAGATGGCGGGACACACCAGGCGATTGAAGATATTGCGATCACGCGCGTTATACCAAGGATGACAGTGATCGTGCCGTGCGATGCTACTGAAGCGAGAAAAGCAACCATCGCACTCGCAAAAATGGAAGGACCAGCGTATTTACGACTCGCTCGAGAAAAAACACCAGTAATGACAACCGATAAATCCCCGTTTGAAATTGGAAGGACAGAGGTTTTTTGGGAGAGCAAAGATCCTGAAGTAGCAATTATTGCGTGCGGTGCGCTAGTCTACAATGCATTAGTTGCGGCGCGCGAGCTAGAAGAAGATGGAACTCACACAATTGTTCTAAACAATCACACAGTAAAGCCTATGGACGAAGAGGCAATATATGCTGTTGCAAAAAAAACAGGAGCAGTAGTCACGGTAGAAGAACATCAAATTGCCGGAGGCATGGGCTCCGCTGTAGCGGAAATACTTTCGCAAAAACACCCTGTACCCATCGAGTTTGTGGGTGTACACGATAAGTTTGGCCAGTCCGGTGAACCCGATGAGCTCATTAAACACTACGGCATGGATAAAGATGCCATAGTTAAAGCAGTCAAAAAAGTTATTTCGCGGAAGTAAAGATAATATTTTAGCTGTAAGATTTCATTAATGTATTCTCAGCATCTGTTTTTATGGTATATGCGGTAAAAATCGAGAACTTAGTCAAAAAATATGACACAGGAACCGTCGCTGTCGACGGGATTTCTCTTTCTATAGAGAAAGGCGAGTTTTTTGGTTTTCTTGGTCCTAATGGCGCAGGAAAGACTACTACAATTCACTGTATTACAGGAGTTGCACGTATAACTTCTGGCACAATATCTGTCTTTGGAATCGATGTTGTAAAAGATTACAGAAAGGCGCGAACAAAGGTTGGAATTGCTCCACAAGAATTCAATATAGATATTTTTGGTAAAGTTGGGAAACTTCTCGATTATATCGGTGGGTATTATGGGATGCGAAAACAGGAGAGAAAAAAAAGAATTGCTGAGCTCTTGGAACAGTTTAATCTAACGCAATATAAAGACACTGCTTTTCAGCATCTTTCAGGAGGATTTAAAAGACGCGTGATATTGGCGCGAGCCCTAGTGCACGATCCAGAAATACTTATTTTAGACGAACCTACCGCTGGTGTGGACGTGGAATTGCGCCATGAACTTTGGAGGGATCTGAAAAAATTGAATAAAGAAGGAAAGACGATCATTTTAACCTCGCACTATCTAGAAGAGGTGGAACTACTGTGCAACAGAATTGCAATAATAAATAAGGGAAAGATAGTAGAGGATGGAAGTAAGGAGCACTTTACCAGAGATGGTAAAAGTCTTGAAGATCACTATTTAGAAATAACAAGAAGAAATGATAAAGATTAAAGGAATTAACAGAATAGGACTATATACACTTGTTCGAAGAGAGATCGACAGAATTTTGCGAATCTCAATACAAACATTTGCAGCTCCACTAATTTCGGCAACTCTCTTCATTTTCATTTTCGGTTTTGTTTTAGGAAGTAGAATTAAAGAGATAGCTGGAATTCCATACATGCAATTCGTCTTTCCTGGAATTTTACTTATGAACATACTTTCAAGCGCGTTTGAACATACGTCGAGTGCTGTTTTCTTCGGTAGATGGATAAAAAGTATAGAGGAAATGCTTGTGGCTCCATTTTCATACATTGAAATGATATTGGGCTATGTTATAAGCGCTGTACTGCGCGCTTTACTCATCGGATCTGGAATTCTAATTATCGGATTGTTTTTTGGAGCCGTTGCAATTTCTAATGTCCCCCTCTTTTTATTGTATGCAGTCTCAGTTGCAACCATCTTTGCATTAGTTGGTATTTTGGTTGGTTTGTGGGCTAAAGGTTTTGAACAGCTTGGTCTTTTGAACGTTTTTGTAATAATGCCACTTTCGTTTCTTGGTGGAATGTTTTACTCTCTGGAGTTTTTGAATGAAACCGTCAGAATAATTACTGTACTAAATCCAATATTTTATTTTATAGACGGGATGCGATATGCAACGGTGGGATATAGTGAATCAAACCTGCTAATAGGTGCTGTATTGATCGTTGGACTAATAATTTCTCTTTCCGTACTAGTAATGCATTTATTCAAAGTAGGTTGGAGAATCCGCCCTTAATATGCTTCTAAAAATTGGAGCTGTATACGAGCACATTAAGACAGGGAAGCATTATAAGCTCATTGCTTTAGCTAAGGATTCACACGACTTATCTGAGCGCGTTGTATACGAAGCGCTCTATGAAAACAGCGTTTCAAAATACTGGGTTAGGAGCAAAGAAGAATTTGTAGGTGAAGCTGTAAGTAACGACGGCTCATTTCACCCACGCTTTTGCCTTATAGAAGACTAAATCACATTATTATTCATTTCGTTATACCCCTAATTCGCCCGAATTAGGGGTATAACCTATAGAGAGTTAATGACATTGCGGACAATTATGTTTGTTGGTGGAGCAAGTTTATAAAAGGCCATAAGACCGCGTTGATCTCTTTCGACTATATCTACTATCAACAGAGCTCTTAAGTGTCGAGAAGTTGCTTTGAAAGAAAGTTTTAGATGACTGGCTATATCTCCAACATCAGCTTCTTTCCTTCTTTTTAAATGTGCGAGAATAGCAAGTCTTCGGCTGTTTCCCAAAGTTCTACATAAAGATGCTATGTCTTTTTCCTTAACCTTCATTTTGTTATACCCCTAATTCGCCCGAATTAGGGGTATAGTTTATGGTGATTGTTCAAGTTTATATCTTTTTTGCTACGTAATTTTCTGGCTTGTTGGCCAAGAGTTCTTTTAGTGCATTGAGATCAAGAAGTCCTTTCTGCGCGCCTATATATTGAACAACATTCATTGAATTGATTGGTCCCCACGATAGCGCAGTTTTAACATCATGACCAAGCGCTAGTGCGGAAGTAAACGTCGACGAGAAAGAATCTCCAGCTCCAGTTCTATCGACTGGGGGGCCGGGATCCGGATACATTGGCATATGCCACACATCACTACCGTCATATACATACGCCCCATCTATTCCATCAGTAATTACTACAATCTTTGGTCCTAGGTTGCGCATGCCGTTAAGCAACTCCTTAATGTCGTCTTCTTTTATATCCAATATGCGCTTTGACTCTTCTTTGTTACAGAAAAATAACTCTGTCTCAGCATACAAATCTTTTAGGGTTTCGTGGCCAAGTCTTATTTGAAATGTCCCTGGCTGAAACGCAAGCTTCACATCCTTATTTTTTTTAAGATAATCTGCTATCTCATTGTGGAATGGTACGGAGTTTTCTCCAAGAGAACTTAAGTACAACCACTTTGGTGGCATATCGAAATCCGGCAATTTATAATCATACTCGTGATGTTTTACAAGAATCGTTCTCTCTGCCTCGTATCTTAATACATAATGGTAATTGCTCTTTTTTCCTTTATGTACAGTAACATAATCAGTATTAACCCCCTCATTTTGAAGTGTTTCAAGATCTTCAACACCGAACTTGTCATCTCCTAGATTTGTTGCAATGGCTGAATGGAGCCCCAATCTATGCGCCGAGACAGCGGCATTTGGACTGTTACCAACGGCCGTAACCACAACGACATCCTCATACTCGATTTTATCGCCAAAACGCATACAAATCATTTTTTGATTCTTATTATGTTCGTCTGGATCTTCAATCTTTACATCTTTTAGTTGTATGAAAGCATCGGTAGTGATGTCACCAACTGCTACAAAGTCGAGTTGTTTTCCCATTTTATTCAAAAATAGCTTCTACACACAACATTGTACCACGGAGGATGTTTATGGGTGTACAATATACACATGTACAGCTTGCGAGACGTTGTTTCTGATGCGGAATCGAAAAAAGTGGCCGTAGGTCACTTCAATATCTCCGACTCCACACAATTGTGGGGCATTTTCCGCGCCGCCAAAAATCTCAATGTACCCGTTATAATCGGGACTTCTGAAGGGGAGCGTGATTTTATTGGAGCGCGTCAGGCTGTAGCCCTAGTGACGAGTATAAGAGAGGAGTATAACTATCCTATTTTTATAAACGCCGATCATCACTACTCACTTAAAAGCGTAAAAGAGGTGATCGATGCTGGGTATGACGCAGTCATTTTTGATGGTAGTAAAGTAACCCATAAAGAGAATATAGCAATTACGAAAGCGTGTGTAGAATACGCGCGTGCATCAGGGCGTGACATTATCGTTGAGGGAGAGCTGGGAAACATAGGTCAATCGAGCAAGCTACTTGAAGCGATACCAGAAGGAGCAGAGATAACAAAAGAAATGATGACAAAGCCAGATGAGTTAAAAGCGTTTGTTGAAGAGACGGGAGTTGATCTGATTGCACCCGCGGTTGGGAATTTGCACGGCATGTTGAAGCATGGCAAGAATCCGAACTTAAGCATCGAAAGAATACAAGAACTTAGAGAAGCCGGTGGAGTACCGATGGTGCTTCACGGAGGAAGTGGCATTTCAGACGTAGATTTTCGCAAAGGTATTGAGGCTGGAATGTGTATGGTTCATATAAATACAGAAATAAGAAAAGCATACAGGGATGGTATAGAAGAGGCGCTCAAAGATAATCCGGATGAAATAGCGCCGTATCGTTTTATGAAAAGGGGATGTGACAACCTTGAGGCTGTTGTAAGTAAACGACTTAAGTTGTTCAATAATTTATAAAAGCATGGCAAATATTTATGTAACCAGAAAAATTCCAGAGGCAGGAATCAGTCTACTAAAAGAGGCCGGTCACGATGTGGACATAAGTGACAAGGACGGTGTTCTTACAAAGGAGGAACTAATAAAAGCGCTTAAAGAGAAGGAGTACGACGCAGTCCTCTGTCTATTAACAGACAAAATCGATACTGAAATATACGAGGCTGCGGGGAATGCTAAGATATTTGCAAATTATGCAGTTGGATATGGAAATCTTGACATGGACGAAGCCAAAAAAAGAGGTATTACAGTAACGAATACACCTGGAGTGCTTACCGACACAGTTTCCGAATATGCAATGGCTCTTATATTAGCTGTTGTAAAAAGAATCCCAGAGGGAGACAAATTTACAAAAGAATTGCGATATGATGGATGGGCACCAGAACTTTTGCTCGGTTCTGACTTAAAAGGCAAGACTCTTGGAGTTCTTGGTGCAGGAAGAATTGGTTCAAGTGTTGCAATCCGAGCGAAGCGCGGGTTTGAAATGAATATCGTATATTACGACATCAAACCAAACAAAATCCTCGAAGGAGAAATTGAGGCAGAATACAAAGACAGTGTTGACGAAGTTCTTAAGATTGCTGACGTTGTTACAATTCACGTACCATTGCTAGACAGCACCAGACATCTTATAAACAAAGAGAGATTAGCCATGATGAAACCCACAGCATACTTGATTAATACATCCAGAGGACCAGTCGTGGACGAAAAAGCCTTAGTAGAGGCACTTAACAATGGAATAATACATGGCGCAGGACTCGATGTATTTGAAGACGAACCAAACCTAGCACACGGCCTTCCTGAGCTTACAAACGCTGTTATAACTCCGCACATTGCGTCAGCAACCAGAGAAACAAGGGGAAAAATGTCAGAAATAGCAGCAACTAATATAATCGATTTTTTAGACGGCAAGGAGCCTCCAAACAAAGTATAAAAAAAGCGTAAGGCACGACATAAGGCACGACGTCATGACGTACGTCATGACGTCAAATATATTATGATAATACCATTTAGAGCAAGCAGTGCGGTATATATAGTATTTTTTATTTTGTTTAATGGCGCTGTTGGATTGGCTATTTATATTGAGGTAAACAAGTTTAACACCGAACAACAAGAGGCCATAATGGCACATACGAGACAAACTGAGCTGAGAATCGAGAAGATAAAATCGGATCGAGAGTCAACATCAGGCTTGGAAACATACAGAAATGAAGAGTTTGGGTTTGAGTTTATGTATCCGAGCAGTTGGTTAGTGAAAGAATCTAGCGAATTTGGAGTATTTCACATAAGAATATCTACATCGGAAAATGAATTGCGTGGCGTACCTGAGCCAATAGTCATTATTCCATCAAGTGATCGATCAGTAAATTGGTATATGAAACAAGTGGGTTATGACGTCAGTAGGGTGCATGAAGTAACTGGTGTTGCAACTTTTAGAGATACAGTTTCTGTCGGAATGAACTTGGGGTATGAATTTGATATAAATGATTTGTTTGGTGGTTTAAATATGTTTATTGTGCGAGATGAAAACTCCTATTTTGTTGTTGATGTGTCTAACATAGGAAAGAATCGGGATGCATACAATATTTTAATGAAGAATCTAAGATTGTTTTTCATGTAGGTATAACCTATTGATTTTTGGCTAATGCCGGCTATAATGGTCAAATGTTTGAATTAGAGGTTAGCAAACGAAAAAGAACGGGCAGACACTCGCTCAAAATACTCCGCGAGGAAGGTTTTTTGCCTGCCGTTGTGTACGGACGGAAAGAGGAATCAACAGCGATTAAGATAAATCAGCATGATTTTGAGATGCTTTTCAAGAAAGCTGGTGAGTCTTCCATTATCTCTCTTAAAGGCCTCAAAGAAGAAAAGGAGGTGCTTGTCCACGATATAGACTATGACCCAATAACAAGTATTCCTCGCCACGTTGATTTTTATGCAATTGAAAAGGGAAAGAAACTCCACACGAAAGTTCCAATTGAGTTCATTGGTGTTTCTCCTGCCGTAAAAGAATTAGGTGGTGTGTTGACTAAGTCGCTTCACGAGCTTGAGATCGAAGTATTACCAAGAGATCTTCCACAACACATCGAGGTAGACATCTCAAAAATTGTTGATTTTAACGATCAGTTACTAGTAAAAGATTTAAAGCTTCCGGAAGGTGTTATTATGCTAACTGGCAAAGATGAGGTGATCGCTTCAGCATATGAAGCAGTCGAAGAGGTCATCGAGGAGGTTGTGCCAGCAGACCTTGAAGGTATAGAAGTAGAACAAAAAGGTAAAGGCGAAGATGGTGATGGGGGCGAAGAGGGCGAAGGAGGTGGAAAAGACACCGCTAGCACCACTCCGAAAACATCCAAACAAGGCGGAGAAGAGGAAACCAAGAAAGATTAAAACTTTCTATCATTTGGTATAATCAATGAGTCCCATTAGAAGCGCTAACAAGGAGCGTGCATGTGGTCGTGTGGTCTCAGATGTACAAAGGGTGATTGGGCTATACGCGGAGCTTCTAACGGGATAAATATGCCGCAATACATTAAACGAGATACTTTTTTTGTTTTAGCAATTGGACTTCTCATATCCGTTGCGCTTATTTTCGTATTTCCGTATGACGCAGTCGCTCAATCAAACGGAAGTGTGGCAAAAACAAAAGTAGAACTTGAAGCAGAACTAGTCGAGCTTGAGCGTGAAATTGCCGCTCAACAAATGCTGCTTGATGGAAAGACAAAAGAACGTGTTTCCGTTGAACGCGACGTGGCAATATTGACCGCGAAAATTTCCAGAGCTAAGCTCGAAATCCGCCAACGCAACATTGTTATCAGCGGACTTGGAAGTGAGATAAAGGGTAAAGAGGCGGCTATCGGTTCACTCAACGAAAAACTTGAGCGCCAAAAAGAATCACTTGCGCAGTTAATTCGTAAGACAAACGAGATTGATGATTTTACGATAGTTGAGATTGTTCTATCAAGCAAAGATATATCAGACTTTTTTGAGGACATTGATTCATTTAACGTTATTAGAAATTCACTCAATGAATCGTTTCTGGAAATAGAAAAAACGAAGACAAACAGGAGAGCCGAAAAAGAATCACTCGAAGGTAAGCAATCAGAGGAACTTGAACTTAGAAGGATTCAAGAGCTTCAGAAGAAGAAAATCGAAATACAGGAAGACGAAAAGCAGGATATTTTAGATATTACAAAAGGAGAAGAGGCTGTGTACGAGAGTGTACTAGAGTCAACAAAGAAGAGCGCTGCGGAGATTCGCGTCACACTCTTTACTCTTCGCGGCACTGCGGCAATTCCGTTTGAACAAGCGTATCAACACGCACTCGACGCCTCTGCTTTCACAGGCGTTAGGCCAGCACTAATTCTTGGTGTGATCGCTCAAGAATCAAATTTGGGTGAAAATGTTGGGCAGTGCGTTATAACAAATGAACCTAAGAAAGGAGACGGCAAAGGAATAAATACAGGCAGACATTTCAGCGGAGTCATGAAGCCTGATAGGGATGTAGACCCATTCTTTAGCATTGTGAACAAGTTAGGTATTAATCCGTATTCTCAAGTAGTATCGTGCCCACCTTCTTATGGATACGGTGGAGCGATGGGGCCGGCACAGTTCATTCCTTCAACTTGGATTTTATATGAAGACAGGGTAGGACGAGCAGTCCGCGAGGTGCCGCCAAACCCATGGAATCCTCGCACAGCTTTCATGGCGTCCGCAATACTTATGATGGATAATGGAGCAGACCGTGGCGGCTACTACAGCGAAAGGCTTGCGGCACTGCGCTACTTTGCAGGCTGGAGGAATGCTGAAAAACCTGCATATGCATTTTATGGTGATGGTGTGATGGAGTTGGCAGATAAATATCAAGGACTTATCAATATCGTCGAGAGAGGATAAATAAGCATGAGCATATGTATTAGTATGATGAGGCGGTTACGTCGCGGAAGCTTCGCTTCCGCGACCCCTTATACTATCCCACATACTAAACGGCCTTGATCATGGGTTGTTTCCCTGTTATACTCACCTCCAAATATTATGAATACCGTTAGAGATTATACAGTTAAGTATTGTCTACAAGCGGTGTTTGTAATACTTGAAAAAGTTTAGCATTACATGTAATTTATATACGGAACCTGTGATTTCCTATCTCTAATGGCATGAAAACAGACATTCACCCACAATATAACAAAGATGTTAAAGTTACTTGCGCATGCGGGGCAACTTTCTCTGTGGGAAGCACTGTAGATAAAATTTCTGTTGAGATTTGTAGTTCCTGCCATCCTTTTTATACTGGTGTAGATAAAATAGTTGACACAGCTGGACGAGTTGAGAAGTTCAAAGCGCGCCGTGCTATAGGACAGGCAAGCCAAGAGGCGGCAGTTACTGCGGCAAAAAAAAATAAAAAACCAAAAGCTCTAAAGGCTGACGGGGGCAAGTAACTTACTATAGTAGAGCAAAGTACGCCACGTATTTTTACGTGATTTTCTCATAATAGGGTTATGGACAAAGATAAATTAGATGAAATCAAGAAGAATCACAAGACGAACTTTCTTGCGCTTCAGTATGAAGGTCTCTTAAAAAAGGAAGAGGAGATTAAGGCTATGCTTAAGAAGGACCCTGCTATGCACGAGTTGGCTAGGGAGGAACTTCTAAGTCTACGACAATTAATAAAGGAATCAGAAAAGCATCTAGAACAAATTATTAAATCGGACGAAGAAGAAGAACAGTTTCCAAACGAAATAATTTTGGAGGTTCGGGCTGGAGCGGGTGGCGATGAGGCTGCGATTTTTGCATATGACATAGCGCACATGTATGAGCGATTTGCGGAAAAGGAAAAGTGGACCATGAAGACTATCCATACTTCAGAGAATGCTGTTGGTGGATATAAGGAGGCGTCTTTTGAAATACGAGGTAAGGACGTCTATCGGAAACTGCGATTCGAGACAGGCGTTCACCGTATCCAGCGTATTCCTGCCACTGAAAAAAATGGTCGTATTCACACTTCAACCGCATCAGTCGCTATTTTGCCAATACGAAAAAAACACACTATAGAAATCGATCCTTCTGACATTGAGATGGAGTTTACAAAGTCCGGTGGGGCAGGTGGACAAAACGTAAATAAAGTTGAGACAGCTGTGAGGCTTCACCATAAACCGTCTGGTATAGATGTACGATGTTCGTCAGAGAGACGTCAACAGCAAAACAGAGAAAAAGCTTTTGAGATTTTACTAGCCAAGCTTGAAGCGCTCCAAGAAGAAGAAGAATCTAAAAAATATTCTGAAGAGCGCAGAAAACAAATCGGCACTGGAGACAGATCAGAAAAGATTCGAACATACAACGTTTTACAGGATCGCGTTACCGACCATCGTATCAAGA
>JACZSL010000005.1 GCA_022574205.1 Patescibacteria group bacterium
TTACAAGCTTACTTATAGTTTATGTTCGGGCTTACGTAACATTCAACGCTGCAAGCCGCATCAATACAGCCGCGCTTAGCAGCGGAGATCGTATTACTAGGGAAATTAAACTCACTGAAAGCGTTAATGTAGCTGCAAGCACCTTCGGCACACACCCTGGGAATCTGGTCTTAAACACAAACCCCGGAGGAGTACCCACAGTTATTGAATTTTATCTCGACGGTACAACACTTAAAATTAAAAGAGATGGAGTAGTTGTCGGTGCGCTCACAGGGAGCAACGTAAACATCGACAAACTTATTTTTTGGCACACCTCTTTGGGTAGTGCCCAAATTGTGAGTTATGAAATGGACATAATGACTTCCGCCGGATCTTCAACACGATCCACCACTTTCTTAACAAGTTCAGCTATAAGAGGAGCGTACTAACATGAAAAGCCAAAAACGAAACATAGAAAGAAATAGAGGACAGGTCGTTATATTAGCTGTAATACTATTTTCCCTTGGCAGCTTTATATTTGTGAGCGGTGTTATGTCGCAAGTTTTGTCTGACACTAAAGCGACTAACAATTCAATCCGGTCGAAGCAATCGTATTATCTCGCAGAGAGCGGCATTGAGGATGTGATATACCGAATAGTAACAAACAAATCAACAAGTGCATCTGAAACATTGTCTCTAGGCGGATCCACCACGACAATAGATACGATTGATGTCGGCGGAGGAAGGAAAGAAATTACTGCAGAAGGAGACGTGACAAACCTTATACGACGCATTACCACAGAATTAATTACATCAACTACAGGAGCCTCTTTTTTCTATGGTGCGCAAGTAGGAGAAGGTGGGCTTGAAATGGATAATAGTTCACGGATTGAAGGTGCAGGTGACACCGTTGGCAATGTATATTCTAATGGACCGATTGTGGGAGCCACAGGAGCAACAATCACTGGAGATGCGGTGGTTGCGACAGGTCTTGAAGAAGACGAACAAGCAAGATCAACGGTATATAATCAACCACAAATCGTAGGACAGACTAATCCTAATATTGATTACGCTCAAAGCTTTTCCCCCATCAAAACAGGACCACTCGCAAAAATCAGTATGTATATTGAGAAAGTTGGCAGCCCAGGCAGCAGACAAGTAAAAATAGTTGCCGACAATGCCGGTTCACCCGACACTTCAACAATCTCGGAAGGAACTTTAATTAATAGTTTAGTAGGCACAGACCCCGCATGGATTGATGTTATATTTAGTAATCCGCCAATCTTAACTGGAGGAACGACATATTGGATAGTGCTTGACGCTATTAAAAACAGCAGTAAATATTGGATATGGTGGTCAGACAGCAACAATGGCTTTGGTAATGGCGTTGCAAAATACAGTCAGGATTGGGACGACGATCCATGGACACTCATCATTGGGGATCTGACTTTTAAAACGTATACAGGAGAAGGAGTAAGCTCTATCGCTGGGGTTACCGTTGACGGTGACGCACGAGCTAACTCTATAACAAACAGCTCTGTTTGTGGGGATGCTTACTATCAAACGATTGACGCGACTTCTCTTGATTTTGTTAATAGTCCCACTAATCCCACCTGCTCCGACCCTTTAACGCCGGGAACCGCTTTTCCGGGAAGCACGGATTCACCCCCTCTAAACATGCCCCTATCTTCCGCGATTATCACCGACTGGAAATCCGAAGCTCTCGCCGGTGGCACCATCGTTGGTGACTGCGGCGACGCAGGGGATCCTAGTTGTGTCATTGATGATGACGAGACACTTTCAATTGGACCGAAGAAAATTGACGGAAATCTTGTACTATCAAAAAGACAGACCCTCAACTTAACCGGGGTGGTACACGTTACGGGTAATTTTGACATTAATGGAAATAATACAATTATAAAGTGTGATGCTTCGTTTGGAAGCTCTGGGTGCATCCTTGTTATTGACGGGTGGATTCATATCCAAAATAATGCAACGTTTTCCGGTTCCGGTGATCCTGACAGCTATATTATGATTCTTACTACGCTTCAAGGTTGTACCGGCTCTGGTGGAAGTGGCTGCACGCATCACGATGGCGCAATGGATTTGCACAATAATGCTGGAGGAGCCATTTTTTACGCAACGGACTCCATGATTAATCTGCACAACGGCGTCAACGTTACAAGTGCGGTCGCGTACAAACTGCGTCTGGATAACACCGCTGTTATCACTTACGAAAGTGGCACAAATAGTGCCAGCTTCTCTTCCGGCCCATCTGGTGGGTGGAGTATAGACAAGTGGGAAGAGGTTGAGTAGACTAGCCGGTTTTGCCTTTATGCTACAATCTATCCATGCTTAAAACTAAAAAGAGAATCGTAATTGCAAACTGGAAAATGAACCCACAAACTGCGGATGATGCGTGGAGTTTATTTTCCGGTATAAAGAAAACAGCTTCTAAGCTACGATTTGTTCATACTATTATTTGTCCGCCAGCAACCTATCTGCTTGATCTGTCAGACTCATATAGAGGAAAAAATATTTCTTTTGGAGCACAAAATATTTTCTGGAAAGAAAAAGGGTCATTTACTGGGGAAATTAGTGCGCGTCAAATACACGACGCTGGAGCGCGGTTCGTTTTGGTCGGACATTCCGAACGCCGCGCGCTCGGGGAAACAAATGAAAACGTTTGGCTAAAAGTTAAAGCAGCACTTAAAGAAAGACTCCACGTTATATTGTGTATCGGCGAGAGTGAACGCGATGAGAGTGGGGATTATCTACACTTTTTGCGCGAGCAACTTGAGTCTGCTTTAAATGGAGTAAAAGCTGCTGACCTCAACCGCACCATTATTGCTTACGAACCCATTTGGGCTATAGGGAAAACTGGAGAGGACGCAATAACCCCCGACAAACTTCATGAAATGGTGCTCTTTATAAGGAGAGTACTCGTCGAGCGTTACAATAAAACAGCAATTGATACACCTATTATCTACGGTGGCTCTGTTGAAAAGGAAAATGCACAAGGACTCCTCGAACGCGGTGTTGTCGCTGGCTTTTTGGTTGGGCATGCAAGTCTGGATGCTACAGAGTTTTCGAGCATTTTGAAAATTGCGAACGAAACAAAAGCGCTATGAGTTCCGATAGTTATCACGTAAACTCATGACAAACAAAAAAGCGCAGTCGAAATTTAATAAAAACCTAACATCTAGAGCAGGGACAGCTTCTGTCCGTGTCCTATAATTATCGGGATGAGCGGGAAAATTAAGTATATAAAGGATATCCCCGATCTAGAGGGTAAACGTGTTCTTCTACGCGCCTCCCTTAATGTTCCAATTAAGGACGGTATGCTCGTAGACGATTTTCGTATCTTACGTGCTCTAGAGACAATCGAATTTCTAAAAGAAAAAGGTGCACGAACAATAATAATTTCTCATATTGGTAGAGATCCGAAAGAAACACTACGTTCAGTTTACAACCACATAAGCAAAAAAATAGAATTAGATTTTGTAGAGGAAGTCATTGGTGATGAGGTAGAAAAAAGTGTTTCAAAAATGAAAAACGGCGACGTCATTCTCCTTGAAAATCTACGAAGTAATATTGGTGAGACAACAAATGACATACAATTTACTGCAAAGCTTGCATCTAATGCTGATCTTTATATAAACGACGCATTTGCCGTCGCGCATAGAGCACATTCGTCTTTAGTTGGGATTCCTCGCTTTTTACCAAGTTATGCAGGCCTTCTTTTTGAGTATGAATATAAAAATCTTTCAAGAGCGATAAGCCCAACACAACCAGCTTTATTTATATTAGGAGGAGCAAAGTTCAGCACCAAGCAACCCTTGGTAGAAAAGTTTGTTGAAATATATGACCATGTGTTTATTGGTGGAGCACTCGTCAACGATTTTTATAAAGCACGTGGGTGGGAAGTTGGACGCTCTAAAACCTCAGAATTTCCTGTAAAACTCGAACACCTCTTGGAGAATCCAAAAATTGTATTACCTATTGATGTCACTGTTATATCGCTTAGTGGAAAGAGTTCCAACAAAAAACCAAATGAAGTTAAGCCGGACGAAATGATTGTAGACAGTGGTCCAGAAACACTAAAAAATCTTGAAACACTCATAAAAAAGTCTAGTTTCGTTTTATGGAATGGCCCACTTGGTGATTACAAAATGGGATTTCGCGGAAGTACTGAGCGTGTTGCAAATATAATTAATGACAATAATGTCCCCGCTGTTGTTGGAGGAGGGGATACTGTGGCGTTAATTCACGCGGCGGGGCTCGTCGACTCATTCGTTTTTTCCTCAACGGCTGGCGGTGCAATGCTCGAGTTCTTACTCACAGGGACTCTTCCTGCTATAGAAGCGCTTCAGGCGAGCACAAAATAGGTTGCCAATAATTTAAATTTCCGCGCGAATACTCTCGGCAACTTTTTCCGCTTCACCTTCTTTGTAATCTTTTTTACCCCAGTGTTTATATCCGTCATCTTTGAAACGAGGAATGACGTGTATGTGCGCGTGGAATACAAGTTGCCCTGCGGCTGGCTCGTTATTCATCGCAATATTTATACCGTCAGCGTTTGTAGCTTTTTTAACAGCAATAGCCACTTTTTTCACAGTGTTCATTACATGTGAAAGTGCTTCCTCTGGAATTTCATATATATCTTTATAGCGTTCTTTTGGAACTACAAGAGTGTGTCCAGGGTTGTTTGGTGTAGCATCTAAAAACGCATATGTATATTCGTCCTCGTACACTTTGTGTGCCGGAAGTTCCCCAGCTATAATTTTCAAAAATATATCGTCTGACATATACCATATATTCTATGTTAAAATACTCCAATGGCAACCTATGTGCTCCGCAAAGAACTTTCAAAAAAAGCAAAAGAGGATCTTAAAGTTTATGACCCTTTGCTACAGGAGCTTCTTTACAGCCGCGGTATAGACTCAGAAGAAGCTGCACAAATTTTCTTAGAACCTGACTACGAACGCGACATTCACGACCCATTCCTCATGCACGGCATGGAAAAGAGTGTAGACAGAATCCTTAAGGCTATAAAAAACAAGGAGAACATTGTTATTTACAGTGACTACGATTGTGATGGCATACCGGGAGGTGTGGTTCTACACGATTTTTTTAAGAAGATTGGGTATAAACATTTTTCAAACTATATTCCACATAGACACGAAGAAGGATACGGCTTAAATATCTCCGCGATAGAAAAAGCGGGGGAAGAAGGAACAAAAGTTCTAATAACAGTTGACTGCGGAATCACAGACGTAGCCCCTGTAAAGCGCGCTAACGAGCTCGGCATTGATGTAATCATTACCGACCATCATTTACAACACGGTAAAGCCCCAGAAGCCTACGCAATACTGAACCCAAACCAAAAAGCGGATAAAACCTATCCTTTCAAAGGTCTTTGTGGCGCAGGTGTTGCTTTCAAGCTCGTGCAAGGACTCATCCAAAAAGGAGATTTTAATATTACAAAAGGATGGGAAAAGTGGCTATTAGACATGGTTGGCTTATCGACTGTTGCAGACATGGTGCCGCTTAAAGGTGAAAACAGGGTGTTAGCATACTACGGACTTTACGTGCTTCGAAAGTCTAGGCGTCCAGGCTTACAGCAACTGCTTCGAAAAATTCGTGTTAATCAGACCACTATAACCGAGGAAGACATTGGTTTTATGATAGGCCCTCGCATTAATGCGGCTAGTCGCATGGATCACCCAATGGACGCGTTTAAACTACTTAGCACAGACGATCCAGTGGAGGGAGGTATACTGAGCATATATCTCGATAAGTTAAACAGGGAGAGAAAGGGAATTGTAGGCGCCATGACTCGCGAGGTAAATGCGAGACTTAAAAAGCTTGCTAAGATTTCCGACGTCATCGTGATGGGGAATCCTGACTGGCGGCCGGCGCTTTTAGGGCTCGTTGCAAATAGTGTTATGGAAGAGCATGAGAGGCCGGTGTTTTTGTGGGGGCGCGAAGGCAGCGATACCTATAAGGGTTCATGCAGATCGGATGGGAGTATAAATGTTGTTGAGTTTATGGGAAGTATTTCAGATACATTTATAGACGCAGGCGGGCATGCATTTGCTGGAGGGTTTTCAGTAAAAAATGATAAAATTTTTGATTTTGAGAAAATTTTGAACAAGGCATATGCAAAATTCCCAAAAGAGAGTGTAGATAAGACTGTAATCATCGATAAAAAGATGTCGATTGATGAAGTCAACGAAGATGTCTTTCGGTCTATCAACAAATGCGCGCCGTTTGGAGAAGCAAACCCAAAACCTCTGTTTCTTTTTGAAGATATTGTGATAGAAAAGATAGAATTGTTCGGAAAAGACAAAAATCATCTTCGTTTACACTTCAAAAACGGAAGCGACAAAATAATAAGCGCAATTAAATTCTTCGCGACACTCGACAGCTTCGATAAAGATCTAGCAGAGGGAGTGAAAGTAAACATAGTCGCCAATTTTGAGAAATCCACGTTCTTAAACAAGACAGAATTGCGTCTTCGAATTGTAGATAT
This sequence comes from Patescibacteria group bacterium, assembly GCA_022574205.1. Classification (GTDB taxonomy): domain Bacteria; phylum Patescibacteriota; class Minisyncoccia; order Phycocordibacterales; family JACZSL01; genus JACZSL01. Next base: position 6,515 of record JACZSL010000005.1, read on the forward strand.
TTACTAGTTTGACTTATAGATGGCGTGGGCGTAGTATCTTGTTAGACATTTTCTGCAAGGAGTATCTATTGTGGAACAATACGATAAGAAAGAGAAACCAACTGATGTGATGTGCCAGTCATGTTTTGGAACTTTAATTGCTCGCACATATCTACCTTCAAAAAACGCCTCAGAGAAGTATCGAGTTACGGAAGGTTATCATTGTATTAACTGCAAGGCTATGTATCATGATTTCCCAAGTTCTGAAATACAGGAAAGGACGAAACAAGATAAAGAATTTTGGGAACATGCCAGGTCCATACTTCCGGAGGGTAAGCTGCTTGAATCTACAATTTCTAAACTGAGGAAAAGGGTAAAAAATTAGAAAAGCAGATGCAAGAAATCCGATCTTCACACTCGTGAGATAAAGAATCTATTGTGCTATCCCTGACATACACAATGCCAGGGATATTTTTTATAATAAAAAGTTGATGTTATAGTGATGGATATGTATATAGTATAAGGGGATTGAAAAGATTTAAGATTTAGGATTTAAGATCAATTTTCAATTTCCAATTTTCAATGAATGCTTCAATTTTCAATGTATCAAACAAAAGAATCCTTGATTTAAATCAAGGATTCTTTTTTCACACCCACTATCCTAAGTCATACTGGGACAGTGGGTGTGGATGATATCTTCTAATGTATAATACAGTTATGAAAAAATTGACTCTTTACACTGACGGTGGCTCTCGTGGGAATCCTGGGCCAGCCGGAGCCGGCGCAGTTGTTTATGATGAAAAAGGTCATCTACTGGCTGAAGTGTCGGTGTATCTCGGCGAAAAGACAAATAATTGGGCTGAATATGAAGCAATTATTTTAGGACTTCGTGAAGTGAAAAAATTGGTACCAGAAAAAGAGAGAAAGGACCTTGAACTTGAAGTACGCATGGACAGCGAGCTAATACAAAGACAACTGACGAATAAGTATCAAATAAAAGAGGAATCACTCTTTCCTCAATTTATTAAAGTGCACAATATGCGCGTCAAAGACTTTCCAAACATTTCGTTTACACACGTTCGGCGCGAGGACAACGAAGAGGCAGACCGTCTCGCAAACGAGGCAATGGATCGCGGAAAGTAAAGCATGAAAGCCAAGGCGTTTTACGTTTTCATAGCGAGTTTTGTGCTAGGAGTGGCTTTCCACTCTTTTTTTGATTTTGGTTTCGCTTTTTCGCTTTTCTCATTTGGACTTGCAGTAACACTTTTTATTCTTTATTTGATCAAGGGAAGGCAACAGTCGATCTTAATTGTTTCAGTAAGTATTCTAGCACTAAGTCTCGGCCTACTGCGGTTTGACATTGCGACTCTTAACAAAGGCGATCCGCTTCTCGACACACTGATTGGAGTGGAAGTCACGTACGAAGGCGTTGTTGTTGATGAGCCGGATGAGCGTGAAAACTCTACAAGGCTCATTGTCGAATTGGAAAAAGCAGGCGAGGATGGGGTCCGCGGGAAGGCACTTGTCATTACTGAACGCTTCCCAATACTCTCGTATGGCGACCGACTTGAACTCAAGGGAAATCTTGAAAAACCGGAAAACTTTGTAAACGAACAAGGAAACGTTTTTAATTATATTTCTTATCTCGGAAAAGACGCCATCTACTATTTACTTACCTTCCCACAGGTTGAGAGAGTGGGTATAGGCGCAGGTAATTCAGTTAAGCGCACGTTATTCGCCACTAAAGAAAGATACCTTAATTCAGTGGAACGCTTAATTCCCGACCCAGAAGTTTCGCTCCTTGGCGGACTTGTTGTTGGTGCAAAGCAATCTCTCGGAAGTGAACTTCAAGATAAGTTTAGAAAAACCGGCATCATACACATTGTTGTATTAAGCGGCTACAACGTAACGATCATTGCAGAAGCAATCATGCGTGTTTTGGCATTCTTGCCAAAGGCAGCTTCATTATCAATAGGGGGAATTACCATTTTATTATTCGCTCTAATGACGGGAGCAAGTGCTACTATCGTTCGAGCAAGTATCATGGCAGTTCTTGTTCTTTTAGCGCGGGCGACTGGGCGCACAGTTCTCATCACCCGAATACTTTTCATTGCAGGGTTTTTCATGGTGTTACACAATCCAAAAATTGTTATTTTCGATCCGTCATTCCAATTATCGTTTCTCGCAACAATCGGTTTGATTCACCTTGCGCCTTTCATAGAAAAGTATTTTCATCTGGTGCCTACTCGTTGGAAACTTCGCGAATTTGCCACCGCAACGGTTGCTACACAGATTTTTGTTTTGCCGCTCCTGCTTTACCTTATGGGAGAGCTTTCACTCGTCGCAGTTCCGGTGAACATTCTTATTCTGGCATTTATACCACTTACCATGCTTTTTGGCTTTCTTGCCGGGGTCATTGGTTGGCTTTCTATAACAATAGCGCTCCCGTTTGCCTACATTGCACACGGTCTTCTATCCTACGAACTCTTTGTGGTCGACATTTTCTCGAAGCTCCCATTTGCGTCTGTGTCTATAGAACATTTCCCAATTTGGCTTATGATACTATTTTACGTTTTCTACGGATTCATTCTATTTAAAGTTTCAAAAAGAAAATTGCCACCCAAGGGGTTGAAGCAAGTTCCCAATACTCTCTAATTCGCGCGAATTAGAGAGTATTGGGAAGACTTTTAATTGTAAAGAAAAAACAATATAAATAGTATGCAAAAAGAATCCTTGAATTAAATCAAGGATTCTTTTAAAACAAGCCAGCTTAATCTACTAAACACTCATTTTGTCAATTTATAGAAAAAACCCCAGAGTATTCCGGGGTTTTCGGGTCGGCTTCGACGATAAACTTACTCAAGCAGCACAGTAACGAACACTACTACAACAAAAGCTACAAATATGCAACCCATAACCTTGTCAAGTAAATCAATACTTTTATATGGGTCATCGAGAAAGCGCTTTACATCTTTCAACCATGCGTTCATAGTAAACCTCCTGAATTCAAAAGATGAGAAAAAAATGTCCCACTTCCGCTATTATAGCAATTACAATGAGGACTCCAAGTTTTCATGTAAAAGAAACCCCGCACAATATGCGGGGTTTTTGGGTCGGCTTCGACGACGAACTTACTTAAATGTGACAACAAAAAATACTATCACAACAAAGGCCCACAACACATAAATTGACGCTTCTGTGAGTAGCTCGTGGCTTCTACGGCCATGCAAAAAGCGTTTTATTTCTTTTTGCCAAGTGTTCATGACGAACCTCCTCGAACATTTTCAAAGAGAACTGTAGTGGTTATACAGTAATAAATACACAAATCAAGTCTCCACATCTATCATCACGATGCGCTTTAAGCTGGCCTCCGGCAACATCATGATGATAAGTGTTGGGGTCAAGTGTTGTGTTTAACGTATGTTATTTCACTTTTGCAAATCGGTCTTCAGCAACAGTCCAATTTGTGTTTGCTAAAAATGCGTCAACATACTTTGCTTTTTCACTTGGAATGTAATCCACCATAAAAGCGTGCTCCCACATGTCGAGCGCAAAGAGAACAGAGAGTCCGGACAGATGCCCGAGCTCATGGTCGCCGACAAAAACAGTATGAATAGTGCGAGCTTTGTCGTCGTAATAGACGGTGACCCATCCTATGCCGCGAGTTCCGGCAACTTCTTTAATGTGATCGAGGAATCCACTTACGTCTCCGTATTTTGTGCTTACCGCTTTCGCTAACGCTCCGCCACCGTCAAGCTCTGCGTTTCCTCCTTCTAACTGTTCAAAATAATTTTCGTGCATTCGCATGCCGTCAAACTCAAATGCAAATCTCCTCCGAAGTTCTGCGCTTGTATATGCGTCTTTTCCTTCAGCACCTTCTCTAAGTTTCTCCGCAATCAGATTTACATGTTTTACGTAACCAGCGTACAAACCCAGGTGAACTTCGATTTGTTTTTCTGAAAGCCCTTTTAAACTCGGAATATTAAATTCTTGTTTTTTATATGTCATTAATTTAATTATAGCACTCAAATACGAACTCTGAATCTATTTTATAGTCTAAAACAATTCCACGTTTTGTGTTCAAGATTGCACCCAAGCCGCATTCCTTCTTGACATTGTGCTGGTGGTTCGGGACCACAGAGACTTCGAGCCTCTTCACCAAAAATAATATTATCACTAATAGCATTCTCCACAGCTTGGCCCTCCTCAAATGTTATATCATCAAGTGGTCCTGGAACATTAATTGCTTCGTTAATTTCAGCATTTCTATCTTTAACTTGTTGCTTCACATCTTCCGCTAGCTGTATCACAGAGTCAATGCTTTCTTTACCGCTATCGTTATCCAATGTGTCAATTTCCCCCACATTCTGAAGAGCATAGAAAGTAGTGCCTGTAATTCCTACAATAATTGCTAAAGTAATTAGAATGCTTATTAATCCAAAACCTTTTTTATTATTCATGATAAAAGTATATTCCCTTTTTACAAAATCACGAAGTGATTTATAGCAAAAAGCAATCCTGTTTTGGGACCAAAAATTCCTTCTCTACCTATAAGCATGTACCCAACAGACACATGTCCGCCCATGGAGGAACTCGGAAACCTTTTGTTCCAACAAAACAAATTACTAAAACATATATGTTAGTAATTACTGCGATATATCGCAGTAAGACAAGTATTTTATTGTGAGTGGTCCGCTAGAAGCGGATTGCTGTTTGCTAACTCACTTTGTTCCTAAGCAAACAGGGAATACAATTAGTAGATGCAAAAGCTAAAGGAAAACTCTTTACTTTACACACTCCTTTTTACTTTCCTTTTCACCGCTGTGGTCTGGTATTTCGTACTTGCAAACGAAAGGGAGCAAGTTCTTACAGTAGCATTTCTCGATGTTGGGCAAGGAGATGCGATATTTATAGAAGCGCCAAACGGGAATCAAATGCTGATTGACGGCGGTAGAAATAGAAGTGTTCTACGAGAGCTTAGTCGCGTCATGCCGTTTTATGATCGTTCTATAGATGTGGTGCTTGCGACGCATCCGGACGAAGACCACATCGGTGGACTTCCCGACGTACTTAAACGCTTTGATGTCGATCTATTCCTAGAGCCGGGTGTAAAGCATGATACCAATGCGTACAAAGAAACCCTACGACTCATTGAAGCTAACAATATTAAACACGTTCTTGCACGCCGCGGAATGCAAATTGACCTTGGTGGAGGAGTGAGTCTTGAGATTTTATTTCCCGACCGCGATGTTACAGGTCTCGAAAGCAATGCCGCGTCCGTGATCACACGCCTCGTGTATGGAGAAACAGAATTTCTATTTACCGGCGATTCGCCGCGCGCTATAGAAAAATATGTCGTATTGCTTGATGGCGCGCACCTCCGAAGTGATGTACTAAAAGTTGGACATCACGGCTCGAAGACATCATCAGCAGACGTATTTATTGCCGCAGTCTTACCGCAGTTTGCGGTTATTTCTGCAGGCAAAGATAACCGTTACGGTCATCCGCATGAAGAAGTCATCTCTGCGCTAAAAGACGTGGACGCAATAATTGTTTCTACATCCAAGAACGGTACTATCATTTTCGAGTCAGATGGAGAGAGGTTAAAAAGAAAATAGCCCTGCATTGGATTGCAGGGCTACACTATCAAGCTACGTTTTCATCTTTTCTTTCTCTTTTTGGGGATTTTTTTGTTGCCTGCCCAAGGCAATTTTAATTATAAAGTGGCAGACTTTATCAACTCCAACAGGTTTTGATCCATCCGGACAATCTAGCAATGTTCCAGAATTGTATGACCTGAACACCCAATAAACAGCAACACTGACTTCGTTTTCTGCTATTATTGTTGCCCGAAGTTTTTGAGCTCCAATATTAACAACAATTTCTTCTTTTGAGTGCTCGCTCCCAATGGAAACGTATGCCTCCAGAATCAAATTCTCAACCTCCTGCACTGTCGGTAGTGGAATTTCAATAGTCAGAGGTTGTCCAAATGTTGGCGATGCAAAAAGTAGAAAAAGAACTATCGCAACCATTTTTTTCATTGATCTATCCTCCTTTGTATGTGTGTTCGGACCAGATATCTGTTACCAAGACTATACTTATTGTGTGAATTGAGCAAATTTTAGCCGTGTTGTAATAAAAAAAGTCCGATCGTGCTTGGACACCCGACCGGACAAATGATCCACAATTACGTGAATAAGGTAACTATATAATTTTAGCTCTATTTAAGAATACCAGCTTTACGCAATGTGTTATAGGCCCCGTTCTTATTAATAGTTCGGATTGCTTTTGTGCTGAGTGTAAGAGTAACGAACTTTTTCAACTCCGGCACATATATACGCTTTTTCTGTAAATTAGCGTGTCGTCTTTTCTTTCCTGTAGGATTAAACTGAGTAGCACGCGTACGGTTTGAGTACCCGCCAGCCATTTTTGAACTTTTTCCTGTTATAGCGCATTTCTTAGCCATATTTGTTTTTGTTCGCTTATGCTATCATAAAACCATTCTCATGCAACCAGACGCATTTTTATTTCAAATTATTATACTGATTTTTTCTGTCGTCATACATGAAGTGACGCATGGATACGTTGCCCAGATGTTGGGAGATCCGACAGCAAGACTTGCCGGACGCCTCACCTTAAACCCCATAAAACACATCGACCCACTTGGTTCAGTGATTATTCCTGGGATTTTACTTCTTTCGGGCTCCAGTTTTCTTATCGGATGGGCTAAGCCTGTACCATATAATCCATACAACCTCTCAAACCAAAAGTGGGGGGAGGCATTAGTTGCAGGCGCCGGTCCCGCTGTTAACATTTTTATCGCGTTAATCTTCGGGTTAATTATTCGTTTTGGCACTTCTTTTGACGTTTTGTCTGGGGCATTTATAGAGATTGCTAGTTTCGTTGTCTTTATTAATATCCTTCTTGCAATATTTAACCTCATTCCCGTGCCTCCACTTGATGGTTCAAAAGTGCTCGCTTCCATCCTCCCATACCACATATCACAAAAATATATGGGCATCCAACATATGTTGGCGCGCTATGGAATCCTGGGTAGTTTCCTCTTTATATTCCTATTCATATACTTTCTATGGAAACCTTTTTTCACAATAGTTGCGAGTATATTCAGGATAATCACGGATCACCATTTATGTGAGCTATTATCACGCATCTGCGGGTTCTAGGATTTGCATAAAATGGTGCGCTGTAGTAGAGTATTGCTTAGTCGCGAAAGCGCCTTTTTTGTTAAAATATGCCAACAATAAATCAACTTGTTCGAAAAAGAAGAAAAAATCAGGTCCGAAAGTCCAAAGTGGTCGCACTTGGGCGTGGTTTTAATACACTAAAAAACCGGCCTACTTTTTACCCATCCCCCTTTAAGCGTGGTGTGTGTATTAAGGTGACAACCAAAACTCCGAGAAAGCCAAACTCTGCTATACGAAAGATTGCTCGTGTTCGTCTTACAAACGGCATGGAAGTGACAGCATATATACCGGGAGAAGGGCATAATCTACAAGAGCACTCAGTCGTACTTCTAAGAGGTGGTCGTGTAAAAGACATTGGTGTTAGATACACGATTGTCCGTGGACGGCTTGATACAGAGGGTGTGGCAAATAGAAAGCAAGGACGAAGTCTCTACGGCGCAAAGAGAGCTAAATCATAATATGCGAAGAAAACTAAAATCTAAAAGAATCATTCTCCCTGATGAACAATACGGCTCGCCTCTTGTCGCAAAATTTATCAACGCTATCATGATGGGTGGCAAGAAAAATGTTGCACGCAGAGTTGTATATGGTGCGTTCGATGAGATGAAAAAAGAGGATGCAAAGGTAGATCCATTATCAATCTTTGAAACAGCTTTAAAAAACGTTGGTCCGAATATGGAAGTACGTTCTAGACGTGTTGGTGGCGCAAACTATCAAGTGCCAAGAGAAGTTCGTCCAGATAGGCGTCAAGCGCTCGCAATGCGTTGGATTATTGCTAGTGCAAAATCAAAGAAAGGTATTCCAATGAAAAAGAAACTCGCAATGGAGCTTCTTGCAGCAAGCGCAGGCGAAGGTGAAGCAGTCAAAAAACGAGAAAACATTCACAAAATGGCCGAAGCCAACAGGGCGTTTGCGCATTTCGCGTGGTAATAAAAGCACCCTTAGGAGGAGCCCTTACTATTCTAGTTGGCTTTGCCAACTTTTTTTAATCAAGTATTAACAATGAGTACAGATTTAAGCAAAACACGAAATTTTGGTATCGTTGCGCACGTAGACGCAGGAAAAACTACAACATCGGAACGGATTTTGTTCTATACGGGAATGAGCCACAAAATTGGTGAAGTTCATGATGGCAATACAATAACTGACTGGATGGAACAAGAGCGAGAACGCGGTATTACTATTACCGCGGCGGCTGTTACGTGTACGTGGCACAAATCCGGAACAGATAAGACTCCAGAAAATGCTATTCGTTTTAATATTATAGACACACCCGGACATATCGACTTTACTTCAGAGGTAAAACGTTCAATGCGCGTCTTAGATGGCGCCGTTGTGGTCTTTGATGGTGTTGCCGGCGTTGAACCGCAATCTGAGACAAACTGGCGCTATGCAGCAGAAGCGAACGTACCGCGCCTTTGTTTCATCAATAAACTTGACCGCACCGGTGCGGATTTTGAACGTTCATACGCGAGCATACTAGACAGACTTTCCAAGAAAGCAGTCAGACTCCAAATACCTATAGGCGAGGAAGAACATCATGAGGGAGTCATTGACGTTCTTGAGAAGAAAGCATTCCACTTCGAAGGCGAGATGGGAATTAATGTTGTTGAAGTTGATATCCCAGAGAATCTTTCAGCTCAAGTAGAGAAATACCACCATGAACTCGTCGAGCGCATAGTAGAAAATGACGAGAGCCTTTTAGAGGCATTTCTCGAAGGAAATGAGCCTAATCTTACTGACTTAAAGAGAGTCCTTAGAGAGGCAGTTATCTCAAATGAAATCTTCCCTGTGCTTTGTGGTTCTGCACTCAAAAACAAAGGTGTTCAAAAAGTACTAGACGCTGTTGTTGATTATCTTCCGTCTCCAATAGACCTTCCGCCAGCAAAAGGTGTGCATCCGGACACCGGCGAAGAAATCGAGAGAAAAGCGGATGTGAACGAACCATTTTCGGCACTTGTTTTTAAACTTCAAACAGATCCTTTTGTAGGTCAACTCTCATTCTTTCGTGTGTATTCTGGTGGCGTCAAAGCAGGTTCATACGTATATAACTCAATAACGAGAAAGAGAGAACGTGTTGGACGAATTGTTCGACTTCAAGCCGACAAGCGGGAGGAAGTGCAGGAAGTCTCAACAGGAGAAATCGCTGCAATGGTGGGGATGAAGGACGCTAAGATCGGGCACACACTTTGTGATGAAGCACAGCCTATCATTCTTGAAGAAATGACTTTCCCGGAGCCTGTCGTTTCAGTCCGTATCGAACCAAATACAAAAGCCGATCAGGAGAAAATGGGGATCGCTCTTTCTAAATTGTCCGACGAGGATCCCACCTTTAAAGTGTCTATTGACGAAGAAACACTCGAAACTATAATTTCCGGTATGGGAGAGCTTCACCTTGAAATCCTTGTTGATCGAATGAAACGAGAATTTTCTGTTGGAGCTAACATCGGTAAACCGCAAGTTGCATATAAAGAAACAATTCGCGGAACAGCAGAAGCGGAAAGCAAATATATCAAGCAAACAGGCGGTCGTGGTCAGTACGGACACGTAAAGATTAGGATTAAACCACTTGAAGACTTTCCGGAGGACAAGAAACTTCCTAAGAATGTGAAGCGTAGCGAGGGATTTGAGTTTATAAACTCAATCAAAGGAGGTGTTGTTCCCAGCGAGTATATTCCTGCAGTTGAGAAGGGTATTAAAGAAGCGATGGAAAAAGGTATTGTCGCAGGTTACAAAATGACTGATATTTCCATTGAACTTTACGATGGCTCATATCACGACGTTGACTCGTCAGAAATTGCATTCAAAATAGCAGGTTCTCTTGCTTATCAAGACGCAGCTAAACGCGCAAAACCTGTTATCCTTGAGCCAATTATGAAAGTTGAAATAAACACACCGGAGAGGTTCATGGGCGACATCACAGGAAATATAAATTCAAAACGAGGACAAATTGAATCAATGGACGACAATGGAATGGGTGGAAGAAAAATAAACGCCAAAGTTCCACTTTCAGAAATGTTTGGATACACAACCATACTTCGCTCAATGACTGAGGGACGAGCGACTGCAATGATGGAGTTTGATCACTATGAAGTGGTTCCGGCTAATGTCTCGGAAGAAATCAAGAAAGCGCGGGGGACTGCGGAGTAAATCGTGCAAAGATACATAAAAATCGAAAAAAATCGTTTTCTCGGGGTTGACTATTATTTCGGTTTTGCTACTATGTGCGTACCGCGATTGAGCGTTCTTTTTGTTTGTGAGTTCCATTTCGGGACAAAGTAAAAAAACGCCCCAGTTACGGGGCTTCTTTATTAACGATGCAGAGTGAAGAGTGAACACTTGGAGCTCTGCAAGACTCATTGAGGACTTTTGTGATCCGCCAAGCGGCGGAGAAACAAAAGAGCCAATGAGTAGACGGCTTCTGTAAGAAGAGTGAAACGTGAAAGCGAGTGAAACGAAGCTTTCACGTTTCCGAGCCGAGGAGTTAATATAGGGTCAATACCCCAATGCTTGCATTAGGGTGGTATGAACGAAGCGAGTTCAACAAACAGCGCACGTTTAATACAGGGCCCCTTTATAAATAGGCTAGTCTTTAGGCTTCGAGAAGGCGTTCTCGCGCCTCGACGCTTGAAATCTAGCGGGTAGAAATAATTAATATGGCAGAAAAATTTGATCGTTCAAAGCCGCACGTAAACGTAGGAACCATCGGTCACGTTGACCACGGTAAGACTACTCTTACTGCTGCGATTTTGCACTCACTTGATCTTGATGGTCAAAAGGTAAGGCTTAGGAAAGTCGATGATATCGATAGTGCGCCTGAAGAAAAAGCACGAGGTATTACAATTGCTCTTTCACACAACGAGTATGAAACAGCAGCACGTCACTACGCGCACATCGATGCGCCTGGGCACGCGGACTACATTAAAAACATGATTACTGGTGCCGCACAGATGGACGGCGCAATTCTTGTTGTTGCCGCAACTGACGGTGTTATGCCACAAACTCGTGAGCACATTCTACTTGCAAAGCAGGTTGGTGTTCCAAAGATTATAGTATTTTTGAACAAAGTAGACATGGTTGATGATCCAGATCTTATCGACCTAGTTGAAGAGGAGGTTCGAGAACTTCTTACAAAGTATGATTATGACGGTGAAAAAGTTCCGGTCATCCGAGGTTCAGCTTTGAAAGCTCTTGATGGAAAATCAAAAGACGATGAAGAAGTAAAGAAAATTCTTGAACTCACAAAAGCTATCGACGAATACATCCCAGTGCCAGTGAGAGAAACTGACAAACCATTTCTTATGCCGATTGAGGACATTTTCTCTATTGAAGGACGAGGTACTGTTGTAACAGGCCGAATCGAGCGAGGAGTTGTGAAAATTGGGGAAGAAGTTGAAATCGTTGGAATCAAAGATACATCAAAGACCACTATTACTGGTATTGAAATGTTCAACAAGCAGCTCGATACAGGAGAAGCTGGCGACAACGCAGGGCTTCTACTTCGAGGTCTTAAAAAAGAAGATGTCCACCGAGGACAGGTGCTTGCAAAGGTAGGTAGCGTTACGCCTCACACAGAGTTTGAGGCAGAAGTCTACATTCTTTCAAAAGAGGAAGGAGGACGACATACACCATTCTTTTCTGGCTACAAACCGCAGTTCTACATGCGAACAACAGACGTTACAGGAGATGTCACACTTGCAGAAGGAACAGAGATGGTTATGCCAGGAGACACCGTTACATTTAAAGTAAAACTTGTCGTACCTATTGCTCTAGAAGAGAAACAAAGATTTGCAATCCGCGAAGGTGGTAAAACAGTTGGTGCGGGCGTCGTAACTAAAGTAGTCGCTTAAGAAGAACAAGGGAGCGGAACGATTATTGTTTTACTTACCCACCAAAATTTTAGCAAAGCTAAAATTTAAGCGTGTATAAGATTTTCTAAGCTTACTTTGTTCACTAATAAAATCTAAGATGGCTACGAAAAAAGAAGAAACAACCAAAAAGACCAAAACGTCCACCACACGCACCTCCACCCAAGGTAGAAAGAAGAAAGTTACAGCAAACCCGCCTGCTGGCAAGGCAGGAACTAAAATAAGTAAAACTTCTAAGAAAAAAGAAGTAACCCAAAGACTTCGTATCAAGGTCCGTGCTTACGAGCACAAGATTCTTGACGCATCAGTTAAACAGATCATCGATACAGCCACAAGATTCGACGCGACAATTTTAGGTCCCATACCTCTTCCAACAGAGATGAAAAAATATACAGTTAATCGTTCAGCATTTATCTTTAAAGACGCGCGAGAACAATTTGAAATGCGAGTGCACAAACGATTGATTGATATAATAAGCCCGTCACCAAAAGTGATTGAGGCGCTGACAAATCTGAATTTACCTTTAGGTGTAAATATAGATGTAAAAATGATCTAAAGAAAAAAACGCCACAAGTTGGCGTTTTTTTTGTTATTGCTATTCTAGTATGAAGTTACAGGTCTTTGTGCGAGAAGTGGCTTGGTAATCATATGCTCCGTATTCCGGCGGGCCATTCTTTGGGTGGCACTCTTTTATATTAATGGTATACTTGTAATGGTAGCTTGCGTACGATATCCCCACGACGCAAGCATCGAGGCCCCTTAGAAGGAAATTAAAGGGTCTCACCTTAAGCGGGCCGCATCTCACGATGCTGCCCGCGTTTTACTTGCACTACTTTTTAATTCCTGTATAGTAATTCTCATTGAATCCATGTCCTCAAGAAGACTAATAGGGGACCACTGGGAAGCTAAGTCGCTGCTTTCTGGTAGCGATTTTTCAAATATGAAATTTATTCTTGGAACAAAGGAAAATATGACTCAAGTCTGGAATGAGGACGGGCGGGTTTTTCCCGCCACAATAATTTCAGCCGGCCCTGTTAAAGTTATTCAAATAAAAGATGTCAAAAAAGATGGATATGCCGCGACACAAGTTGGGTATGGTACTAAAAAAGAAAAGAACGTAAATAAAGCACAAAGGAAAGGGGGACTCTTTCGATTTCTTCGCGAATTTAGAGGGAATACCCAGTACAAGGTTGGCGACAAAATAGACGTTTCTTCCTTTTCGGTTGGTGACATCGTTGAAGTCTCTGCTATTTCAAAAGGAAAAGGATTTCAGGGGGGCGTTAAGCGACATGGATTCGCGGGCGGTCCGCGAACGCATGGTAATAAGCATCACGAACGAGCGCCGGGATCAATCGGCGCGACAGGGCCACAGCGAGTGTTAAAGGGGGTTAGAATGGCAGGACGTATGGGCAACGAGCGTGTAACAGTCAAAAACCTTAAAATTCTTCAGATTGACCAAGAAGAAAATAAAATGTTAATTAGTGGCGCCATTCCAGGACATCGTGGCACTCTCATAGAAATTACAGGAAAATAATGACCCGCGGGGAATATATTTTACTTAACCGAGCACATAGTATTAAGAAACCACAATAAGAAACATGAAAAGATCTCAATCTAATAGCTACAATCACCAAATAAATGCACACTATGTGCTCGGTGTGAGATTTTCTAATCTCGCAAAGCTCGATAACAAAATCTAACATGGAAGCAAAAGTATACGATATAACAGGGCGTGAAACAGGGAAAGTAACATTACCAAAAGAAGTTTTTGGGCTTCCTTGGAATGCTGACTTGGTGCATCAAGTTATGGTGGGGCAATCTTCTAATGCACGCACTCCAGTTGCACACACAAAAGACCGCAGCGAAGTACGCGGAGGCGGCCGAAAACCATGGCGCCAAAAAGGTACGGGGCGAGCGCGGCACGGCTCAAGTAGGAGCCCTATATGGAGTGGTGGTGGTGTCACTTTTGGTCCACGAAACGACAGAAATTACAGTAAAAAAATCAACAAGAAGATGCGCACGAAAGCACTATTTACTGTTCTCTCGGAGAAATTAAGAGACGGAGAAATCCTATTTGTTGATAGTATTTCTTTTAATGAAGCAAAAACAAAAGAGGCAGTAAAGACACTCGAAGGAATTTCGAAAATAAAAGGGTTCGGTGGTCTGCCACAAAAGAAAAAGAATTCAGCGCTTATTGCTTTGTCTTCACACGATATAAACACAGCAAAAAGTTTCAGAAACTTCGGAAACATTCTAGTAGAGGAGCTTCGAAACTTAAATGTGATTACAGCTCTCACTTATAAATATATTATTGTTGCTAATCCAAAAGAAGCTCTTAAAATGTTAGAAAGCAGGACATTTTCTAAACGAAACTCTAAATAAATATCATGGCATTTTTTAAACGAACAAAAAAATCTGAAGATAAGCCAAGTCAGCCTAAAGCTGATAAAGTTACAAAAGTTAAATCTACAACTGTAACCGAAGCTCCCGCTGAACCTAATGTTTCAAGGACGAAAAGCGACAAGAAGACAGTAAAACACACCGAAATCAAACGTTCCACGCTTATTTCAAAAGAATTAGACCTTTCTGGTATATTGCTACGACCGCGCATTACTGAAAAAGCGACGATTGTCGCGGAGAGTGGCGTGTATGTGTTTGAAGTTTCCAAACGCGCAACCAAACATACTATAAAACAGGCAGTCAAGAAGATTTATAAAGTCGATGCAATTCGTGTAAACATAGTCAAGCTTCCTTCGAAAAAACGAGTATCAGGACGAACGCGAATAGTAGGTGTAAAGTCAAGCGGAAAGAAAGCGTATGTCTACTTAAAGAAGGGAGATCGTATTGAGTTCGTTTAGAAATTAAAGGAGTCTCGGTTTACCGATACGACTATTAATTACTTAACCGAGCACATAGTATTAAGAAACCACAATAAGAAACATGGAAATATCTTTATCTAGTAACCACAATCACCAGGTATCTACGCACTATGTGCTCGGTAATGATTCTGTAGCATCCGCCTAAGGCGGATTAACATCATCTGTATGAAAAAACTAAAACCTAAAACACCAGGAAGCCGCGGCACAGCAATCGTTTCCTATAAAAAAATACTCACGAAATCGAAGCCCCACAAGGCGTTGACGAAAGGATTTCGTCGTGGTTCAGGGAGGAACAGCGCTGGGCGAATTACAACACGCCATAAAGGCGGTGGTCATAAAAGAAGGTTCCGTGAGATAGATTTCAAATATAATAAGCGGGATATGGAGGCTCGTATAGAGAGTGTTGAGTATGATCCAAATCGTTCTGGTTTTATTGCACTTGTGCTATTTAGGGATGGCGAACGACGTTATGTTGTTGTGTCAAAGGGTGTTACGGTTGGCGACACGTTTATTGTTTCAGAAAATGCACCTGTTAAGCTAGGAAACCGTCTTCCACTTGGAAAGATTCCTATTGGTACGTTTGTATATAATGTTGAATTAAAACCAGAAGGTGGTGCGCGCATCGCCAGATCAGCAGGCAATGCAGCAGAGGTAATTGCGCACGACCAGGGACATACTAACCTTAAGATGCCGTCATCAGAAGTGCGTAAAGTACCGAGCCTTGCATGGGCGTCAATAGGCGAAGTTTCAAACGATGAACATAAGCTCGTTGTGTTAGGGAAGGCTGGACGAAAACGCTGGATGGGGATTCGTCCTACTGTTCGCGGAGCCGCGATGAACGCAGTTGATCACCCACATGGAGGAGGAGAGGGCAGAGCGGGCCGTGGTCATAGGCGAGCTAGAACAAAGTGGGGAAAACCATCAGGAAAAGGGCAGAAAACCAGAAAGCCAAAAAAATACTCAAATAGCCTGATTTTACGAAGGAGAAAGGTGGGTAAGAGACGATAGGCGAAACAATAGTTAGTTGACACACAGTTTTATTTTTTGGAAATCCCATTTTTCGTTGACATCTATACATATTTTGGTAGTATAGGCCCGAAGCTCAGAGGAGCTTTTTTATATCGTCTCCCGAGGCACATCCGATTTACGGAAGTCCGAGATTAAAAAACCAATGACGCGATCACTGAAAAAAGGTCCTTACGTAGATGAAAAACTACTTAAGAAAATAGTCCAAAAAAAGTCCGATAAAAACGGAATTATTAATACTTGGGCGCGAGGCAGCCAAATTGCACCAGAAATGGTGGGATTTACTTTTGGTGTGCACAATGGTCGCGAGCATATTGAAGTATTAGTTTCAGAAGACATGGTAGGACACCGTTTTGGTGAGTTCTCTCCAACAAAGAAGTTTATTCGACACGGTGGAAAGATGCAGAAAGAGCTTGAAATAAAACGAAAGGAGGCTGAAGTTACAGCAGCGAAAACCGCAAAAGCAGCAGCTGACTCTAAATAATTTTCAGTCATGAATCCTGTACGAAATAAAAAAGTTATGTTACACCAATCAACAGAAACGAACAATGTAGTTTGTGGTCGCCATTATAAGCAATTAGTGGATGGAAATTTTTAATTTACTATTTCGTACGGGATGAAAGCAAAACTTCGACAATACAGACAGGCTCCACGTAAAGTCCGACTCGTTGCAGATTTTGTGCGTGGCAAAGAGGTAATAAAAGCGCTTGATCTCCTCCTTTACATTAATAAGCGTGCCGCACGACCACTTCGAAAGTTGATTCTATCTGCAGCGGCCAATGCGAAGGAAGCTAAAGGATTTTCACAAGACGAACTTTTTATAAAAGAGGTGCGTGTTGATAAAGGTCTTACTTACAAACGATTTCGAGCAAGAGCACGTGGGCGTGCCGCACCGATACACAAACACACAAGCAATATTTCAATTGCACTTGAAACAAAAAAGTTACCCGAGTCTCCAAAAGCCGTAGAGCCAAATGGAAAAGTTAAAAAAGAGACGAAAATCATCTCTAAAAAGGATGATAAACATAAAAAAAAGAAAACACCAACGACTAAAACTAGCAAAGCTAGTTCGCCCGACCAGTCGAAGACTGGTTTAAGGAAAAATAGTTAACATGACACACGTTGTTCACCCATATTCACATAGATTAGGCATTTTACGCAGCTGGAAGAGTCGGTGGTTTGCTAATTCCCCTAAACAATATCGAGAGAACCTTAAATGTGACACACTTATCAGAGAATTTTTGATGAAACGGCTCCGTGGATTTTATGTAAGTTTAATTGAAATTGAGCGAAACGGTGGAATATTACGAATTATTATTAAAACATCACGCCCCGGAATGATTATTGGCCGAAGTGGCGAAGGCTCTCAAAAGCTGAAAAGCGATCTTTTAAAAATGATCAACAAAATTCGTTTTATAGGAAGCACCCCTGAAGTAAAGCTTGATATAGAAGAAGTCCGCTCTCCAGAGAGCAACGCAGCTATAGTAAGCCAAATGATAGCTGAGGCGCTCGAAAAGCGTGTACAGTTTCGTCGTGTATTAAAGCAGACTGTAGAAAAAGTTATGGCTAATCGCGACGTTCTCGGAGTACGTATAACTGTGGGAGGACGTCTTGGTGGCGCTGAAATGTCACGAAAAGAGAGTATAAAAAAAGGGAGAATTCCTCTACAGACATTTCGGGCAGACATTGATTATGCGACTGAAAAAGCCCATCTCCCATATGGTGTTATTGGCATTAAAGTATGGATTTACAAAGGAGACGTGTTTGATAAAAAGGATTCACGATAAAAAGTATTATGTTATTTCCCAAAAAAGTAAAACATAGAAAATGGCAAACTGCCCGAAAGAATAAAAAAAAGATTCACCCTGAGACGCGTGGCATTTCTTTAGTGTATGGTTCGTTCGGCCTTAAGGCCATAACACCAGCACGCATAAAAAGTAATCAGATCGAGGCGGCACGACGTGTAATTTCCCGAACGACAGGGAAAACAGGAAAAACATGGATTCGGATTTTTCCCGACAGGCCATTTACTCGAAAGTCTGCAGAAGTTGGTATGGGTAAAGGCAAAGGTGACCCGCAGGGATATGAATTTCTTGTAAATCCTGGACGTATTATTTTTGAGGTAGACGGTGTTAATGAAAGTGTGGCCCGAGAAGCACTTCGTAAGGCGGGTGCTAAGCTTCCAATAAAATCGACTATTGTAGCTAGAAACGGATAGAAACATGGCAGACATCAAGAAAAAAAGTAACATTGATCTTAAAAAAGAACTCCTGGAAAAACGGGAGGACTTGAGAGCATTTCGTTTTGGCGTCGCAGGTTCTAAAGTTAGAAATATTAAGGCAGGGAAAAACCTTCGAAAGAATATATCACGCGTGCTAACGGAACTCCGAGCGCGAGAGATTGAGGTTAAGGAAAAACAAGTATAAAACATGACAGATAGAACTAAAACAGATGAGCTTAAGGCTCAAAAGAAAACCTTAAAGCGGGAAATTACAGGCGTTGTTGTGTCAGCAAAAATGCAAGACACAATTGTCGTTGCGGTAACGCGCTATGTTAAACATGTAAAATATGGGAAATACCAAAAACGAGTGAAGAGATACCACGCACACGACGCTGGTAACAAGTGCGTAGTGGGAGACAGGGTGACTATCCGTGAGAGCAGGCCAATTTCCAAGAAAAAACACTTTATTGTTGTTTAAGAGTAATATGATTCAACCACAAACATTAGTACACATAACCGATAACACTGGCGCAAAAATGGGCCGTGTGTTTAAGATACTCGGTGGCTCAAAGCGAAGATACGCACAAATCGGTGATCTAGTTGTGCTATCTGTACAAAGCGCGGAGCCGCGTCGACAGACAAAGAAGAAGGATGTACTTCGCGGTGTTGTGGTTCGTCAGAAAAAACCATTTAGGCGAAAAGACGGTTCATATATTCGGTTTGATGAAAATGCTGTTGTGATTATTGAGAAAGAAAAGAAAGAACCACGAGCAAACCGTATTTTTGGACCGATTCCACGCGAACTTGGTGAGCGTGGTTATCAAAAAATTATTTCGATGGCACCGGAAGTAGTTTAGGCAATATGAAAATCAGAAAAGGAGACGAAGTAAGAATAATTGCAGGAAAGGACAAAGGGAAGTCCGGTAAGGTTTCTCGCGCCTTCCCCGCGATGAGCCGTGTACTTATCGATGGTATAAATGTAAGCAAGCGCCACCAGAAGCCGCGCAAGGAAAACCAGAAAGGACAAATTGTTGAAAAAGCAATGCCCATTCACGTATCAAATGTTATGCTCATTGACCCAAAGATTGGGAAAATTACACGCATAGGATACAAGATAGTTAAAGGGAAAAAAGTTCGCGTTGCACTCAAAAGTAAAACGGAGCTTAGTTCATAATATGTCACAAACAAAGGAAAAACATAATATTACGCTTTCTGCACTCGGCAACACGTTTGGTTATAAGAATGCACTTGAGATGCCACGCCTACAAAAGGTTGTAATCTCTGCATCAACGGGCTCTGTGAAGGACAAAAAAAAGATTGAACTAATTCAAGACCGACTTGCAAAGATCACAGGGCAAAAAACCGCACCGCGTGGGGCTAAGAAAAGTATTGCGGCGTTTAAAATCCGCGAAGGAGATACAATCGGATATCAGGTGACATTGCGTGGGCAACGCATGTATGATTTTTTGGATAGGTTGCTTCATATTGCGCTACCACGTGCACGAGACTTTCGTGGGCTAAGTAGAGAGAGTGTAGACCTAATGGGTAACGTAACCATAGGCGTCCGAGAGCACACAATATTTCCAGAGACAGGAGATGAAGATATTAAAGATGTCTTTGGCTTTGCTATTACGGTCGTGACTACTGCTAATAATAAGAAAGACGCTCTCGCATTTTTGGAACATTTAGGCTTTCCATTTAAAAAAGAAGATATAAAAAAATAATAAAAACAGCCCCGCCTTGCGACGGGGTTTTTGTTTACCTATAATGTTTAGCGTCTCAGTACCAAATTCTGAAACCTATCCATTTTGGCTGGCAGCATTTACCATTGCTATTTGCCTTTAATAGATCGACAAAGTGTTTTCCCGTTATCGGGATTACTGTGCACGAACAATCATACAATTGGAACTGTAAGAAGCGCAGTTTCTTGTGTTGATACACTATTGGAAAAAATGGAAAGATTCTTCTGTACCAAACAGGCTTCCAGTTACCAAGCGCATAATCCAGGCTTTTAAGGCTGTTATCCACGAGGGGCCTCCTTATGTAAGAGTATGTAAGAGACAAGTTCCAAGTGTTAATTGTACTAAATTGGAACCAAGTGTCTACGAAGGGTTTAAATTCAACTTTGGAATTTAGAACACCACCTGCCGATGTGAGGCTGTATTTTATGCTCATTTACTAGTGTTATAGAAAAGCTTAGCTTAGGCATAAAATTGACATTATACGGCTCAATTGCTAGTATGAGGCGCAAGCTTTGGCGAGCCTTTTTTAATATATGGCCAAAAAATCAGTTATTGCCAGAAGTCAAAAAACACCAAAATTCAGCACACGAATTGTGCGTAGGTGTTTTCGTTGTGGCCGTAAGCGTGGCTATATGAGAGATTTTGATCTATGTAGAATCTGCTTCAGGGAGCTTGCAAACGAGGGGCTTATTCCAGGGATAAAGAAGTCATCATGGTAACAGACCCAATTTCAGATCTAATCATACAGATAAAAAACGCTCAGGCAGCCAAAAAGGAACATGTCTGCATTCCGTTTTCGCAGTTTAAATTTGCAATCGCAAATAAACTAAAGGAACGTGGATACATAGGAAAGGTTAGTAAAAAAGGAAAGAAAATACATAAAACCATTGAAATCGAGCTAAAGTATAACGAAAACGGCACACCACGTATAAGTGGAGTCACCCGCGTATCAAAGCCGGGACGGAGAATCTATGTGAACGTAGCGTCCATAAGGAAAGTCAAATATGGTAAGGGCTCACTTATTATTTCGACACCAAAAGGTGTGCTTACTGACAGTGAAGCGAAACGTGAAAACACAGGAGGTGAGACTCTCTTTAAAATTTGGTAACGGCTTTGCCCACAGTTGGGGATTCAAGTTTATTGAATTTCCAACTGTGGGTGCAAAACGTTACCCAGCACCTTTCGCGAAAGGTGCTGGGTGTAAGAACATCTAATGTTCGCTTGCGCTCACATAAGAATATCTAACACATGAGTAGAATCGGAAAACAACCAATCACTATTCCAGATAAAACTGAAGTAAGCATTTCAGATGGTATTTTGAGTGTCAAAGGCCCTCTTGGTGAATTGACGCGAAAAGTTAGAAATGACGTTAAGATAGAAGTTGTGGGACAGGAGGTGGTTGTAACACTGGTAAAGAAAACACGCCTAGCACGAGCGCTTTGGGGCACTTATGCGTCTCACATCGATAATATGGTTCATGGAGTAAACGAGCTTTTTGAAAAAAAGTTAGTTGTAGAGGGTGTAGGATATCGTGTTGAACTATCCGGAGGTGAACTAACACTTAATATGGGATATTCACATCCAGTAAAACTGACGGTTCCAGAAGGGATCGAGGTTCAGGTTCTAAAAAATACAATCAATATCAAAGGTTCAGATAAAGAAGTTGTTGGACAATTTGCCGCCGAAGTACGCTCTGTACGGAAGCCAGAGCCATATAAAGGAAAAGGGATTCGTTACCACGACGAGGTTATTAGGCGAAAGCAAGGTAAGAAAGCTGTTTAATAAAATCATGAAATCATCACAGAAAAAAGCAGCACAAAAGCTAAGGCGACATGCGCGTATACGGGCAAAAGTATCTGGGACCAGTAAAACGCCGCGGCTTTCTGTCTTTAAATCAAACAAATATATTTCTGCTCAACTCATAGATGATGAGAAAGGTGTAACATTAGCCTCTTCAAGCTCTAAAGGAAGTAAAGAAAAAACAAAGGAAGCGAAGGCGCGTGAAGTTGGTGCGGCTATTGCAAAAGCTGCAAAAACGAAAAAAATTTCAAAAGCAGTCTTCGACCGTGGAGGTTTTACATACACTGGAAATATAAAAATGCTTGCAGAAAGTGCTCGTAAAGGCGGGCTTAAATTTTAAATTATGGAAAGCAATACACAAACAGCAGAACAAACAACTAAAGATAAAGCCGTAACAAAAGTGGCTCCAATCCCCGCAACGAAAGCAGAGGAAAAAGTCACGCCTAAGCCTGAACAAAAACCTCGACATAGAAACGAACGTACACGAATGCCACGTCGTGCGCCTCGTAGACAAGAACGTCGTGAATTTGACCAAAAGATTATCAGCATCAGACGCGTAACGCGTGTTGTTGCTGGTGGGAGACGTTTTAGTTTCAGTGTTTCAATTGTAATTGGCGACGGCAAAGGAAAAGTTGGTGTTGGTGTTGGGAAGGCGTCTGATACAGCACTTGCGATTGAAAAAGCTGCACGAGTAGCAAAGAAACATATGATTAAAGTACACAGAACCGAAAACAAAAGTATTGCACACGATGTATCTGCCAAGTACTGTGCATCTAGAGTTTCTATACTTCCCGCTCCAGGCAAAGGAATAGTTGCAGGGAGTTCCGTACGAAACGTACTTGAGCTTGCTGGTATCAAAGACGTTACTGCAAAAATATTTTCACGTAGCAAGAACAAATTAAATAACGCTCAAGCTGCAATTAAAGCCCTATCTTCACTACAGAGCTAAACATTAAAATGCAAATTAATAACGTACAAAGAGTTCATAAAAATAAAACGAAAAAACGCATAGGTCGTGGAGGTCTTCGTGGTAAAACCAGCGGTCGCGGCCATAAAGGACAGAAAGCACATGGAGGGCACGGAATTCGTCCCGAAATGCGCGACACTATCAAAAAGTTGCCAAAAAAACGCGGATATCGTTTCAGAAGCATTCAAACTAAGCCTTACGTAGTAAACTTAGGAGCGTTAGATACGGCGTTTGAAGCTGGGGATAATGTGTCGCCAAAAACACTTTCCCTAAAGAAACTCATACGAAACAAGAAAAGTAAACGTATTCCTGTAAAAATTCTCGCTACAGGAAAAATTACCAAAAAACTTTCAATTACTGGATGTAGTGTCTCTGACAAAGCTCGAGAGCACATTGAAAAAGCAGGGGGAATGATAGAAAATAAAGGAACATCGCAACTATAATTTTCATTACCAAGCACATAGCATGAACCAATCAAACACATGAAACATTTACAGACTTTTGCTCAACACTCCACACTATTTTGTGAATGCACTATGTGCTCGGTCTAAGATTTTGTAACATTCTCTCTCCATGCTCAAAATAATTAACAAAACCTAAAACATGTTCGAAATCATTGCACAAAAGGCCAAGCACATCATCCAAGACGAAGCGCTTCGAAAACGTCTTCTCTTTGTGCTAGGCGCTCTAATTTTGTTTCGTATTCTCGCAGCTATTCCGATCCCAGGTGTTGACTCTTTGGCACTCGCAGCTTTTTTTGAAAACAATCAATTTCTCGGACTACTAAATATTTTTTCTGGAGGCGGATTAGCCAACTTATCTGTAGTAATGCTCGGTGTCGGTCCCTATATTACTGCTTCAATCATCATGCAGCTTCTAACGATTATGTCCCCACGCCTTAAAATGATGTATCAAGAAGAAGGTGAGGCCGGGAAGAAAAAATTTACACAATATTCCAGACTTTTAACCGTTCCTCTCGCTTTCATGCAAGCATTTGGTTTTCTAGTTCTTTTACAGCGACAAGGCATTGTTCCTGGTCTAGAACTCTTTGATATGGTCGTAAACATTATGGTCATTGCAACTGGCTCCATTTTGCTTATGTGGATTGGAGAACTTATTACCGAATTTGGCATAGGAAACGGCGTCTCACTCCTTATTTTCGCTGGTATTGTTGCGGGGCTTCCAACAACCGTAAGCCAACTATTCTTTACATTTGATATTTCTCAGTTACCCCTCTACTTAGGGTTTATTGCCGCAGCGCTTGTAATTGTCGCCGGGGTCGTGATAATTACCGAAGCCGAACGGCCCATACCCATAACCTATGCAAGGCGTGTGCGCGGTAACAAAGTGTATGGAGGTGTGTCGACGTATCTTCCACTTCGCTTAAACCAAGCCGGTGTGATTCCTATCATCTTCGCGCTTTCGATTCTATTATTTCCACAGATGATACTTAATTTTCTCACAGGTGCACAAAACGCTATCGTCTCAAGAGGCGCTGATTTCTTGCTTGGTATACTCGCAAACCAGTGGTTTTATGCATCTCTATACTTCTTCTTTGTTTTTGTATTTACTTACTTCTATACTGCGGTCACATTTGATCCTAATAACATAGCTAAAAACTTGCAAAAAAGCGGCGCTTTCGTTCCGGGTGTGCGGCCAGGCAACAACACCGCAGAATATATAGGACGTATTTTAACCAGACTCACGCTCGTTGGAGCTACTTTCCTAGGGTTAATTGCCGTATTGCCGCTTGGTATGCAAGCTGTAACCGGCATTACAGCGTTTGCGATTGGTGGAACAGCACTTTTGATCGCCGTATCCGTGGTTCTTGACCTCGTGAAGCGTATTGACGCACAGCTTTCTATTCGCGAATATTAAAGAAAAATAATGAGCATAGCGAATGTATTTTTCTTAACTGAGCACATAGTATAAGTTAAGCAAGTATCCAAAATATAAACAGATTTTTATTGAGTAATCATAATGGTTTAAGGATCGCATACTATGTGCTCGGTGATGATTTTGTAACATAATTTTTCACTAGAGCTCAAATTAATTAGTAAATCTATCATGGAATTACAAACAGTTATTTTTTATGGACGTTCAGGTAGCGGTAAAGGGACGCAGGCGGAACTACTCCAAAAATATATTGAAAAGAACGATCCCAAGCGTCGAGTATTATATTTACAAACAGGAGCTATACTGCGCGAGCTTGCAAAACAAAATACGCACACAGCCAAGATGGTCAAGAAGATTTTAGAAGAAGGAGGTCTACTGCCAGCCTTCTTGTCAATATGGGCGTGGGGCACTTTCTTTATGGACAAATATACCGGAGGGGAACATCTTCTACTGGATGGAGTTACGCGTAGAGTAGACGAGGTCCCAGTGCTTGACGGTGCATTAAAGTTTTACGGCAAAGATAAAAATCCGGATGTCGTTATTTTAAATGTATCTCGAGAGACGGCAGTAAAATATCTTATGAAGCGAGGAAGGTATGATGACAACGAAGACGATATAAATGAGAGACTTGACTGGTTCGAGGAAAATGTAATTCCAACATTAGATTTTTTTAAAAACAATCTAAACTATAATATACACGAAATAGATGGAGAGAAATCAATTGAAGAAGTTCACGAACAGCTCATCAAAAGTCTCGGTATATAATTTTAATAATCATGATTATTACTTCGAAAGAAGAGCATGAAATATTACGCGAAAGCGGCAGGCGTCTTGCTCGTATACGTGACCTAGTTTCGGCCATGGTAGCCCCAGGTGTATCGACAAAAACTCTCAACGGAGAAGCAGAACGGCTCATACGGGACGGAGGTGATGTTCCGGCTTTTTTAAACTACACACCAAGCGAATCGGCACGTCCGTATCCAGCAACTTTATGTGTATCTGTAAACGATGAAGTTGTTCATGGCGTTCCAAACGAAAATCCTTACATCTTAAACGAAGGTGATATTGTTGGACTCGACATAGGTCTTGTTCACCGTGGTATCATAACCGACACAGCGGTTACAGTAGCTGTGGGGAATATAGACCCTAAGGCACAAAAGCTCATGGACGCTACGCGACAAGCTCTAAACGCTGGCATAAAAGTTGCGAAAGCGGGAAACCATGTCGGCGATATAGGGGCCGCGATTGAAAAAAGTGTAGGTAATCGTTACAGTATAGTCCGAAAGCTTGGAGGGCACGGTGTGGGTAAAAACGTACACGAAGACCCATTTATACCAAACTTTGGAACACCAGGTACTGGAGCAGAACTGGTATCAGGAATGGTGCTTGCTCTAGAGCCAATGTTAAACGAAGGAAGCGAAGGCGTTAGGTTAGCTCCCGACGGCTTCACATTCAAAACAGTTGATGGAAAATTAAGCGCCCACTTTGAGCACACAATACTCGTGACCGACGGAGAAGCTGAAGTTATCACAAAACCTTAAACAAGAGAGCTAAAAGTTTTTTTCGAATATTACAATTAAACAACATACCCATTCTTATGTATATTATGGATTAATTTTTATAGAAGGTAGATTACTATAACGATTTTATAACTAATTATTATATATGGCACATCATAAAAAAGAGAGAACGCTTGCAATAATAAAACCAGACGGAGTACAACGATCTCTAATTGGGGAAATTGTAAAGCGATATGAAAAAGTAGGACTAAAACTTGTAGGACTTAAGATAATTGTCCCAACAGGTGCGCATGTGGAAAAGCACTACACATTAGATCCCGAGTGGAAAAAGAATGTGGGTGAAAAAACTATTGCGGCGTATAAGAAACAAGGCGTAAAACCTCCCGTAGAAGATCCGGTGGAGCAAGGGGAAAACGTACTTGCTGCGCTAAAGAAATATTTTACGAGTGGACCAGTAATTGCAATGGTATGGGAGGGAGCTCATGCTGTTGAAATAATCAGAAAACTTACCGGTGGGACTGAACCTCGCACAAGTGATGTTGGTTCCATTAGAGGCGACTATGTTTTGGATTCATACCAAATGTCGGATATGGATGGGCGAGCAGTTAGAAATCTAGTTCATGCGTCAGGGTCTATTGAGGAGGCAGACAGTGAAATATCATTGTGGTTTAGTGACGACGAGTTAATAGACTACAAACTTGTTCAAGAACAAATTCTATATGACGTCAATATAGACGGAGTCTTCGAGTAAGCCTTTGTTTGAAACTTATTTTTAAAAGATAGAAGTTTCTACTTTCTTCTTTTAGTTATGCACATCCTATAACTTCATATAAGCGGTATAATATATGTAGGATTGTTAGCCAATATCCACTTTAAGAACATTTTAGGGAGCCTTATAATCTTCGCTGTGATGAATAAGCCCTTGGCTTGATCTGATCGGTACTAGAAGATGCGGGCACCCACCTGGATCTCTAGGGTATGTTGGTTAATAGTCCTTGCTCTTAGCAAAACGTCCTAGGCCAAAAGGCCGGACGTTTTGCGTTAACCTGAACAAAAATATTGTTTTTGTTTTAACAAGTGCGAAATCACAAAAAAGTTTGTTTGATATAATATAAAAATGCTTAACTTGCATAAAAACCACCTCTCTTTAGTTATCATCCTCCTTTCTTTTATCGTAACGGTAGCACACGTCGTTGCTCTTAATTTTTATCTTTACTGGACTTTCTGGTGGTTTGATCTTTCTGTACATTTTTTGGGAGGATTGTGGGTTGCACTAACCAGCCTATGGATATATCTATTTATACATAGCGAGAAAGAGCTTGGTAGGAGAAAGACTTTTTTTATTGTGTTCACTGCAATTATTGTGGTCGGAGGACTGTGGGAAGCTTTTGAATACTTTGCTGGCATCTCACCGGGAGATAATTTTATTATTGACACGGCCACGGACGTCCTCATGGACCTATTAGGTGCGAGCGCTGGGCTTTTGTATTTCAATCGCACCCATAACTGATTAATTGTTATATGAATAAAAAAACAATAGCTCTAACATTTTATGGTGGCGCAGAGACCGTAACCGGCGCCAATTTTTTGCTTGAAGGAATCCTCGAAGAAAAAAAGAAACTTCGATTGCTCGTAGATTGTGGAATGGAGCAGGGGGACAAATTTTGTAAGGATTGCAACTTCGAAAAATTTCAGTACTCTCCAAGCGACATCGACGTACTCATCGTGACGCATGCCCACATGGACCATATTGGCCGCATACCACAACTTGTACGCTTAGGCTTTAAAGGTGTTATATACTCCACAGACGCGACAAGAGCGCTTTCCGAAATTATGCTCGAGGATGCCTCCCACATCCTCGCCCTTGAGGCTAAGAAAGCCAAAAAAGAGCCTATATATAAAGCTGAAGACGTGAAGAGTGCATTAGAGTTGTGGAAAGGAGTTCCATACTACGCCTCTACAGAGCTTCCTAGCGGCTTTTCATTTGAATTAAAAGATGCCGGCCACGTACTTGGTTCGAGTATCATAGAGGTCAAATATGGAGAAAAGAGAATTGTATTCACGGGGGACTTAGGAAATTCACCATCCCCGTTATTAAGAGATTCTGAAATTATTACGGACGCAGACTATCTTATAATGGAAAGCGTTTATGGCGACAGGAATCACGAGACCAAAAACGACAGGGTACATATGTTAAAGAATGTTATTGAGGAAACAATTAAAAATAAAGGAGTTTTACTTATACCCGCGTTTTCGATTGAACGTACACAAGTACTTTTATATGAACTAAATGAAATGATAGAGAGTGGGTCACTTCCACATATTCCCGTTTATCTTGATTCACCACTTGCCATACGAGTTACACAGATCTATAAGCGCTACACGAGTCTTTTTAAAGAGTCTATACAAGAGCAAATCCGTAAAGGAGATAACATTTTTGATTTTCCCAAACTCACATTTACCGAGCATCAAAAGGACTCAGAAGGAATCGCATCGAATCCGAGCCCTAAAATTATTATCGCAGGGAGCGGCATGAGTCATGGTGGTAGAATCATAAATCATGAGAAAATATATCTATCGAGCAACATGAACACACTATTATTTATTGGCTACCAAGCCGCGGGGAGTTTGGGTAGAAAAATACAGGATGGTCTTAAAAAAATCCACATTGAAGATAAAAGTATTACAATTCGCGCAAACATCAGGACAATCTCCGGTTATTCTGCGCATAAAGATATGGACGGACTCGTGGAATTTGTGGAGGGAATGGCAGAAAATGTGCAAAAAGTTTTTGTTACAATGGGAGAACCAAAAGCATCTCTTTTCCTTGCACAACGCCTTCGGGAATATCTTAATGTTTCCGCAATTGTTCCAAAAAAAGGCGAGGTATTCAAAATAGATTTTTAGTTGATATCAGGTCCACTCAAATAAACCCTAAATTATCATAGAGTTATCCTTGTGATATCATAGGGATAAACGTGAGAGGGTATACTATCCGTATTGCAAGAAGAAAACTACACAATAGAAGTATACGCAAACTTCAAAAAACTTCAGGACCATATTATACGAGTATTCCGATCGAGATCATTCGAAAACTTAAGTGGAAAAGTGGCCAGAAAATTGTTATAAAAAAGTACGGCAGAAACAAGATCATTATCGAGGATTGGCCCATTCGACGGGCTCAGGACGAGAAAAAGTAAACCCCTGAATTAGTTCAGGGGTTTCAAATTTTTGTATTCGCCACGGATTCTCTCCAGTGTTTCATCGATTGAATCTTCATAAGCAGCATTTATTTGCGGATTATTTTTTCTTGCTGGATGGTCTTTATTCATAAGAAGACAGAATACATTTGCACCTTGAACAGGAAAAACTCTGAACTTGTCCTTAGCAATTTGAATAGGAATACCCCCAATAACATTAAGATCAAATTCTGTTGCGGCTTTTTCAACAAAATGCCTATCCTCTTTTGGGAGCGTTATCAATGTCCAAAGGGTTTCAAGCCAACCGAACATCCGGATTTGCAGTATGTCATTTCTTGCCGTTCCTATCGGATAATCGCGATATTCTAATAGTGTTACGCATTCAATAATGCCCGGCATCGTTGGTTTAATGAGTCCTATAAAATGAATCAAATCTTCATCCTCAAGAGCAGTTAGTGTTTCTTCTGTCGTCTCTACTTTGTATAAGGATTCATAATCCATCACATCTCTCCTGTATGAATCTAAATCTGTTATATCAAATATGGAGGAGTACACAAGGTAAATCATGTGCCATAATATATTTAATGCCGGATTCAAATCTTGAAATACTTCGGAAAGAAACACTCATTAAACTGATTGAGAACAGTGTTGGTTCTCGCATGTTCAATTCTGTTCTAGTTCGTTTTAAGGGTAAAGATGAAATAAAAGATGTTTTAAAAAACGGCGAATATTCGTGTGCATTTTTTGTAAGTTCACTTTTATATCTTACAAAGTTGATAGATGAGCCACATGCGACGGTCAAGAGCACCGAAGCATTTCTGCTAAAAAGTAACGATTGGAAAAAAATTCCACTTGCTGACGCAAAGACGGGAGATGTTGTGGTGTGGGAGAAACGGTCGTTTTCGGATGGTAGTGAACATGCCCACATGGGTTTTGTATTGGGTGAGAAAGAAGCCGTATCAACAAACTCCGAACAGAAAAAGGTTGTGAGACATCATATAGGGGCTGGAGAAAGAACAGTGTCTGCAGTATATAGAAGTATTGACTAAAAGCAAAAACCCGCCGTGAGGCGGGTTTTTATCTAACTGATTTCTTTAATAATTCTCTCAAATGTTTCTGGGTGATCTTTTGCAAGGTGAGACAGGATTTTTCTATCAAGTAAAACTTCCTTCTGCTTCAATGCTCCAATAAACTTGCTGTACGATAGGCCGTGCATGCGGGTCGCCGCATTAATACGAAGGTTCCATAATCTTCGGAACACACCCTTTTTCTTTCTCCGGTGTGAAAAAGCATGCATTCCAGCGTGCAAGAGAGCTTCCTTTGCTTGCTTTTCTTTAGTGCTACGACCGAAACGATACCCTTTTGCAAGGCGTAGTACATTTCGTCTGTGCTTCAATTTAGTTGTACCTCTTTTTACTCGTGGCATGATAGATTTTTAATGAGCGAAGCGATTATAAAAATCATCACCGAGCACATAATGTGCTACTGTGAGATTATTATGACTATTTAATAAATGTTTGTTCATGTTTTGTATATTGATTTGTTAATATTATGTGCTCGGTTAATTAAATTATAGTCGTCCTCACAAGTTCAGACTCCTTAATTTAATTAGCTATATGGCAGGAAACGCGCCTTTGCCTTTTTACTCAAATTGAAATGTGTGCTTCGCTTGCGGTCTAATTGTCCCACGCGTGATTCTTTTGCATTGTAATGATCTATGCCAGGCTTTCGCGCTATTATCTTCCCCTTTTTTGTAATTTTCAATCTCTTTGAATATGATTTATTTGTTTTCATGTTAGATTTTGTTGGCAAATTTTCACCACGTTCAGATTTAATTTATAAAATCTTACATCGAGCACATAACTTATGCAAGACTGTGAGATAGCTTTTCTTTCAACCTTTTTATTGTTTGATCACGTTGTTTAAGTTTCATTTCTCTAGTTCTAGCATCCTTCTCGGATTTATATGCTTCGTAATATATTAATTCTGGTTTTTTGTTTTTTTATGTTCCTTTAACCTCCTTTTCAAATCGTTTGAGTATCCTATATACGTCTCACTTTTAAATTTATCTTTAATTAAATAAACGTAATATATAAGGTTATGTGCTCGGTCAAGAAAATATAATCGCTCCGCTCATTATTTTCTAAGATTTTTTTCCTCGCTCAATTGTTGCTGAGAACCCTTTTGGACTTTTCTTTATTACATCCGCTATTTTGTAATCTTCAGTTACTAGCTTCAAAAATCCCTCAATATGACTCTTTAAAAATTTTTCATCCATATACTTATATCGTCCACGAAGGAAAAGATCAACTCTCACTCTGTGGCCCTCTTGCAACCACTCTGAAATTCTTTTAGCTTTGAGATTAAGATCGTGACTCCCAGTCCCTACTTTGATTTGAATCGTCTTCGTCTTCGTTTTCGTTATGTGCGATTTCGCCTTTATTTCACGCTGTTTCTTCTGTTGTGAATACTGAAACTTACCGTAATCCATTATCTTTGCAACCGGAGGCACAGCCTTCGGTGAGATCTCAATAAGATCAAGCCCAGCCTCTTCGGCTATCTTGAGAGCGTCGTCGCGACTTATGACTCCAAGATTTGCGTCGTCTTGGCCAATGACCCGAAGTTCTTGCGCTCTTATATATTGATTAATGGCTACAGTTTCTTTCAATTAAGTGTTTTTCGCCGAAAAAGCGAGCTTAAACGTAAAATATTTATGTAATGTAGCATAAATTCTGTCATACATCAATAGGTGCACATAGCGCTAATAAAGCACAAAATTTGACCAAAATCACTCAAATCACATTAGGTATCATAAAAACCGCCCAAATCCACGATAAATTCCAGGCGGCTTTTCTATTAATATTTACTTACCACGTGGGGGTTCCTCCGGTCTTGTACTCAGTTACGCGCGTCTCAAAGAAGTTCTTCTCTTTTGAAAGGTCAATTGCCTCGCTTATCCATGGGAATGGATTTTCTACATTGTATTGTGTCGGAAGCCCTATGCTTTCAGGACGCCTGTCTACAATGTATTCCACATAAACTCTACATTTTTTAGACACCTACGTAGCCGACAGTATAGTATATCTATGCAATGGTTTGATTTTCAAAAACCAACATTCAGTATCATTAGTATCACTCACGAGGATTCTCGTAACAAATTTTTCGATTTTTCTAAATTTCAAAAAGAATGTGTAAGTAAAAGGTATTTTGAATCTCATACAAAACCTTATCCACAGGACTTGAAAGTAAAATAAAATGTTGCGCACCCATGCTAGAAAATGGCTATGTTACGGGCTAAATCACGAATTAAGATTGTTATACACTTCACAAAAACGTCGAAAATCTAAAATCACCACTAACATACTCTTCACCACAGTGGCATTCGACCTTTGTGCTATAATTCGCGCTATCACTTGTCCCGTTGAGAGTCTACAATTACTTGGTTTCGCCAAAAAACGTAGAGATAACGGTTCAGCACGATAAAATCGATAATATTAAAAGAATAATTTTCTAATGGGATGGAACGACGAAAGTATACAAAAAAAGACTTCAAGTGGGTGAACTGGACTCCAAAAGATATTAATCGAATTTCGAGGGAAATTATTGTCGCTAAAAAAAAGGCCTATAAAAAAATTAAGCAAATTAAAGTTCAAGATAGAACGTTCGAAAATACTATAATAGCAATCGAATCTTCAGACTACGATGACCTTCCTAATATGCATCGAATGGGACTTTTAAAAAATGTGCATCCTAAAAGCGATGTCCGCCTTCATGCTCTAAAAGCCATAATAAAACTAGACAAAGCATTCACTGATATTGAGTATGATGAGGAAATGTATAAGGCCGTACAATCTGTAAAAGCAAAAAAAGAAAAATTAAAAGACGAAGACAAAAAACTATTTTCAGACATGTTGCGCGGGTATAAACGAATGGGATTTGGATTACCGAAGGCAGCACGAAAAAAAATACAAAAAAACAGTAAGCTTCTGTCGCAATATGAAAATCAGTTTGAAAAAAACATAAATGATTACGAAGATCATATTCTTTTAAACAAAGATGAGCTCGGTGGACTTCCAGAAAACTTTGTAAAAGGTCTGGCGCGCTCTAAAAGCGGAAAATATAAAGTTTCACTAGATTATCCGGACATTGGACCGTTTTTACAACATTCAGATAATGCAAAGAAGCGCGAACTTCTTGCGCATAAGAATTTAAAAAAAGGGGGAGCGCGCAATGCCGTGCTTCTTCAAAAGATGATTTCCTTACGCAAAGAAAACGCAAAACTTCTCGGATATCGAAATCACGTAGATTATAAAGTGGAAGTTCGCATGGCTAAGCGAGACACGATTGTCAAAAAGTTTTTGGAAGACCTCATACATAAAACAGAAAGGAAAATTGAAAAAGATTTGATTAGATTAGAGAATGCCAAAAAGAAGCACACAAAAAATAAGAGCGTAAAAATATTGTATTTCGATGTTGCCTATTACGCGAATATTTTAAGAAAAGAAAAGTATAATATCGATCCAGAAAAAGTTCGTGAGTACTTTCCTTTTAAACAAGTGATGAAGGGCACGTTTCTAATTTACAGCAAACTTTTTTCTGTAAAATTTAAGCGAGTAACGCAGGTACCTCTGTGGCACAAAGACGCCGAACTCTATGAAGTTAGAAACCTAGACGGTTCTATTCGTTCATATTTTATGCTTGATTTGTTTCCTCGCCACGGAAAATACGGGCATGCCTGTGCGGTTGATGTTGTGCCTGGATATTTGAAGCCAAACGGGACATATAACACACCAATGGCTTGTATGATCGCTAATTTCAACAAATCTCGCAAAGGAGTTCCTTCGCTCTTAAGTCACAACGAGGTCGAAACATTTTTTCATGAGTTTGGACATATAATGCATTATGTTTTAACTACGGCCGAACATGCTTCACAGTCTGGTTTCAATACAACCTGGGATTTTGTAGAAGCACCCTCACAAATGTTGGAAAACTGGGTATGGGAGAGCGCTCCCCTTAAAAAACTGTCGCGCCATTACAAAACTAGGGCACCTTTTCCAAAAAGCATGCTCGACTCACTAATAAAAGCAAAACAATTTATGGTAATTTACAACACAATGCGACAGCTAATACTTTCATACACTGATTTTCTAATTCACACAAAGTATCCGAAAGACCCAAACGCACTCTATAGAACTCTTGTTAAAAAATATGTCCATATAGATATACCAAAAGATAATCTTTACTGCGCAGGGTGGGGGCATCTTAGCGAGTATGATGGAGGATATTATGGATATTTATGGGCACTGGTATATGCCGCCGACATGTTTACTCGATTTAAAAAGGAGGGAGTCTTAAACGCGCGTGTTGGCCGTGATTATAAGGAAATGATTCTAGAAAAAGGAGGAAGCGCCGATGAATATGAAATGGTTAAAGATTTTCTTGGCCGCAAGCCAAACAATAAAGCATTTCTAAAAGAAATCGGATTGTAGTTAATGTGTACTATAGTGCGAGGAATATAACATACAATTGCCTGCCGGCTTCCAACGCTTTTTTCTTGCCGATTGACGTGCCGACTTCACGAAAAAGAGAAGATAGAAACGCTAAGATTATGCCGAACATATGTGAAAATTATAACACTCTGTTAGAAATTCTATAAAATAACGTACCCCGACAAAAAAGCACGCAAAGTGACCTATCCTGCAAGTAAAACGGAACGGAGTTTTTCGCGCCCCTATTATATTTGACAACTTGTTGTGTTTGGTGGTATAATCAAGGTGGAAAATACGCAGTTTCAGCTCGCCCTTTAACAAGAGGATTCGACATGCAACCACTGGAAGCTAAGATTCACTACCGTCACGCAAATGGCAAGTTCAAGATTCAACTAATTTTCAACAAACCGTACGAACTTGCTGCCTGTTCTGACCCTCTCCTCGCAAGACAACTCCCAAGAAATGTAAAAGAAGGAGACGTAAAAACAGTTTTTCTGGAGAGTCCAACTGCTAGTATGACACTCTTCAAGTTTCATTCAGGTATACGCACGTACTTGGCGCCACTGTTTTTGTATAACAAGGAAAACAGTGATAGCGGTCTTATTGTCGTAACGAAGCCGGACATTCCACCATTTCGTCTCAACTGGCTTGTATTCGATTACTTGGATGGATGCTTCATAGTTTACGCGGACAATGGCAAAATCTATGTAAACAAACATGCGCCCGCTAAGGCCGCAAAGATTGACTATCCTGTTATATCTGACCTAAGCCTGCTTTTTCAGTTTGTTTGCAGAACGATATCAGAAACGGACATGCTGGCCGGCACGAGAACGCATAAAGAGTCCGAACCTATTAGAGTGACAACGGAGGAAAAAGACACAAACATGACCGAGCAAACTGAAACCCCCGAACACGCGGCAGATAAGCGTGTACGCTATTTTGTACATGTTTTGCTGCACAAGCTTGTGGCTTCCTTGGACGGCGTGAGACTCAAGTTGGCACAGCCTAGATTCAAGAAAAAAAGTTTTAATGAAGCTCTTTCCAACTCAAAGTCATTTTTGGATCGGTATGATTTACCAAAACTTGAAAACAATGGCGATTCTAAGGTGGAGTATTTGGAAAAGAAATCAAATTCTAGTGACGCTAGCTAAGTAAGAGGGATTCAAAAGAAGGTTACTATTTAATATTTGGAGCGCTAAAATAGTGACTGGTACATTTAGGACGATAAACCGCAAAATTTTATAAATTTTGCGGTTTTTTCTTTTTTTTTAAAAAATTTAGTTTTATGTACAGATATTTAGGGAATTTTCGTTGACGTATCTCTATTTAAGTCGTATTATAAAATCAGGTCTGCAGTGTGTTGTTGCAGCATTCTATCGACGGAGGAATTCGCAATGTTTGTAACACAGTTTTCGCAATATAATACTTGGGCTATGATAGGGATTGCTTCGTTTGTTCTCTATTATGTCCTTGTTTTTTCTTGTTTCGCGTTTCGTCACCTCTTTTTCCCCCTCATCCACCCTTCAAAGAAGATCATCGGTGCGATTAAGAATACATATTCTTTGTTCACGAATATGATAGCAATCGTGTTCGGGATTAGCACACTTTTTTTCGTTCTTTCCTTATACTTATTATAATACAGAACGGCCTCCCAAAGGCCGACTCGCAGTATGCGCCACTATTTGTTTGTGGCGCACAGTTTTTTATTTTTTACCTGGCTTTTTTATCAATCGGAGTAGACGACTCAATTTATTCAGGCATACAGCGAGCTTTGATGTTTAATATGATATTATTTTTTGTATGATTACCATTTACGAGAAATCTACATGCAGTAAATGTAGATTAGCCAAACAGATTCTTAACGATGCCGGTGTGGAGTACAAGGATGTTTTGTACTACGAAACTCCTATTTCCAAAGAGAAACTAAGTGAATTATTAAAAAAGCTTGGCATGACGGCCAGGGAATTTATCAGGAAAGGCGAAGCTGTTTATAAAGAACTTAATTTAGGTGATGAAAGTGTAACTGAGGAAGCCCTCATTGACGCCATGGTAGCCAACCCTGACCTAATTGAGCGTCCTATTGTAGAAAAAGGTGAAAGAGCGGTTATAGGACGTCCTCCAGAGAACATAAAGGAGTTGTTGTAGTAACCTCCTTATCAAAAAAACAAAAAAGCGACTAATGCCGCTTTCTAAAAAAATGTACTATTGATACCCTTACCCTAGCTCCGGGTTGGACCCGCGCTTTGGCGGGCTTATTTGCACCGGGAATCTCCCGAGTTTACACTGCTTGCACAGCGGTCCTCTCTTGAGGAAACAAATAAATATCTTGAAGTGTTTTTACTCCTCCGCGCAGGCCCCAGGTCAAACTTCTTACACCCGTACCCGCTTTGCGCTCATGATTCTCTCCCTGTCTCTATCAGCCGTTCAAGGGATTCTCGTTGCTCATTTCATGAGATCAGCCCAACGTTAGCCGGGCCTCAGTTTCTGGTCCGCCTATGGCGGAATGAGTCCCAGCCTAGTCGTCTGACTAGGATTGTTTCTGTCTTTATAATAATGGAAATAAATGTTGTGTCAAATCAAATAAACTATTTTAAACTTCCATATATCTCACATACTTCTATATATGACGGGAGATTAATGAATGACGCCTGCCACGTAACTACCGCGTAGCGTTATGGTACTGGGGTTAGAACCTACCTCTACGAGAGTCATTTTCAGTGTTTTTTAAATATTAATATTCTAGCTGTATTGAACATGAAAAGTATTTCTACTATACTTAAAATATGAAATATAGTTACAGTAAAAGTACAAACCTTTCTTTTCAGGAAGCAATAGAAAAAGTGAAGGAGGAACTTACTAAAGAAGGATTTGGTGTGCTTACAGAAATTGATATAAAAGCAACACTGAAAGAGAAGTTGAATATTGACTTTGACAACTATGTAATCCTCGGTGCATGCAACCCACCGTTCGCACACAAATCACTTCTTGCTGAAAAAGAAATCGGCCTCTTTTTGCCGTGCAACGTTATTGTGTATGAAGAGGATGGCAAAACAGTTGTCTCAACAATTGTACCGTCTGTACAAATGAGCATGATTGAAAATAAAGAGTTAAAAAGTATTTCAGGTGAAGTAGAAGATGGGTTAAAGAAAGTTATAGACTCACTTCCAAGTTAAAGCTATTTTATACTTCTATATATCCCTGCTTACAGCAGGCAAGTATTGTGGGA
This sequence comes from Patescibacteria group bacterium, assembly GCA_022574205.1. Lineage (GTDB taxonomy): Bacteria > Patescibacteriota > Minisyncoccia > Phycocordibacterales > JACZSL01 > JACZSL01. The sequence continues at coordinate 44,533 of JACZSL010000005.1, forward strand.
ACTATGCCTGCCACGTAACTACCGCGTAGCGTTATGGTACTGGGGTTATAACCTACCTGTTTTGCACCTTAAAGAACCACTTTAGAAAATGAAAAAAGTTGTAATATAAAAGAAAACAACTAAACAGCAATTGAATTAAGCATAGTATTCAAAAAATCTCTTAGTCTGTCACTTGAGAATTTTTGTTTTGCGACAAGTTAATTACATCCTTAATTAACCCGTTAGATATGTGGAATGTTTTTCCTTCGTCATCTTTCAATACGGTTGAGCGCATAGTAATCCTTACAACTTGTCCTTCAAAGCTGCCTATTTTTACTTTATCACCAATCCCGTATTGATTTTCAATTAATATAAAAAGTCCTGAAACAAAATCTTTCACTAATGACTGGGCACCAAAACCAATTGCCAAACCTATTACTCCTGCACCTGCTAAAACTGGTCGTATATCGATACCTAACAGACTCAGAGTCATGAGTAAAATTACAACATAAATGACGACATTTCCTGTTGTTATAATTATTTTTCCCAGAGTTTCCGTCCTCTTTTCTTTTTGAGAAACGTGATCATCATCTCCATCGTCTACTATATGGACAAGGTGGTTAACTGCAACCCTGAGTAGAAATCTGCCCAAAAAAAACAAGGCAAGAATCCCCACAACGTCTACTGTGTTCTCTTTGACAATAGTAAGTATAAATTCTTGCATGATATTTAACCTATCACTTATAACAAAAATTGCAATACGGAATCAGTATAATTGAAAAGATTGTTTGTTAGGTGTAAATGATAATAGGGACAGGCATAAATAAATCGTAAAAAGTGACGTAATTACTTAGGGAAGACAAGTTGTGTGTTGTATCTTGCTCGACAATACATAGTAAATAATGTTTTGTAAAGCAAAATTGTTCAATACTCTACTCACAAAAAATACCTTTTAAAATAAGCTATTTTGAACTTCCACATATCTCACCCTTCACTGCGCTCAGGATCTTCAACATATTTCTATATACGACGGAGATTAATGAGTGACGTTAGGACCTATTTGATTGACCAAAAAAATATGCAGTATATGCAATGTATGACAGAGTTTGCACAAACATGCAGAACATGAAGTGTCGAGGTGTGATTGTGGGACTATGTTAGAACCTGTTGTTTTTGATCCTATTTTTGCTCTTGACATAGTTGAAAACAATGCTATTTTGGAACTGGAAAGTTGGGTCCTTAAGCCTTGAAGGAGGTAAGTAAAAATGGCTCATGCAACAGGCAAAACACACGAACACATTCAGGTATCTATTCGGGCAGATGTATCACATCTGACGACCCACGACAGGCAAATTCTTTCTTTGTTGATTGAAGCAACTCGACTTATAAATCCTGTCTATCTTACTCAGATGAAGCAGGACCTTGGCGGGACCAACGGCATCTTTGACAAGACGAGGGGCAACAATTACTACCCCGAAGGAATGACTCGCGATGATATTGAAGCGTATCTTGACGAACATCCCGACGAGACGGATGCCGTCATGAGCCCCTTCACCGTTGTTGAGAGGAGTGATGAGCGGCTTATCACGACACCGTACTCCGAGTACTATCGTGATCATCTTGATCGAGTCAGCTCGCTTCTTGAGGAAGCAGCACAACTCACGGATAATGAGTCATTCAGAAAATTCCTTTTGGGCAAAGCGAAAGCATTTCGTACCAACGAATATCGTACAAGTGACATCGATTGGGTGCATGTTGACGGTGTACCTCTGGAGCTTACCATCGGTCCTTACGAAAGTTCCGAAGACAAACTCTTCGGAGTGAAGCGAGACATCGAGGGTGTACTCGGAGTCGTACTTTCGCAAGAAACTGCAGAGGCACAGATGTACCAAGAACAGGTGGCAAGGTTCGATGCTCATCTTGGGAAGAAGTATGGTTACACTGCCTCCACAACACTGACGCCCATGGTGGTCATGGACGAAGTCCTTGTCGGCGGTCGTCCGTGGTATGGTTATGTCCCGATGGCTTATAATCTTCCGAATGACGCTGATATCCAGAAGGAAGTCGGGTCCAAGAAAGTGTTCATCCGGAATATCATGCGGGCGAAGATGGAGCTCATCACTAAGCTCATCGCGGAAAGTGTACTCGACCCACATGTTGCAGCTTTGGTTGAGCCTTCGATCTTCATGAGTTTTATCATCGGACATGAATCATCACACGGACTCAGCTTCCGCTTTAGCGGTAACGACTTTCTCACTCTCGGTTCGCCACTTGAAGAAGGAAAGGCAGATGTATTTGGTATGATCTTCCTCTATTTCCTCGCTGAGAGTGGAATTATCGACAGAGACATAGCTGAGAGAGCAGTGATCACTAATCTCGCGGATGGTTTACGCCAGATTCGGTTTGGGATCGAAGAAGCTCATGCTGTCGGGACTCTCATTCAGTACAACTGGTTCCTGAAGCACGGCGCCATGCAGTTTGGTGGCAAGGGATTGGAATTCAAGCCGGCACTGTTCAAACAAGTGCTTGATGGTCTTGGTGACGAGTTCTATGCATTGTCGCAGACACACAACCACGAGATAGCACAACAATTCGTGGATGAATGGGGTCGGGTGCCGGACGAAGTTCGCACGATGATCGCATCGTTTGATGATATTCCTATCGACATTGATCCGGTTTTTGAAGTCTAATCAACGTTGTATGGCTGGGAGGTTTTAACCTCTCAGCCTTTTTTTATTTTTTCGAATAGATAGCAAATATGTTCTTACAAAATAAGGATTTTATTCTTCTATATACTTCTATGTACGACGGAGATTAATGAATGACTCCTGCCCCGTAGTGAGCTTTGCTCTACTACTGGGGTTAGAACCTGTGGTTTTGTATCTTAAAAATAAGTGAGCCGCCTCGTGTGAGGCGGCTCTTTTGTGACTCCAGCGATTTGGATTATGCGGCGAGAGCGAGATCTTCCTCGCATGCCACCGGAATTGTGATCACATTGACCGAGACGTTAATGTCCGCGAAGACATTGAGCGGAATCACCAGGCCGGGTCGGCTGATGATCGCAACTTCGTCCTGAACATACTCGATTTCGCTTCCCGGTGTCTCGTGGAACCTGACGGTTTCGGTTTCTTCGATACCGTAATTTATCTGAACATCGGTTGGGATGTTAGAAAAATTCATTACTGCGCCGTCCTTGTAACACATGGCGCAATCTTCCAGGCTCACATCGGGTTTGTGGAACCCAGCGATGCCGTAACCAATTGACACAAGAACTTGATCTCCTGCTTCGCCATCGCGGAAATCCTTCGAAAGTCCTGAGATTTCAAATAGGTGTACAGAGCTTATGGTCCCGCTGGGTATGAGAATACCCGGTGAGATTCCTTTGGAGCTCTTTGAGGATCCGAACTCATACGCACACCTGTTGCCACCAATGAATTTTGATAAGCCGAGAGAGCGCTTTCAGGGTGCGGTAAGATACGTGTCAAATTGTCTCGGCGGTCGTCTGATAGAAATGTTGGAATCTGAGGAAGAGCCAAAACCAGTCTTTGAGCGTTGGAGCGAACTTTTCGAGTTGCAACTAACAGCCACTGACAATGTGATGGACGCCTTCAAACACACAAATGCAGATCTTGATGAACT
>JACZSL010000016.1 GCA_022574205.1 Patescibacteria group bacterium
CCAAGAAAAAGAAAAGAACCAAGTGGTCTTTCGCTCTCTCCCACATCTGCCCGTGCACGTCGCATTACGCTAGCGATGGCATTAATTGCCGCATCTTGCCCAATGATGTATTTATGGAGCACACTCTCAAGGTTTAGTAATTTCTCTCTCTCCTCTTCCCTGACTGGTCCCGTTGGAATACCCGTTTTTTTGCCAATGTAGTCGTATACATACTCTTTTGTGACGACCCGTATCTCTTCCCGTTTTGCAAGAGCCAAAACCTCAACAAGAAGTTCCACCGCTTTGTCCGGCATGACACCGCTCGTTATATACCGGTTAGCACTTTCGGCTATTGCCACCACCGATGGATATGTAAAGATAAGGTTTTTCCCTTCCTGCCCAAGCGCTATCTCTTCTAACACATGAATCGTGCTTGTAAGGTTCGGGCTCTCCAAAAGGATCTTCTCAAACCTTCGGGAAAGTTGGCCCATCTCTTCAATTTTTTTATGAAAGCTTCCCGGCTCACTTGTCGCGATAACTTGAAGGTTTGGAGAACCAAGATATGGATCCATGAGACTTGCAACATCAACGCCAAGTGTTTGTGTATTCGCCAGAAAACCTGGAAGATTTTGTATGACAAGGATGATGTTTCCGGCGTTTTCCGCCTCTCCAAGTAAGTTTAGAAAGTCCGGTTCAAACGCTTCCTTTGATTCGTGATCTGCTATAAACCTGTTTGTGTCAAAAACTATCAAGTGCTTGTTTACAATTGCCGGCAATGTATTTCCAGCCCCCATCTTTCTACCTAACGCACGAACAATATCCATTTTTCCAACCCCTTCCTCACCAACAATTAGCGCGTTAGCCTCCCGGCTCCTCGACAGCGCACCTTCAATCTCGGCGATTTTGTCCTCTGCGTATGCTGTGTCACTTCCAAGTACAGAAAAAACTCCTGTTGTATTAATGTTGCGAGTATAACTGTCGAGAATATAGGCGCCTCCATACGACCAGTCCACACCAATACCACGCACTTTGCCTAAGCTTTCCTTACTCCACCACCGTGCTTGATGCTTCGCCCTATGAAGCGCTCGTGTAATCCACTCTGTAGCGCCAAGGTAAACACCCTCTTCCACTCCATGTGAAAAAAGGAAGCTTTCAAATACTTTATCGTTTTGATAGATATGGCGTGCGATCTTTTCAAGGGTTAGAACATCATTCTCTGACACCAAAAGCTCGTCGGCATCCATCTTTTTCCTCTCCATATCCAGATATGCACCAATCTCAATAGTTCCTATGTTGCATCGTGCCATAATCGCCCGTCCATACGTTGACTTGAGGAATCCCTTAGCAATGTCTTCCGGGGACTTTCTTAGGGCTACGGCAACTTCGTAGCTTATGCTACCACCTCCTTTTCCTTTTTGATGAAAAATCTTCTCAATACCTCGAAAGTAGAGTGAGTTATGGAAGAAAGAAAGAGATACGATTCCAAGCAACAATCCGAAATTTATCAAAAATAGTCCAAAAAATAATTGCGCGCTTGAGAAAAGTGCAGCAGGATAGCCGTCTTTCGATACATAAAACACAATGATGAGGAAAAGTACGGCGCTTGAAAATGTAAATAAAAACTCAAAAATATTACGTACTCTTCTTGGTAGAAAACGCTCTAAAAAAATTGCCGGAGCGTAGTACTTTATTTCTATTTTGGTTGTATGCATATTATTAAATGAGAAGGAGAACCCCACCCGCAATGATAAGAGGAATTAAAAGCGGCATTACTAGCCAAACTATGAAAAATACTGCGCCGGAAAGTAAAGCAATGACCATAAATACTATGCCGACGAGAATAATCACAATACGAACAATCGCACCGACGATGCGCATTATTGTGTTTACTATAAGCGACTGAAAGAAAATGGATGGGTGAAATCCCCCATGTGGATACCCTTCCGTCATCCTCTTCCATGGTGAAAATAGAGTTTTAAGAAGAGACCCAAAAGAAAACAGGTGGCCTATGAACCAAAGAAAGTTCATCCATATTGAGAGATAGGAGATGAGTGAATGGCGATAGTGCCACAGTGTATACCCGATAAGCAATGATATAGGATTCATCCCTTTCATTATATACGCTGCCACAGCTTCTTTAAACTTATTTTTGGTATAAAGTAATTCTGCAAGTTTATTGTAGCGGGTGTATTTTACCCCTGTTTGGTATTATGTTCTACGAATTTTTATGTTTTCAGGGTACCTTCATTTGCTTGGATTAAATTACGCTCTCGCCGGCCATGATACACTAAATGTAGGAAATAAAATCCAATAACAAAGAGGATAATGCTCATTGTCTGAGTGATAAAAAGAAATTGTGATTGTGCGATATGTAAATACCATAATTGTGGTGGATAGGCGAGCGCTTTGTCTATAATGAAGAAGTTGCGCGCAAGACCGAGAAACCCCTCTGTAATCAATGCGCTCGCACCCAACACTCCATACAATGTCCGCATTTCCGCTTGGTAAAGCAGCCGTATAAGCGCAAGAATGATCAGTACACGAATAATGAGGTAAAACGCAATATTACCACCAAGCGGTAGGAAATAAGTCTGAATAATTCCTCCACTAAGGATAAAATGATAGCCAAAAAATACGAGAGCCGAAAAAAACCACACGGAAAGTGCGATTTTTTGTTTTTTCCCTAACTTCGTACCTGAAATCTGCAAAATGCCGATATACACAAGTATTAGCGCCAGAAGGACCATCGGGAAAGTGAATGCAAATAATAAATTAAACTTTGTAACCGTAATGACTTTCCCAAAACCGATAAGAATTGCCGGCACTTGAAACCAATACATTAAAAAGAGCGCAATTGCCCACGATATAAGAGCATTTGCGCTACGTCTGTTGCGATGTTGTAGCCACCAAACAACAAAAACGCCACTTGTGAAAACACCGAGTATAAGAGCAATTGATGGCAGAATAATGTCGCCTATATCCATTATCAGTTAAATTATAGCGTACGAAAATAATATGTAAAGTTTTCTTCCTCGCTAACCCTTCATAATAAATTAGCGTATATTGACTACTTGTATTGGTGAAAGTAGATTTATCTTGTTGCGCTCTTTGAAGCGTTTTCGGAGGTTCCTTGTATACCCAAGTACATTCTATTACTTTTCTCGCTTTTGATTACGTATGTATAAAACATAGTGAAGAGATTTCGTACGGGACAGGTCCCTTTCATTATATACGCTGCCACAGCTTCTTTAAACTATTTTATGCAGTTGTTTTGCCTCTAGAGAGTTTATTATATCTAAAACACGAAACCTCATGGTCGTTCACCATACCCGTACTCTGCATAATCGCGTAAATGATGGTAGTACCAACAAAGTTCATCCCACGAGCTCTAAGATCTTTACTAATAGTGTCTGACAATTTTGTGTGTGCGGGGATAGAAGACATGCTTTTACGTTTATTTTTTATAGGTTTACCACCCACAAACCTCCAGATATACGTATCAAATGATCTAAATTCTTTTTGTATTTCTATAAACACTTTTGCGTTCCTCACAGCTGAATCAATCTTCAGTCTGTTTCGCACAATTCCTTCATTCTGTAATAATTTTTGTATTTTCTTTGTACCGTATCCGGCGACTTTTTTTATATTAAAATAATCAAACGCTTTGCGATAATTTTCGCGCTTGTTCAAAATAGTTCTCCACGAAAGCCCGGCTTGTGCGCCATCAAGAATAAACACCTCAAACAAGTGGTTGTCGTCGTGGACTGGCACCCCCCATTCTTTATCGTGATATTCCATCATGGTTGTACCCACACTCCCCGCCCACGCACATCGCTTTTTTTCTTTTTTCATTTAGAAATATTCTAAACACTGACTAACATAGTCCTCCTCAGCTTTTGAGCAAAAATTTTGGAAGTCACCGGTTTCGATTATTTGAGTCGCTCTAGAAAAAACCATCGTGTAGCAGGCATCCTTCTCATCACTGTCATTAAGTAAAGCACAAAAAGAAAGCGCCTGGTCTTGACCCTGAGCGACCCAAAAAGTATTCTGTACCGCTCCAGTCAAGCAAGTAATTCTATTTAAGTCTTCCGGGGCATAGCCGCATGCGGCAATAGCGTTTTGATTGTTAGTCGGATTTAGTCCACCAACGTCGCGCCCCATACTGCTAAAACACTGTGTGTGATATTTTGGATCAATCTCCAAACACGCTGCGGCAACTTTTGAAAAATCACCGGAAAAGATCTGGATCATTCTTGAAGTTTGATAGAAGTAACACGCACCAGTATATTTTTCGTCAACAACATTACACGGCATGTGTGGGTCATCAGATAAGTATTCCGTGAAATGTCCTGAATCCGCTGCTAATCCTCCTACAATATTTTCCATAAAGACACCAGAGTAACAGGACTCACTACCTTGTGGCAACTGATCACAATTTTTAAGTGCACTGTGTATGTCGTAGTCTGCCCAAGCCATCAAACCATGACCAATGCCATGTATGCACTGATGACTGAAAAAGGCATTTAAACTCTCGTCACATAAGAGAGCAAGATCTTCGATTAGATTTGCGAGTCCTCGATCGCGAAAATATGCCTCGGTCGCCCCGTGATAACACCCCGAATGACACTCTGCGCTACATTTCTGAAAGGCTTCGCCACCCTCTAAAGCATAACTAAATCGGCCAACGTCGTGGGCATTATTGTGGCAAAAAGCAAAGCCATAATTGTACTCAAGATTGTGAAGCTGTTTGATGGTGTCGTTTGCTCCAAACTTCTTAACATAGGAAAATAAAGAACTTTTATCTGTAAAAATCTCTTGAGAGCTTTTACTAATAGATGGGTTGTAATTTTTATCAAATTCTTCAATCTCCACCTTGAAAGCCCCACTTAGAGATGCGAATCTATCGTCTGATCGATCTAGAAATAAGACAATTCTAAAGAAGCTCTTTATGGCCGACCAAAGTCTGTCTAAAATACTTGGTTCGCGATTGGAGTAGCTCTCCAGAGCCAGGACTATAATGGTGCCTTTAAAATTAGGACTAAGATGATCGTGTAGCCCCCACTCCCCGGCATGAATAAAAGAAAATGAATACGATTCACCTGGGGGAATTACGTCACAAGCATCGAATGGTATTGTTTTAGACTCTCTACCACACATTTCTATATCGTTATCTTGATAAAGTCTGTGGGTTGGGTGAATATTTGAGGCTGGCCACCTTCCCTTAGTGTCTCTATTTTCAAAAATAACGGTGTCCCCCTGTTCTATAGTCACTTCTTTTGGTTCAAAACCATTTTGAGTCATATGAATGACAGTTGTTCCGGGCCCCTCTTTTTCGTGCGCAAAAATCGGCTCGGCTTGTATAAGCAAGTAAATGATAAGAAAGAATAGGATGACTATTAAAAATTTGCTCCTTTTTTGAGTCATTTTTTAAAGTAGAGATCTTTGTTTAACCGGAGACTATTCTATAGAGAGTATGTCCCCTGTCATTGCATCAACAAAAACTGATCTTGAAACACCTCCACCTTCTTCAAATATCTGCCAAACAGGGTCCCTACCTTGCATAATAAGAATTACTGACGTTACATTAGATAAAAGTTTGCTTTGAAGTACTTTGTTGATTGCGTCTTCGGCAGATATTCCTAGATTTGTTCGGTCAATATCATACGGCATTGCCACAAGCACGTCATTAGCCAAATCAAGTACGAATGCGGGATTAATTGAATAATTACTTTTTGCGATTCCGTTTAGATCAACTCCAAATAGTCCACTAAATTCCGGTTTGCCGCCAAAAAACTCAACCTTGCTTCCGGATTCTTGTATGGTACTTATTTGTGAGTGTGAATTTAAAGTGAAAACAGGTGCAAAAATATACGTGCCGCCCACCATCTTGTGAATTGATTTGTCAACAAAAAAGTCAAGTGTAAAAGCTGAATCTCTACCTTTTTCCACACTTATATTAAACGGGACATTAAATTCATCTGATATAGATTTAATAGGAGTTGCAATATTCCCTTCCAAAACGACAATTTCACCAAACCGTATGCGTAGTCTGTCGTACTCCCCTTCTCCAACATTTATATCTAAAACTAATTCAGGATTTCGGTCTCGGTTAATAAATAATAGATCAAATGTTTTGGGATCTTTCAATAGCGTAATCCATCCGTCTTTAGTATTGTGAATTAAAACGCTTTCTAGAGGCACGAGAATAGCTTCTAGCTTATCTGTAGGATTTCCTGTGCTGTGAATCGCAAATACAAGGCGACCTTTAGCGCCAGACTGTTTCGATACTGGTATGGGTGCAGAAAATGTAGCTTTTATGGGTGTAGTGACTTTTTCCTCAGTTACTATAGAATCAGCTACTTCTTCCGGAACGTCAGAGCTTGGCTGGTCATTTTCTCTTGCTACAAGGAATAGTACTCCAATCAGTACTATAATGATGGCGATTACGATTTTATTGCCCATGAAAATTGTTTAACCTATGTTTATAATCGTTCTTAGTGCGTAGTATATACTTTTCCAAATTTTTTACCAAGGTCTATGTGGATGTTTCGCATGCAAGGCACGACGTCCTAATGGTTGTCTTACAATACAAAAGCTACTTAGTAGGGCGTCTGCATACAGCTGTCCCTCAAAAACTAATGTTTTATAGAAGTGGTGTTGTAATAAATGTTTGCAAAAGAGACCTTATTTTATGGGACTACCGGACTACCTTTGTAATGCCAGTCCTGTATAAATAAATTGTGTTTTTGTGGGTCACTTACAATAATAGAGTTATCGCTGGCGTAATGAGCTTCAACAAATCGCAAATCTTGTTACTATAAGAGTGTCATATATGAAAATTCTAAATTTAGTTCCTAAATACATCGAAACTATATCTAAAGAAAAGTCTCTGAAAAAGTACTTTAGCCAGTTTCCTAATTTATTTGAACACTATTTCACTTTTTGGTCAGATAAAAATCTATCTTTTGTTACGAATTTAAAAACAATAAAAAATGGGGAACAACTAATTTTAGATAATATTGATTATATTGAAAAAAAGTTAAAGCACGCTGAATTACCTGTGGAAACTATAAAAGTAGTGCTTTTTGTAGGACAAGACGTATCTAATGGACACGCAGCTTATCTTGATAATGAGTGGTGGGTGTGGGTACCAGTTGAAACGTACGCATCTAAGATACAAGTAGACGCATTTTTACCTCATGAAATAATTCACGGTATACATTATTCTATGCAGCCTGACTTTTACTTTTCTACTAGAGCAGAAAAGAATAATACCTCACGACAAATTATTACTGAGGGAATTGCAACACTAGGTACAATGCAAGTGATGGAAATGACACAGTATGAAGCAATGTGGGCAGATTTTTTAGATAAAGAGAATTATAATGTTTGGCTAAATCAGTATGAAGAGCGGAGACCTGAATTACTCAAATTCGTAACAGAAAACTGGGATAAAAGCGCTAAAAAATTATTCCAAGCACACGACCCGAAAGACATCTTAAAGTTTCGTATAGGTTACTTAATTGCACTTAAGGCGGTTGAGAACGTATTTTCAACAACATCTTTATCCAAAATTTTGGAAGTAAATAGAGAATATTTTTCGATAGAGCTTTTAAAATACATAAAAAAAGAGCGGGGCCAGAGGTCCCGCTCTTAACTCATTTATCTTTCTGGTGTGCGTAGATATTTTATAGGAGGCCTTCAAGTGAGATTGTGTACGTATCTATAAATGATGGAAGAGCAAATATGAGCCCAATTGCCGGAAGGACAACTAATGCTACCGTGATCCAGATGATAACTAGAAAATATTTTCTGGTTTTTTCTACGGATGTAAAGATTGCATCTAGCTTCGCGTCCTGTTCCTCTAGCTTCTTTTGTATGTCCTGTTCCATATATATATTAGCTAATTAATAAAATTACTTTGAATGACTTTAGTATACTATTTTAACTATCTTTAAGCATAGGCATTAGTTCTTTCCAACTATTTACAAATATCAAGTTTGGTATTTTTGCACTATATTCGTCTCTGTTTTCAAGTTTTGATTGGAAATGATACAGATTTGGAACAAAGTCGGCAAAATGAGACATGACTTCTGCCCTATCGTCTATAAAATGCGTAACTCCTAATTCCTTAACAATGGGCGCCTTTCCGTCTCGCTCCCTGCACTGATATAAATGACTTTCTGGAATACCAGTACGCTCATAAAATTTTTGGCTATGAAGCCATTTACGAATTCCATCTGGACCATCGTTGTTGTATTTAGACACGAGGTATATATTATCTTTAAAAACGCCTTTATTAAGTTCAGCAATTGACTCAATGGAATCCACAACAACTGGAGTTGCCATAAACCCTTCATCACTCACGCCGCCACTTTTAAACGATGGAGCAAAATCTAAAATTACACCGCCAATATCAATACCAAGGACTTTCTTCATAAATCTAGTATATCAAAAGAATCCTTGCTTTAAAGCAAGGATTCTTATTCTGCCTGATTAAAGGCCCTGCCTTTACTCATTTAGATACTGATCGATGAGTTTAATGTCTTCAAAATCTTTTTTGCGTCCTAGAGCCAGTTTAAATTTCTTAAGCTCCTTCAAATTCATAAAATGTATATTATCAATTAAAATTGCTGAGGTAATTGCTTCTTCGGTTGTTGTGGCGTATTCGTTCCAGTTAAGCTGTGGGATTATCTCTACCTTACCTTGTTTCAGGAGTATCTTGCCATGATATTCTTCTTTCTCCCATTTTCCAGTTGCGCAGAGAAAATCGTATAACTTTGATATAACCGCGATATCAATATCTCGCGCTTCGCGAATTCCAAGAGCTGCCATAGTTCCGCTTCCAACTACTACATATTGTCCAAGCGGAAACTGTAGTTTCTTTATCTCATCGATTATATCCATGATTTTACTTTACCCCCACACCTTTCATAACGACGCACTTCGTGCGTTGCCTTTGGACAACATCATTATGAAAGGTGTGGTGGTTTACCAAAACTACGCTCCCGATTTGTTCACCGCTTAGGTGAATACAAATCGCAGTCCTTTAGGGCTCTTTGAGCACGCCAAAAATGGTGTCTGTCCCCATTTCCAATGTCCCCCATTTCCAATGATTACCAAATAATGGCCTAACTTTACACAGGTCTGATCTATGTAAAGTTTTTACTTTGATTTCGCGATTTGTGATAAATCACCGTTTAAGATTATTGGTGTCATCCCCATAACCTCTTCATATAACTGGAGCTCTTTTTCCACGGGGTTGAGTAGGAAAATAGCTTTTTTATTGATCCATCCATAAAACATCTCCAACAGTACATTACCTCCAACGTACCCAGAGACGTTGTTCTTTTTAAGATTTAAAACTAATACAGCATCACCTTCTTTAACTTTATTGATATGATTTTTCATTAAAAATGCTTTCTTTTCAAAATCGTCAGGGTTGTTATACCACGTTTTATAATCACTTACTTTAAAATTTTCACTTTTTTTCATTTTCTCCGCAGAAATGGGTATGAGAACCTCAAACCCTAGCTTTTCTAGTTCTTCCTTGATTGGAAAAATATCCTTATAGAAAGCTGCACTTGAACAAATAGTTATTTTCATATTTCTATTGTATCAAAATGACGTTTACCCGTCCGCCCGCCTGAACGAATCATTCGGGTGGGCGGCTTTTTGCGAAGGAGGGCTCTTTGAGCACGTTATAAACGGTGCCTGCCCCAATTTTCCTCATTTTTTCATTTTTCCCGGGCTTTAAGGCGAGCGCGCTCAATTTCCACAAGTGATAGATTAAAACCATTGGCCCCTCGATACATAAGCTGTCCACGCGACCCCTCTACATGATTGAGCCCAAGCATATGTCCGACTTCGTGGGCCAGAGCTCGAAAATCGTATACTGTCGTATAGTCTGCAACTGCAACACTGTAGAGTCCGCTAAATGCAATGCCATTTATTCCGCCAAGATTGCCTACAAGAAAAACATTTATCGTCGCCTCATCAAATTCATCAATATTTTGTATAAACACTGCAGGAGTATCAGAGAAAATCTTCATCTCCACATCGCTTTTTGAAATAGTGTAGATATTTTTTATAGTAAGTGTAATACCCGCTTGATCCCAAATTCGTGACGCATTTTCCACAAGATGCAGTGCATTTTCTTCTGACCGAATAGAGCCATATGATTCGTTGCCGGTAATAATAAAAATTGTAAGAGGAATCGAAAGAGTTTGCGCGTCCACACGACTTACAATTTCCGCCTGATTCAGAGATGGAGGAGTTCTTTGATAAATGAAAAATTGATATATACCCGAAATGTATAGTAATCCTGAAATAACTGCAAGGGCTACTACGCCTCGTAATACTTGAGAAAAAATACTCGCTTCAATTTTCTCCTGGCCATCTATATCAAATTCACTATCGTCCTCGTTTGTTTCGGGTTCTGATTCATTATTTTTCATAATTTTAGTATATTCCCTTTTTACTCAAGAGCGAAGCAATTGATTTGTAAACAGCAGTGCTGTTTCAGTGCTAGCTGTTTATAAGGATCAACTTTTTCTCACGGCGCCATCCCTTTATTTCCTTTTCTCTTCTCCTAGCCTCTATGAGCGTGTCAAACATTTCTGAGTGTAGTAACTCAACTGGTCGTCTTATTCTGGTGTAATGAGCTCCTCTTTTTCCACTGTTATGTTCCACAATTCTCTTTTCGAGATTGTTTGTACAACCAACATATAGAGAGTTGTCGCTGCATTTAAGAATGTAAGTACAGTACATATTTATTTCTCTTCGTTGAAAACTCCTCAGAGCCTTCTTTCGGATATACACCAGTGCCGTAGGCCCTGATGAGCCTTCGCTGCGCGAAGGTGAAGAAGTGCCATAGGCCCTGATGACCGAAGGGAAGAAGGGCTGCGATTACTGGACGACGTCAGAACTCTTTTTATGAGTGAATCGTACCATTTTTCGAGTTTACTTACTCTCGGATCAAAATGATTTAACAAAAAAATGGTCCCCACCCGAAGGCGAGGACCAAGCACAATGCGCGTTAAAGAATGGGTTCCGGTTGATAACAAGCCGCGTCTGGGTATTCATCGAGCAATGCTTGAATGCGACCCACAACATCAGAGACTTGTTGCTGCGCTGTTCCCACAAACATCACCGGCGTACCAATTGCTTCTCTGAGCTCCACTGCATCCAATGGAAAACCAGGGTCATCGCCCAAGTTTTGTAAAAGCGGGTTTTCATCCACTCCATCGGCACGCATTTGAAGAGCAGAAGCTGTGGCATGCTTCTTAATGCACTCATGAGCTGTCTCACGACCCATCCCAGCTTTTACGGCAGCCATAAGTATTTTCGTAGTAGCCAAGAATGGCAGGTACCGCTGAATCTCGCGTTCGATCATTGCGGGATAGACACCGAACTCATCGAGAACCGTCAGGTAAGTCTCAAGTAGCCCATCAATGGCAAAAAATGCTCCTTGAATGGCTACCCGGCGCACCACGGAACAGCTAACATCGCCTTCGTTCCACTGACTTCCTGCAGGACCTTCGATCATGGCGAGAAAACCACGCAGAACATGATAAAAGCCACAAATACGTTCGCTCGAACGAGCGTTCATTTTGTGCGGCATGGCCGAGGACCCAACTTGACCTTCCTTGAAGCCTTCAGTAACCAGCTCTTGTCCTGCCATTAACCGAATGGTTGTTGCGAAACTCGATGCTGTCGCCGCCACTTGCACAAGTGTTGAAAGCACGTCGAAGTCGAGTGACCGCGGATAGACTTGCCCAACGCTAGTCAACGTGAACTCGAAACCAAGGTGCTCTGCTACTTGACGCTCAAGTTCTATCACCTTTTCCTGGTCGCCATCAAAGAGATCCAGCATGTCTTGTTGGGTTCCAACCGGACCCTTCATTCCGCGCAAAGGATAATTGACCATGCAGTGATCGGTTCGCAGAAATGCTTGACGGAGTTCCTCCGCAGCTGTAGCAAAGCGTTTACCAAGTGTTGTCATCTGTGCGGCAACATTGTGTGAACGTCCAGCCATAGGAAGTGCTGAATATTCGGTTGCGCGCCGAGCCAGACGACCCATGACTGCGATGATTTTTTGGTGTGTAAGTTTTAGTGCTCGTCGAGCCTGCATTTGTTCCACGTTTTCCGTGAGATCGCGTGAAGTCATACCCATATGGATATGTTCATGTCCGGCAAGTGCGCAAAACTCCTCGATGCGAGCCTTCACATCATGGCGTGTCTTAAGTTCTCTTTGCCTCATGCTTTCAAGGTCCACACGCAATACAACACTTTCATAAGCCGTGACAGCATCTTTATGCACAAGATGACCTAGACCAAGCTCGGTTTGAGCCTTCAGCACTGTGATCCAGAGCTCACGCTCCATGATCACCTTAGCTTCAGCAGACCAAATGTTGAGCATTGCTGTGCTCGCATATCGGTCCGCCAGTACATCTAATATTTGTGGTCGCATAGCGAACCCTCCTGCTGTTAAAGACCTAGTGTAGTTCAAAATCTACTATGCTTGAAATGGGGATTTATAGCAAGTTCGAACGTCCTAGACCTATGCAATTTTTCGTGTTGCAAACAAAGAGTTATTTACGAGCTGGCCTCATCGGTCTCGGTAATCCCCCCATCAAGCCCTGTAAGGCTATTTTTAATGATTTTACTTGTAGTGAGTCTGTCGAACTATTTTACCCACACACCTTTCATAACGACGCACTTCGTGCGTTGCCTTTGGACAACATCATTATGAAAGGTGTGGGGGTTTACCAAAATGACGCTCCCTGTTTGCTCACGAGTTCTACGAGTGATTTGCAAACAGCAGTCCTTTAGGGCTCTTCGGGCACGTTAAAAAGTTGCGGAAGTGACGAAATTTTAAGTGCCCGAGTCATGCTGATTGTCCTTAACCCTTAGAAAGCTATTACAATTTCAGGCGAATCTTTTTAAACTCCTCGAAATTTTCCGCACGAAAGTATTTGTTGTTCTCTTTTTCTTGGCCGATCGTTGAGATGGGTACACTGCCATAGTCGTGGCCCGGATATACTTCTGTATCGTCCGGAAGTGTCTTGATAAATTGTAAGCTGTCATACAGCGCTTTTACTCCTGCCTCATTTGTCCGTCCGCATCCTTCGACAAAAACTGTGTCGCCGGTAATGAGTTTTGGGACACCATCTTGCGCTTGTTCCACGGGGATATAATAACAGACCGCATCGCCAATGTGCCCCGGTGTGTGAAGCACTGTGATATCTCCCTTGCCAACGGCAATAGTGCCATCCCTTTTTGTATAGGACGCGAGAGCATTTGGTATTGCTATGTGCCCTTGTGCACTTTCGTGTATGTAGACAGTTACTGAGTAGCGTGCAATAACATCATCAAGTCGTTCGAGATGATCAAGGTGGCTATGTGTTATAAGAACAGACGAAAGTACAAGCTCCTGCTTTTTGACCTCACTAAAAACACGCTCAATCTTTCCGCATGGATCAACAAGCGCCGCTTGCTTCGTCTCCTCATCAACAATCAAATACGAAAAATTATCGTCAAAACCCTCAACCGCAATTTGTACAACAGAAAGTGAATTCATTTTACTTCTTCTTCATGTAACTTTTTTGAATAAACCTTCTTGGCATGAG
>JACZSL010000006.1 GCA_022574205.1 Patescibacteria group bacterium
GTCAACAAGTTTGTAATACACAGACTGGTTCGTAACAAATATAGGATTGTCGTTGTACACCGTCTGTACCCAATTGATTGTTTCAATAACAAACTGATCTATAATTTTTGCCCACGCGTGCTGCAATGTGTGATCGAGCTCGTACTCTTTTTCACAAAGGAGTCGAAGATAATCCCGTGTTCGTTGTATGTCCTGATCTTGAAGTTCTGAAAATTCAGCAGATTTTTGCATTGCTGTAGCTAATGAAATTAAGTTTCTGATGACCCATTCATCGTATACTGGCACCTTGCCCGTACGACTTCCCAGCTTCCCAACCACAATGTTTACATTTCGAGGCTCTATATTAAGCCTTTCTATTGCACACGGATTGGGTGTTACGTGGTCAGCGTATACGCTGCTCGGAAATAGTGTAATGATTACAGACGCACAAAGCAGAAGTCCGAGAACCAAAGAACCTTTTTGTATTCGTGCATTCATCATTATCTTTAAAGTGCTCATTAGTTTGAATCGCGATTAATATATTCTGCGATGGCAACAATTGATTGCGCCCGCTTGCTCCGGTAATTTACGTACGAAGATCCGGCAAGAAGGCCTTGTGCCGGATTTTCTACGGTGGTTGTCAGGATTTCCTTGAGGGACAAGGACTCCTTATAGAAATTGTTTATGAGATCCAAATGCAGATCCACAATGTCTGTTGGTATTGTAAGAAGCGAAAGGTCTGCCGCGGCAAAGCGCAAATTCTTTTCGCGCCGCTTGATTGCCGCGAGCGCATTCGAATCTCCTGTCTCAACCCACTCCGAGACGGCATCCATAACCTCACTTTCGTATACTTCTCCATACTGCACTGCAAGTACTGACGAAAGTGCGAACACATATTTGTTCCTAGCTTCTTGGGTCGAAGGAACAATTTCTAGAGACTCTGCAAAATAAAGGTTCTCTTTTTGTGTAAAACGAGGTTCCGGAAGTCCTGTGATCGGTAAACTACCGCCGTTTGCCAACGCTGCGCCAGTCGCTCCGAGATAATTTAACGCCGAATCAGACACTTCTTTGTTTGGTAACGTTTTCCTGCTCGCATATTGCACACCGTCGGAGACGCCGTTGCGATCGGAATCAGGATTGTTTGGGTTAGTCCCGAAAAGACGTTCCTTCCAATCGCTCAAACCATCACCATCGGCATCTGGAAACACAAATCCAACTGACATTCGCGCGTTCTCTAGTAGATTACTAGCCACCGAACTTGTTTTCTCGCCACCCACACCTAGGGCAACAACCACCAGCACAATAACCGCCACGAGTACCGTAAAAATCACCCTTCTACTTGGAAGACGTTTAGTTTTTGCCATATTATGTAAGTAAATTATATCAAACAGGTGGCTCTATACCCACAGCAAGCGTGTTGATACAGGATTGCGTGATATACTAAAAATACTTTCATGTATATAATGCCCAACGGCAACAGACTACACAAACACACAACCATCGCAAAATTACTCCTTGCAGTGATCGCAGTATTTGTGTTTGTCCTCTACATTCAACCGCCCTTGCTGACAATGGCTGACACAGACACATTTATAACAAATCTACGTCTCGGAGACAGAGGAGAAAGCGTAATGCGCCTTCAGATAGCCCTAAACGCCGACCCACAAACCAGAGTCGCGAGCTCTGGCTCCGGCTCACCAGGGCTTGAAACTACATATTTTGGACTACTTACGAAGGCCGCTGTCGTAAAGTTTCAGAATGTTTATTATACGGAAGTACTCGCCCCCGTAGGCCTCACTAACGGCACAGGCTTTTTCGGACCTTCCTCAAGGGCTAAAATGAACGCGCTTACAAACACCACCGCACAATCTACAACCGCAGACACTCCAAGCACCGCAACAGAAGATACTCTCACCACAAACATTATATTTAATATAAATCTTACCGTCGGAGACAACAGCCAAGAAGTAAAAAAACTTCAAAAGGTACTAAACACTGATTCTAGAACACGAATCGCAAACTCTGGCCTCGGCTCACTCGGCCTTGAGACCACATATTTTGGCACCCTAACTGCAAACGCAGTTGCTAGATTCCAAGAACTATACGCGTCAGAAATTCTCACGCCTGTCGGACTTTCACGCGGAAGCGGGTATTTTGGCCCGTCAACGAGGGCTAAAATGAATGCGCTGTCAAAGACTGGTGTGCAATCTACAACAGAAGACATCACTACTCTAAATTACGGCTCGATTACTGAAAATTTTGATAGTGGAGAAAGTTTAGACCTCAGCGGACTAACTGGAGTAAATTCGGATGAAATTCTAGACACCCTCACGGTTGGTGGCACAGAACCTGACGTTCTCACATCGATACCTGTTTACGAAACCTCTAATGACTTTTCAGTCGGAAGGGCTAGTTCGTATGCAGGTAGTCCCGGAGAAGCTATAACAATAGACGGTATCAAGCTCACAAATGGTACAAAAATTAATTTTGGAGACACTCACTCTGTAACAGGTACGGCAACTTTGGATGGTGAATCATTAACATTCAAGGTACCCGACATTACCAAAGGTCCTTACTTTCTAACGTTTACTAGCGGTTCCGGAGAAGAGGCACTCAGAATAATGGACTTCGTTATCACGGTTGAAAACGCGACAGCTCCTGAAATTTTCTCAATTTCACCGGCAATCGGACCAAATGGAAGTCAAATCACTATTTATGGTTCTGGATTTACACTCACAAATAATCAGGTGGAATTCGGACAAAATATTGTAACCGGGATTCCGTCTCCGGACGGCAAGTCTATTGTTGTAAACGTTACCCCTAATATTGGTTTGCCGGACGCAAGTGCGATTCCCGGACTCGATTATGCAGAGTGGCCGGTCTTTATCTATATTGCAAACGCGAATGGCCGAACTGAAAGGCCAAGTGTTTTTGTGATTAAAAATTAAAAACGAGCATAATGCACACTTTCTTCACACAAAAAAGAATAGTCACAGTGATTCTGCTCTCTCTAATGGTGCTATTTTTACTTTTTATTCCGCAAATATCTAAATCCCAATCTGAACCTATCTTTTCTGAGGATTTTGAAATTGAGTTACTTGATAATTTTCAACAAGCTATAGGTCAGGACGCATACACTGCTTTGATAGCGAAAACTGGCATTCGAAGGGTGTATAATCTTTTGTTACAAACCGGAATTAACCTTGCCGCACAGTTAATTGAACGATCCGGTCCTATAACTGTCGGAAGTTTTATAAACGACACTGGCGTTAACAACACAGCATCGCTTGTAATAAACAACGGAAGTTTTGCTTTAGGGGATTTTCTTAATAACACAGGTGCGAGCAACGTGAGTAATTTAATAAATTCTACAAGCGTCTTGGAAGTTAGCAGTTTATTAAGCCAGATAGGGAGCACAGAACTTAGTATTATTATTAATAATTCTGGCGCGAGCGCTTTCGGTAATTTCATAAACGATGTTGGATTCGACAATGTAATGGGGATATTTGATAATATCGGCCCATCAAATTTTACCGAGTTAATAACTGGTTCTGGCGCGAGCGCTTTAGGGAGCCTTATTAGCGACATTGGACTCAACCAATTCAATAGCCTTTTACTTTCTGTGGGCCCAACAAACCTTACAACACTACTTGAATCCTCTGGAGGGTCTGCAATAGCTGAGCTCTTAGGCGACATTGGTTTAAATGATTTTAACACATTATTCAGACAGGTCGGTGCGGAAAATTTAAGCTCTCTCATAAACGATATTGGTGTGGGCACACTTTCAGGTTTGGTTGCAGATTTAGGTATAGGACAAGTTAACACACTTTTAAATGATATTGGCTCAACAAACTTTACAAGACTCGTTAATGATTTGGGTGGGGGTGCTCTTTCAGGGCTTATAACTTCTGCTGGATTGGGAAACATACAAACTCTCATTGGCGACATGGGGTTTGATAACTTTAGACAACTCACAAACAACATAGGAGTTGGAGCATTAGGAAATTTATTTTCTGATGTTGGAATAGTAAACATAAATGCTCTTATTGGTGACTTAGGAGTAGGAGATTTGTCTGCTCTTATTAATGACATCGGTGTCGGTTCTTTAGAAAATATTTTAAATACCGCAGGACTTGATTCGCTTCTTACAACAATAACTGACTTTGGATTAGGGGAGGTGGGAAATATTTTAGGAACAATAAACATTCCAAGCGTGGACGCCCTCATAGCAAATATTGGCCAAGGAAGTTTTGACTCTCTTATTGCGAGCATGGGTCTTGGGGGTGTAGAAAATTTACTAGAAACGGTTGGTGCAAACGGGGTTACAGACTTGGTGAATAGTCTGGGCGTTAATGGACTTAACGATCTTGTGGGTGGGATTGGAGTTGGACAATTAGGAAGTCTGCTCGCTAGTCTTGGGGGTGGGACAGTAACACTTACTACGTTAATAGATAACTACGGAGTGTTAGATATTGTTGATTTTGTAAACGATGTTAATCTTGGAAGTTTTGCAAATCTTGTTAATGAACTTGGTCTTACAGGTTTTCAAACTTTAGTAAGTGATTTAGGATTACAAAACTTTCAAAATCTCGTAGACGGTATTGGTGCGGGAGATTTTACAAATTTAGTTAGCCAATTGGGTCTTCCAGAATTTCAAACACTCATAGATAATTTAGGTTTGCAAAGCATACAAAATATTATTGATAATATAGGGGCTGGAGACCTCATAACTCTGGTAGAAGAATTTGGTATCGAAGAATTTTCCAACTTTGTAAATAATATTGGAGTGGCAGATTTTAGCGCACTCGCAGACCAACTCGGCGTTGGTGACTTACTCAACCTTCTTGATGGCGGTATGACCACACAGGAGCTGGCAACTCTTATAAATAACGTTGGCTTGGGTGAAGTTCTTGGATTTTTGGGGAGTGACGACATAGGATCAATTCTTGGATTAATTGATGGTATTGGTATAGACAATGTTACAACTTTAATACAAGACTATGGTGGAGAAGTTCTAAACACTCTTCTCGACTCTGTAGGCGTAGGAGAAATCACAGAATTTTTTGACTTAAATGGCTTAGGGGCGCTTGGAGATATATTAAGTGGCAATATTAGTGTTGACACTATTGCATCTCTCTTTGGTTTTGGATCAAACAGGGGTTCAACACCTTTTGGTGGAACAATTATTGGTCCATTTGTTCCATGTACCTGTAGCTTTAATGGATTTATTGTCGGATCTGTTGTGCCTACTCCTGGGGGTATCGCAGCTCCGGTCCTATTCTACAACTTTTTCCAATCGCGTCTTTTTCCAAACTTCAGACCGCGCGCAGGTAGGTTAACATTAGGACTTCACGACAGTAGGCCAGGCCTTAGCTGTCGAATTGTTATTGTACCTCCCCCGTTTCTCGTTTGCATCCCTTTTCCATATGCAGCAACAATCAACATTATTGGAACAAACTAACTAACGCGAAACGACCTTAACAAGACATAACCAATCGTTAATGGTTAAATTCTCCGCTCGCGCGCCGAAGTCTATATTAAGGGCTTCAAACACTTCATCCACATTCTTATAATGCGGACGAAGGTTACCCAATAATTTTTTTCGTTTATGTCTAAATCCCAAACGAACAAGAACAAAAAAATTTTCTTCAGTTACACTTCCTCTAAAAAACTTCTTTGAAATATTTTCTATTTTCAAAACTGCCGAATCAACTTTTGGCACCGGTTTAAAATAACGTTTCGAAACTTTCCGCACAACACTCGGTTTGCCGTAGGCCTTAACACTTATTGAGAGAATGCTTTCTTTTTTATCATGCGCAAGAATCCTCGAAGCAATTTCTTTTTGTACCATGAGTATCATTCGACTCGGCTGATTCACGTCCGTCAACATTTTTCTTAAAAACACCCCGGTAATATAATACGGAATATTTGCAACAACGACATATTTTTTTGGCAAAGTTACTTTTAAGTCAAGACCAAGTGCGTCCCCATGTATAAGTTTTAATTTTCCTTTTTGAATCTCCTCTTTAAATTTTTTCTTAAGAAGTGGAATAAGCAAATCATCTTTTTCTATTGCGTAAACCTTCAAAGACTCTTCCAAAAGAGCTTTGGTTAAAATTCCTTTGCCTGGACCAACTTCTAGAACAGTATCATTTTTTTTAAGTTCAGCAGCCCCAACCATGTCTTTAATGACAACTTTTGATGTGAGATAATTCTGCCCCAATGATTTTTTTGTACGACGTATTCTATTCATCATCCAAATCTAAATAAATTACCTTTTCACGCTCCACCGCTTCGTTTTCAAGTACGAGCAATTCTTCTGGTATGTCGCCTATAAACTCCGACTGCACATTAATTCTACGCGCACCGAAAACATTTCGCACGGATGCATACGATAGATATATTTTTTTACGAGCGCGTGTTAACGCAACATAAAACAATCGCCGCTCCTCCTCCTCGTCACGTCGAGTTGAGCTTCCCGAGAGACCCTCAAACATTTCGTGTGGAAAGAGTCCGTCTTCAAGACCGGTAATAAATACGTAATCAAACTCAAGCCCCTTGGCGGCGTGAACTGTCATTAGCTTTACACTGTTTGTGTTTTCAATAAGAGTGTCCTGGTCAGTAGCTAGGGCGGCGTCGGTCAATAACTTTTCAACTCCCTCTAACGGCGTATCTCTACCATATTTGGCAGCAAGAGCAATCAACTCCTGAATGTTCAAAAGGCGCTCTTGCCCCTCCTCACCGCCATCCCTCAAATGCTTCTTAAGTCCAGATTCCTTGAGAATAAACCGCAGGGTTTCAGAAGGAGCCTGATTTAAAACCATATTTTGGATATTCGATAAAAGTGCTCGAAAATCTCCAATGCGCTTTTGCATAGCGGCTGTACACTCGCTTTCACGCCCAGAGACCATTCGTAGAAGTGTGATTTTTCCGATACCACGCGGAGGAACGTTTATAACGCGCTTCAAATCAGCAACAGATTCTGGGTTGAGGGCGAGGCGCAAAAATGACAAAACATCTTTAACTTCCTTGCGGTCAAAAAAGCGCACACCGAGAACTTGATAAGGAATACCACAGTCGAGAAAAAACTCTTCAATGACACGAGATTGAAAATTTACACGATACAAAACCGCGATTTCTCGTGGTGGAACTTTTCTATTAATGAGCTCTCCAGACTTTTCAGTAACAAAACGTGCCTCATCGGCCTCGTCACACCCTTTAAAAAGGGAAATTTTTTCACCAATCTCTCCATTCGTAAACAAATGCTTTTTTGGACGGTTAGCATTCTTTTCGATAACTGAATTAGATGCGTCGAGAATATTTTTTGTAGAACGATAATTTTCTTCGAGCATAATTATTTTTGTGTTTGGGTACTTATGTTCAAAGTCGAGGAGGTTTGATATGTCTGCCCCCCGCCATGTATAAATTGTCTGATCAATATCTCCAACAACGCATATGTTGCCGTGCTTGTTTGCCAATAAATGGGTAAGCTTGTTTTGTACCCCATTAGTATCTTGATATTCGTCGACGCTCAAATATTTCCACATGTTTTGATATTTTTTAAGAATGCTTTTATTTTGCTCCAACAATTCCACAGTTTTTATAAGAAGGTCATCAAAATCAAGAGCTTTT
The DNA here is from genome assembly GCA_022574205.1 of Patescibacteria group bacterium. Lineage (GTDB taxonomy): Bacteria > Patescibacteriota > Minisyncoccia > Phycocordibacterales > JACZSL01 > JACZSL01. The sequence continues at coordinate 7,612 of JACZSL010000006.1, forward strand.
TCATCGTGAAGAGCCTTTTCATATTTCTCCCACACCAAAGACACAACACGGGGATAAAATTCGCTCGCATGCGCGCTCTGGTATTCTACTCTCCCCACAGCATTCCCTTTTTGTCTCGATATTGAGCCAAGAATTTTTTTCGGTTCGAATTGTTCGAGACTATAACCAACCTCCTTCAAAGCCGCCTTAACAAGACGCACTGAATCACTTCTGTCAAAAATAGAGAAATGACGAGGAATGCCTACAGTGCGAAAGTTTTCACGTAATATGTATACGCCAAGTGAGTGAAATGTAGCTATAAACGGTTCGCTAGACGTGCGAGTCGGACGATTAATCTCTAGATTTTTCTCAAGTAAACAAAGAACACGCCCACGCATTTCCTTCGCCGCCTTATTTGTGAATGTGACCGCTAAAATTTCCTCCGGTGCCACACCACTTTGTATCAAATGGAGTATTCTCTCGGTAATTACCCGTGTTTTACCGGCCCCAGCCCCGGCAATGACAAGGAGAGCCCCTTCCGTGTGGCAAACTGCCTCTTTTTGTTGTGTATTTAGTGCGTCCATTCCCCGTTTTTTGTAAACTATTTTACTGGCACCAAGTATATCATATAAACGACAGAAACGGCTTAAAATAAGACTTTCTTCCCAACACTGTGCCGAGCCGAGGTCATAAAATGCAAAGCTAAATACTGTACACACGAGCAAAGTACTTACATTGACTTTTTATAATCCCTGCGCCATAGTAAATATATACTGACAAGCTAGGACTGTGTTCCAATTAACCCCTTGGGCTTATTGAAACACTCGGGAGTTTCCGCTTAACATATAACATTCGCTTATTAAACCTGTAGATTATGAGCCTGATCCCACAGGGAAGTGCTTCGGCAATCAGGTGACAAAAAAGGAAACAGTAGGGTCACATAAGGCCCGAAAGTTTTTGTCGTTGAAATCAGCAATCATTGCGCTTTTCATTATTTCCGCGCCATTCACAACGCAAGCCGGTTTTTTCTCATTTCTTATGAGTTACTTCTCCTTCAACACGGACAAATACCGCGCTGTAGAAGTTTACACAAATTCGCAAAACATGGCACTACTTGAAGCGGCACTTAACTATGACCCAAACCCGTCAAAAGGGGGTGGTAACATTACAATTGTAGGGGGTACAGCACTTTTGCCTGACACAGGTCCGTCAGGGACATTAGCCAACATAGAAGACAAGCCACCAGGTTCATATCAAATTAGCATTTATGTTGTACGCGATGGGGATTCTTTGTCTCAAATCGCACAAATTTTCAATGTTTCGGTAAATACTATAATTTGGTCAAACGATATTAAGCGCGGGTCCTTGATTACTCCGGGACAAACACTCGTCATCCTTCCAATCACCGGCATTCAACATACTGTAAAGAAAGACGACACTCTAAGGAGTATCGCAAAAAAATACAAAGGAGATTTAGAGGAGATTTTACAATACAACGGACTTGAAGAAGGTTCCGTGCTTGCAGTTGGAGATATAGTGACTATTCCCGACGGAGAGATAGCGACACCAGTCTACTCTGGATATAGTCAGCTTATAAGTGGATCTGGTGGTCCATCATACTCTGGTTATTACCTACGACCACTTACTAGCGGGCGAAAGACACAGGGACTTCATGGATACAACGGCATTGATATTGGCGCTCCATATGGAACACCAATCTTGGCTTCTGCGAGCGGCGTAGTTATCATCAGTCGAAACTCCGGCTGGAACGGCGGATACGGTAAATACGTCGTCATAAAGCACAATAACGGTACACAGACGCTATATGCACACAACAACAGCAACATTGTTTATCAAGGATCAAACGTGGTAAAAGGCCAAGTTATCGGATACGTTGGTTCAAGCGGACGCTCAACAGGAGCACACCTTCACTTTGAAGTCCGCGGGGCTAGAAATCCTTTTTAATTTTAATCAAAAAGGATTTCGCCCAAGCCATGGGCTTTAGGGCTAGGAACCCATTTTAAACAAGCATAAGGAGTTAGTATAAGCATAAGGGGACGGCGGCAACGCTGTTTTTTTTGTACGTCAGGACGTATGTCCTGACGCCGTAAAAAAGAATCCTTGCTTTAAAGCAAGGATTCTTTTTTCCCATACTTAATTTATATCTGCTGTTTTGGTCTGTACTGGAGCGCTTCGAGTATATGCGACTCCTCGATTTCTTTGTTTTCCTCTAAATCAGAAATCGTTCGCGCAAGACGAATAATGCGGTGGTACGAACGCGGAGAGAGATCGAGTCTTTTCGCTGCTTCTTTGAGTATTGTTTTGGCTTTGTCCAGAAGTACGACATGCTTCTCAAGATCACGCACATCCAACATACTATTAGTTTTTCCTTGTCGTCTTTCTTGAAATAAACGCGCTCCAGAAACTTTTCGCATCATATCTTCTGTAACTCCAGTATCGTCCCTCACTTCAGAAAGTTTTTCTACTCCCACATTAGGCACTTCAATCCACATATCAATACGTTCAATAATCGGTCCAGAAATTTTGCGCTGATACCTAAGAAGATTAGACGGTGCACAGATACACTCTTTTTTAGTACCAAAATTTCCACACGGACACGGATTCATTGCGGCTATTAAAATAAATTCTGCAGGAAACGTTGCCGAACCCTGAACACGCGAGATATTGATCACACGATCCTCAAGCGGTTGGCGGAGCGCGTCAATTGCACGCCGCTCGAACTCAGGAAACTCATCCAGAAAGAGCACTCCCTTATGTGCGAGCGTGATTTCTCCCGGCTTTGGAAACGTTCCCCCACCAACCAAGGATACATATGATGCTGTGTGGTGTGGGCTTCGTAGCGGCGGATGTGTTACAAGTTCGTCCTGAAGTGTTCCAGCAACTGAATGAATAGATGTTGTCGTAAGCACGTCACTAAGCGACAGCGGTGGAAGTATGCTCGTAAACGCACGCGCAAGCATCGTCTTTCCTGTTCCAGGAGGCCCAAAAAGGGCTATATTATGGCCTCCTGCAGCAGCTATCAATAGACCGCGCTTTGCCGTCTCTTGACCGCGAACATCATCAAACGACACCCTGTAGGGCGGCGCTTTGTATATAACAGCAGTTTTCTCCTGCTTTTTGAGACGAAACTCTTTTTTATCGTCGTCCAAATGTCCCAAAATATCATTCAAACACTTCGCGCCGTAAACAGAAACTCCAGTTATTAGCGCAGCTTCTCTGGCATTATCAGTCGGCAAAAATATATCTCTAACCCCAGCTTCTTTTGCTTTTTGAACGATTGGTAATGTGCCGCGTATGGGGCGTAACTTCCCGTCGAGACTCAGCTCTCCTAGAAATAACTTATTCTCCACACTAAACGACACTTCCTTATTTGCCAAAAGGTATGCAAGAGCAATCGCCAAATCAAATACCGGCCCCTCTTTTTTGAGATTGGCCGGCGCAAGAGAAATAGTTATTTTTTGATTTTTACTTTTTGGTGAAACGAAGCCAGAGTTTTTAATAGCAGCACTTACGCGGTCCCGACTTTCTTCCACAGCTTTATCGGGTAGACCAACTATCGTAAACGAGTGAAGGCCGCGCGAGGTATCCACCTCTACATCAACAAGCGCAGCTTCAAGTAGATTTGTCTGTGCGCTCTTAACCTTCGCGAAACTCATTTTAGATTTTGTTAGTAAATTGAGCGGAACGAAAATTTACGCCACAAAATCTTAAACCGAGCACATAAAGCACTATGCGCTCGGTAAGAAAAATATAATCGTTCGTAGACTCACTCATTATTTTTCTTATCTTTCTAACTCACCAAGGTGTTTTTTGCATGTTCGTGCGGCTGGGTTTGCGAGAAGTCTGTCTTCTTCTATTTTGTCACCATTTATTTCGCACACACCAAACGACCCCTCTTCAATTTTTTTGAGTGCACGAAGCACATTGTTGTAACGTGTCTCAAGCTCTTTCAAAATTGCGCTATTTTCTTCAAACTGCTCCACTTTGTCAGCAGCTTCGTTTCGGTCCGCTTTAAGTGTTCCGTTGGAGTTACCAGGAATAGGTTCCCAATCGAGAGGATTAGAAGGATTGATACGTCCAACAGTTTTAAGCCCCTTAATAAGCTTCGCTTTCTCGGTCTCAAGCTCTTTTTTATATTTTTCTGTATCCATCCCGTACGAAATAGGAAATCAAAGATTTCCGTATGTTAGTTGATAATAACAGCGACTATTTATCACATTATTTGGTTTTTGAATCTGCGTAGTGTACATAACGTTTTAATTTCGTTCGGGATCCATATCGGTCTAAGTGTAACAAAGCCTCTTTTCAAAGTAAAATCTCACACCCCTATCGCTACGAAGCCGAGAGGAGCTTAAAAACGTCGAAGAGAGTATCTTCATTAGTTGTTATAATAATCGTTTTTGCGTTAGGAAATGCATAGAGAAGCACCAAGTCCCCCGTACCGCTTCGAATCCTTCTTGTGTTTACATTTTTTAAAATTACATCTTCAAACAAAGAAGGAAGAACCATTGGAATGGTACCCGTTGGGGCTACGAATGAGTCGGAACTCGGGCTTTCTCCGCCAAAAACCGTGGTGCCAAACAGCGGTGAAAGACTTTCACGCACATCTTTTTCCCAGTCTAGCATTCCCCTAAACGTATTTTCAAACGAGTCTGTTGTAAGTATTAAAAACGGTGCGGCAGGCAAAGCCCCTTCAGCCCCATGAAAACCAATCATATATTCGTCTAGAAGGGATCGTACAAGAGCGCCTGGGGGTGCGGGTGTAAGTTTGGCAAAAAATTCGTCAATTCGCATTTCGCGACCTTCACCCGACAGTGTCGGGTAAATGTGAAGAATTGTGCCAGGGTCAGTTTCAAACCTCTTTTTCGTAACGTCATCGTTTGCTTCTAGTGCATGGATCACATTATCTTGCATCGAGAACGCCACCTCAAGCTGCATATTTGCAAAAATTATGGAAGAAATTGCCGACTCTTTAGGCACGGCCTCCGCCTGTTTCGATTTTTGATAGAAAAACCAGCCAGAAAATGATCCTCCACCAATGAGCACAATACTCAATGCAACAAGTATCACATTCTTAAGCACCGAGCTTTCTTCTGGCGCTTCTGTCTTATTTTTCTGACGTTTTTTTGAAGCCGCTGTTGCAATACTTGCAACAGAGAGGTGCTTATCTTTCACAAGTGAAGTTACATCCTCACGATATGTGTGAATAATCGGAACGCTTGTCATGATCACTGGTTCCTTATGCTCCTCGGCTGGTAGAATGCCGCTTCGTGCAAGTTCCTTACGTAGCTCCGTTACACTTATTTTTTCCTGTTTCTTTTCATGCACTTCCGTAGACTTCTTTGGTACTTTTATACCTTTTTCCTTAGTCCGTTTAGTTGGTAAGGCACCGCCCTTTTGAGCTTCTTTTAGGTCCAGCGCAAATGTTCGAAGCGGTTTTAAAAGTGTTTTACCGTAATCTTCTACGTTGAAGCCCACAGATTTTGGCGACTCATTTTTTTCTGTGTCAGTTTTTTTTATAGCCTCCTCTTCTATTTCGGCGATTGACACCTCTCCGTCATCATTTTCAAAAACAGCACCATCTATTTCATTCGGTGTAAAACCTACCTGTTGTTTCTTGTTATCGTCTGGATTCATAATTCATACGATACCCTAAAACATTCCCCTAATATGGGAATGCGCGAAGCGCGTCTCTCTCGTGAGTGATAGTGTCTCTGTCTCCTCGGATTTCTCCCTAAACTTTCTTCTTAGGATTTTTTACAAAATTTGGGTCGACATCCTTAATCGATAAATTGATTCGATTCTTCTCGTCAATCTTTTTAATGATAACAGGTACACGATCACCTACATTGAGAATACCATTTACGCTTTCGATTCGAAATGGAGCAATTTCTGAAATGTGGACTAACCCTTCTGTGTTAGGCGCTATCTCCACAAACACACCAAAATCCATAAGCCTCGTTACTTTTCCGTCAAAACGTTCTCCGGCCTTGTATTCGTGCGTCATGGTTTGGATAATGTCGTGAGCTTTTTGTGCTGTTCCATTTTTCCCAGTGATATACACCATACCGCTATCTTCAATGGTGATATCGTCAACACACGTGTCTTCTCGGATTTTGTTAATGTTTTTACCACCAGGGCCAATCACTAAACCTATCTGATCCGGCTTTATTTGTAGCGAGATAATTTCAGGTGCGTTCGGCGAAATTTTCTCCCTTGGTTTATCTATCTCAGCTTCAATAACATCAAGAATGGTTAAACGTGCGCGCTTTGCTGCCTCGAAAGCTTCACAAAGCACAGATATCGACACTCCGTCAACTTTCACATCCATCTGCACCGCAGTGACTCCTTCCCTCGTTCCAGCGACTTTAAAGTCCATGTCACCATAGTGGTCTTCCGGTCCTTGGATATCAGTAAGTATTTTATATTTCTTATCATTCTCCATCATGAGACCAATAGCAACACCGGCAACCGGAGCCTTGATGGGGACTCCAGAATCCATGAGAGCTAAGGTCGAACCACATACGCTTGCCATTGAGGTTGAACCATTAGACGCCATGCTTTCTGAAACAATCCTAATTGTATACGGAAAGTCTACTTCGTTAGGTAAAACAGGGATAAGCGCTTTTTCAGCTAACATTCCATGCCCGATCATTCGGCGGTTGAATCCTCCAACACGACCCGTCTCTCCGACGGAAAACGGAGGGAAGTTATAGTGATGCATATATCGTTTTTTTACACTCTGTTCTTCCATGCTGTCGATAAGTAATGAGTCTCCAGGGCCACCGAGTGTAAGAGCAGAGAACACATGTGTCCCTCCACGATAAAACGTGCCAGAGCCATGTATGATTGGTGAGAAGCCCCCCGCTTTTGCGTAAAGTTTACGTACTTCTCCCATTTCCCGCCCGTCGGCACGTCGATCATTTTGTATTGCCTCGCGATGAAGAAGTTTATCAACTGCATTTTCGTAATGGTCAAGGGCATCTGCAACGTTTAGATCTGGAAGGTTTTCCTTTAATAATTCGGTCCACTCATATTTTAAATTTTCAATACCTGCTTTACCACTACCAGCAAAAACGGCATCTTTAAGCTTATGTGCGATTTTTTTTTCAAACAATTCCAGAACTTCTTTTGAAAGTTTACGTTCTTCTATAACACGCTTTTCTTTTCCGATTTCAGCCACGATTTTTTTCTGCCAGGTCTGGATTTTCTCGATTTCCTTGGTCGCTTCTTTGAGTCCTGCGGTCAGGACTTTCTCACTCGCCTCAAACGCACCAACTTCAAGCATATTAATATTGCCCTTCTTTCCACACACAGTAAGATCGTACTCAAGGTCACCACTTCGTCTAAAATCGTACGAAGGCAAAACTTTAAGCTCGTCATTTCCCTTATGTTTTCCTATACGGATTGCACTTACTGGTCCGTTCCACGGAATATCACTTACGGCTAAGGCCAGACTTGCCGCGTTTACAGCTAAAATATCAGGATCGTCTTCTTCGATAGACAAAACAGTAATAATAACCTGTATGTCATTTCGTATATGAGGATCGAACAGTGGACGAATAGTTCTATCTACGATTCGCCCAGAAAGAACTGCCTCTTCACTCGGTCTCCCCTCCCTCCGCATGAAGCGGCTTCCAAGAATTGCTCCAGCTGCGTAGAACCTCTCTTCATAGTCAACTGTTAGTGGAAAATAACTCATCCCTTCTCGTTCAAGGCGACTCATTACAGCTGTTGCTAACACAGCTGAGTTGCCGTAGCGAAATATAACCGAACCGTTTGCTTGGTCTGCTAAATCACTAAATTCTGCGACGAATTCCTTCTCACCTATAGCTAGGGTATATTTTTTTGATACCATTTTGATTTTGGTAGACTTTATTTCACAATCTCATTCCGGTCAAAACTTCCAGATATTCGGCTACGTCTTGTCAAAAACCTTTTAACGTATCCAACGGATATGGTGAAAGATTTTTGACGTCGCCTCGCTCGAATTCTGAAACCCTTGCCTCGAAAGCAGGTTATGAAACAAGCTCTTTTAGTAACCCCCAGATTTTAGACTTGAAATGCCGAAAAACAACCACTTCAAACCTACCTATCTAGAAGCTACAAATTATTAATAACTGGCATTAGTGTAGCATGTGTTTCTCGGTTTACAAAAACCGAAAAATCTTATAAAGAAAACTATATAAAAAAAGAAAGGATAAAATTCAAAAACCACACCCACTCCATTTAAATGGAGTACCCACCGCGATTCCCGCCTGCCGCGGGCAGGAACCGCAGTGGGTAGGTAAAAAAAACCGTCCTGCAAAGAAAAGAGGCGGTTTTTTTATTTTGATTCTTTATTTATGATTTATGCTTACGACGGGTTTTCCGACGACGCGTATCACTTCTTCCATTGTTGTTATACCCTGATACACTATATCGATCGCACTTTCTCCCAGTGTTTTTCTACGCGTTCTTTCCAGAACTTCAAGCATTTCTACGTAAGGCAAGTTGTCAACAATCATTGCTCGGATATCGTTTCCAAACTTTATAACCTCGAATATTCCTATGCGCCCATAGTAACCACTTCCTGCACAATTGTCGCACCCTTCACCTCTGTGGAAATCTATTCCCTCAAGATCTACCCCGCTGAGAATACTTTTTTCATCTTCGGTTAATTCATACTTGACTTTACACTCATTACATATTTTTCTTACGAGACGGGTTGATATAACACCACTTATAGTGTGAGCCAGAACTGAACGTGGTATTTCCATTTCTAACATTCGCGAAATAATTCCAAAAACATCAAGAGTGTGGAAGGTGGAAAATATCAGTTTGCCGGTAAGGGCGGCCTGAATCGAAATTTGTGCGGTTTCACTATCTCTTATTTCACCAACCATCATTATGTCCGGATCTTGCCGTAACACAGCTCTTAGAGCGGTGGAAAAGTTAAACTCCTCATATTGGTTGATCTGCGTTTGTCGAATACCCTCCATTTTGAGCTCCACAGGATCTTCTATAGTAATTATATTGTTATCAGGCTTGTTAAGCAGGGTAAGGATCGAATTCAAAAAAGTTGTCTTTCCTGATCCACTTGGACCGGTAATGAGTATTATGCCGTATGGATTGTAAATCAAATCTATTACATCTTTATACTGGTCTTCGTCGAGGCCGAGCTCCTTAAGACCCAAAAGACTATCGTCTCTGTTTAAGACACGAAGCACTGCCACCTCACCGTAGATTGTTGGATAAGTGGACACCCTAAGGTTATACACCTCACCGTTGTTATTAACTTCGAAATGCCCGTCTTGAGGCAGCTTATGTTTCGTAATATCTAGTTGGGAAACCACTTTTATTTGCGAGATCATCTGATCGTAATATTGCTTTTCAAATCTTTCGAGTTCATAAAGAAACCCATCAACACGCAACCGAATGGCGCCATAATCTCTGGATGGTTCTATATGAATATCGCTCGCACGACTATCAATCGCTTTTGTAACTAACTTATCTAGCCAATCTCTTGCACCTTTATCCGAGGTTGATTTAACATTTTGCTCTATCATGGTTCTTTCCTGTTAACTACAATAATAACACGTTTATAAGCGGACCTTAAAGGCATTGCTCGCGAGCTTAGGAAAACAAGATACGCAAATTGCGTCTAGTAAGCAAAACAAAAACCGCGACATTTCGTTCGCGGGTTTTGCTGCTTTTTACACCTCTTATGATTTGAACTTTGGGATTCTGGACGTGAAACCACCACGGTTTCCTATAAGATATCTTTTTGGGTCTTCATCCATGTCTATAAAATCGTCGACACACTCACGAAGTTTACTAGAGCTTGAACGCCCAAACGAAATGACCTCCACTTGCACACCCCCATGGGTCTGAAGATACTCTGCAAGTGGAACAAAATCACCATCTCCGCTTGCGATAACAATTGCATCGAGTTTTGGCGCGAGTTTTATGGCGTCAATCGCTAGTCCAACATCCCAATCCGCCTTCTTGGCGCCTCCGTAAAAGACTTGAAGGTCTTTCGTTTTGGTCTCTATTCCTAGTTTCCCAAGCGCTTCGAAAAAGTTCTGCTCCTCACCACTTTCTGTGGTAATAACGTACGCGATTGCACGAATGAGCACTCTTCCGGCAAGTGCGTCTTTTACGACGTTTCCGAAATTAACCCGCGACTTATAGAGATTCTTTGCACTATGATAGAGGTTTTGCGCGTCTATAAAAATACCGACACGCTGATCTTTATGCTTAATTACTGACATAAAATGTACTGTCTAAAATATTAAAACGACCAACAATACTTACCGTAACATGTCTTGCAATGCTACAAAACAAAAAAGGGAGAAAGAAAAAATTACTTTTTAAGCTTCAGTTTTTTAACAAGCGAATTATACGCTTTTGGATTTTTTTTCTCAAGATACTTAAGATGATTCCGCCTGTCGGCAACCATCTGAAGAAGACCCTTCCTGGAGTGATTATCCTTGTGATGCTTTTTAAGATGAGTCGCAAGCTCGTCAATACGACGGCTCAAAATAGCGACCTGTGATTCCGGGGAACCCGTATCAGTTTCATGTCGCCTAACGCCCTTTATAGTATTTTCTTTCTTCCGCTTCGTAAGCATGATTTTAGGAGTATATCATATATTTGTCAATAATGCAAGTTTTAAGGCTAAGAATATCGATATATTAAAAAATCGAGCTATAATCCAAAAAAATAAAAAAAGTCGCCGCATGTGTGCGGCGACAAAGTGGGAAAACGACACCAAAATATGTTTTATGAGCGACCCACGACACTCATCACCACGTGGTTCTTTCCAAGACTCTTTGCGTCATATAGGGCGACATCAGCGGCATAAGTAATTTTGAGCGGTTCAAGTGCTGCAAAATATTCGGCTTTATTGATATCAAAGCCCACGCTCACAGTCACATCCGTACCCTTTTCCACCGCTTCGCGAGCACGCTGTGCAAGCATCGACACCATCTTCTCGAAATCATCCCGACTCTCACCCGCGTTTCCATGAAACTCTTTCGACACAGCCCCTGTGACAACAACGATAAACTCATCCCCACCAAACCTGCACACAAGGTCATCCGGACGGAAATTATCTGATAATTTCTTAGCGACCGCCACAAGAACTTTATCACCTCCGGGATGGCCGTGCTCGTCGTTGACGCGCTTGAAATCATCGATATCAAAAGCCAGAATAGCTAACCACGATTTCGGATAACGCTCAGCGAATCTTTTTAAGTATTCTTCAAGTCGGCGCCGATTCCAAAGACCGGTCAAAGGATCGGTTACACTCGTTTTTGTTCTATCCTCTAGAACATCGACAATACGTTGGGCCAGGTACCTAGACCTATCATCAGAAATGGCGTTAGTTAGCTTCCTGATTTGGTCTATTTCGAGCTCTGCGAGATCTGGAGTCTCAGTTACTTCAATTGAGTTTGACATGGGACCTCCCTGTCTGTGTGAGTGTGCGTGTTTGCACGTAGTAAATATAAATCTAGTAACATAATGCTCTATTTGTGAAAAATGTCAAGAATATCATTTATACCAAGTCAAACTCCCAAATCGTTAAAAGCTCGTTAAGAGCTTATCTCGCACTCCCTTCATTTTCTCACAAAAAAGCGGCTGATTTAAGCAAATCAGCCGCTTCCTCACTACCTTTCTACCTCTAAGTCGCTTTTTTTCAGTTTGTTTGTCCATTTTCGTACCACATAGAACCAATCGCGGCCTGGATGCAAACTAACACCGCAAACACAGAAAAAGCAAGGACTTGAGACAAAACAAGATCTAACCAAACAATACCCACAAGATCTACAAGATCTATATAGAGCCCCACACCCATACCACACGGCATCAGTAACTCCCAAAGGGTACTGCTGTGTAGACTGCTGCGCTTTCTTGCCATGTGGGCAAGCAACATCATTTCTGAAAGCGAGATACAAAGCCAGAGACCAGTAACCAGGAAAGAGGTGCTGGCAAAATCATAAATAAATAGAAATCGCTGCCATAGACGCGGCTACGGCTGAAAATGCTTGAAGCACGGCAGTAGTAAACACAACACTTTCTTTACACAGTATGAAAAATACCAAACAGGCAATTCCAACAGAAAGGACAACCACCACCAAACTTATAGTCGTAGAGCGAGCGTATAACCATTAGATTGTAGGAAAAGATACGACACAAACATTAGCCCCGCGAATACAAAAGGGAACCAAAGTAGCACAGAAGTCTTCAAATACCAAGCAACACTCTTCATAATCCCCTCCTCAAGTCAAAGAAACTAGCCGTATAGACAGCACAGAAGACGTTATTTTTTGGTCAACAACACAATCCCACACTCACGACATTGACACACATTTAAAAGAAATACACAAAATATTTCAAGGCAGGAAAATAATATGACTGCTTTGCTATTCTACCGTTACTGCTTTTGCAAGGTTTCTTGGCCGATCTACGTTAAGCCCGCGCGCCACACTCATGTAGTATCCAAACAGTTGCAAGGGTATTACGTTAAGGATCGGTGACAGCATTTCTATTGTTTTTGGTACATAAATCACGTCTGTTGCAAGCGAGGCAAGCAACATGTCCCCCTCAGTTCCAAGCGCAATAACCTTTCCGCTTCTAGCTCGTATTTCCTCTATATTTGAGATATTCTTTTCGTACACACTGTCTTTTGGGGAAATGGCAAAGGTCGGAAAATCCTTATCAATCATCGCAAGTGGACCGTGCTTCATCTCGCCCGCTCCATACCCTTCCGCGTGAATGTAGGAGACTTCTTTCAATTTAAGAGCCCCCTCGTATGCTAGAGCAAAGTTATACTTTCTTCCTACGTACAAAAAATCACGATTTAAGACATATTTATTTGCTACGAGTTCAATAGCATCTCGTCCATCAAAAATGCGTTGAATTTTTGAAGGCAGCTTCATAAGCTCGTCTATAATAGCCCTTCCTTCTCCAATTCCCATTCTACGTTGTCGTCCAAGGTACAGCGTCAAAAGTACAAGAACTATCAGTTGTGAAATAAATGCTTTTGTCGATGCGACACTCACTTCTGGTCCAGCATGATTGTAGACTCCAGCAGCACTCTCGCGAGCAATAGTCGAACCTACAACATTTACGATCCCAAGAGTCAAAAGTCCTTTTCTCTTTGCCTCTTTTATGCACGCCAAAGTGTCAGCCGTCTCTCCTGATTGGGATATAGCAAGAACCACAGTGTCTTTCTGGTCTGGCGCGGCACGATATCGATATTCAGAAGCAATTTCCACATCTACAGGAACTCCCGCATGTTCTTCGATCATGTATTTTCCTACCATACCGGCATAGTACGCAGATCCACATCCGACAATAACAAGTCGTTTCATGTTTTGGAGTTTTTCTTCAACATCTTTAATTCCACCCAAGTGTGCAACTCCCTCCTTAAGGTCTAGCCTACCTCTGGTAGTTGCGTCAAAGACATCTTTGGCCTCCATTATTTCTTTTAGCATAAAATGTTCAAAACCTTCCTTCTGTATTTCCCCAATATCCGAATCAACCTTTTCCGGCTTTCTGTTCAACGTTTTGTTACCCGACGAAAAAATCTTATAACCGCCAGGCGAGAGCACCGCCGTCTCACCGTCCTCTAGGTAAAGCATAGTATCCGTATGCCGTATAATTGCAGATGGGTCAGACGCAACAAATTGCTCGCCTTTTCCTATGCCAAGAACAATTGGACTTCCCATTCGCGCCACAACGATCTCTCGAGCGAAGTCTTTGTGCATCAGAGCAATACCATAAGTACCACGTACATCTTTTAGGGCTCTAACTAAGGCTCTATGCAGATTAGTTTCTTTTTGGAATGCATCTTCAACCAGGTGTGCCAACACTTCAGTATCAGTATCCGATTTGAACGAATGACCAGAATTTTCAAGTCTCTCCCGGAGTTCCTTATAATTTTCTACAATACCATTGTGTACAATGTAAAGTGATTCCTCACAATCGGTATGTGGATGTGTGTTCCTAAGAGAAGGTACTCCATGTGTAGCCCAGCGTGTGTGTGCAATACCTGCTTTTCCAACACATTTTGTAAGACCACCTGCACCTTCCACATTTTTTACTTCACCGACTGCGCGCACAGGAGCGCATCCTGAAACGAATATCCCAGCAGAGTCGTATCCTCGATATTCAAGCGTTTTAATACCCTGAAGAAGGATTGGAACCGCTTTCTTTTTACCAGTGTATCCAAAAATTCCGCACATATACCAGCTATAACCATAGATATGCTCTTTATGTTTCTAAAAACAGTAATGCTATAGCGATGGTATACTTAATTTATGAGACTCCTGTCGTGGAACGTAAATGGTCTTCGAGCCGTCGCAGAAAAAGATGGATGGGAAGATTTTATAAACGCGAGCTCCGACATCTTCTGTTTGCAGGAAACAAAAGCTCGTAGCGAGCAGTTGTCCGAGAACGTTAGGGAAATTCCGGGCTACGAATCGTATTTTTCTTCGTCTAAAGTGAAAAAAGGTTATAGTGGTGTCGCTTTATACACGAAAATAAAGCCCGAATACGTGGAGTACGGGATAGGTATAGAAAAATTTGATATTGAAGGTCGTATAATTTCTGCATTTTTCAAAGATTTCGTAGTTCTTGGTGTGTACTTCCCCAATGGAGGTATGGGGCCAGATCGCCTCGCGTATAAACTTGATTTCTATGATGCTTTTTTAGAATATATTGAAAAACTGCGAAGTAGCGGCACGCCAATTATTTTTTGCGGGGACATCAATACTGCTCACGAAGAGATGGACCTCGCACGACCAAAGGAGAACGAGAAGAACACCGGCTTTCTCCCAGAAGAGAGGGCATGGCTTGACGAAGTGATTGCTCACGGATACCTCGACACATTTCGCCATATAAACCCTGAAAAGCGCGATGCATATAGCTATTGGGATATGAAGACGAGGGCGCGAGATAGAAATGTTGGCTGGCGAATAGACTACTTTTTCATAAGCTCCGAACTCGAGGGGCGCCTTAAAAAAGCTTTTATTCTCCCAAACATTTTCGGTTCCGATCACTGCCCCATAGGCATAGAACTTCTTTAGAGGCACGCCATAATCAAAAGGACAAAATAAGTCGCTTATCCACAGGATTGTCCTTTACGGTGATATAAAGGACGTTATACTTATATTGGACATGTTGAGTCCCTTGTATGGCTCGCAACTGTTCTTTTTACAATTTTTGTACCATATTTGTAAAGGACTGTTTGGATTAATTAAAACGCAGTACATTAATCCGCAAACATAACGAAGTCGCAAGACACTTAAAAAAAGGTATTAATGTATCCTTTAATAGTCTCGACACATCCTTTGCACACAGGTACACGTAGTTTGCCCACCCCGCAACTATAAAATCGCCCATTAGGCAAATTCTCCATCTTGCCTTCTTACATGGGCGATTTTTTGATTTTTGACCTCAGGCCAAATGCCACACAGATTTACTTGACATTCTATATAAGATGTGGTAAGTTTTTGGCTGGGTAGAACCCTTAAATAAATTTAGGAGAGAAAGCATGATCCACATGATCCATGTAATTTGGGCTTTGATCGGATTTACAATTTTTGCGTTTCAGGTGTGGTACTGTCATGGTATCCGAAACTACGTCAATTCTGCCGCCGGTGACAAATTTATCAACGGGCAATATGTTACCTGCCGCAAAGGTTACAATTACACCAATATTCCGGATGGCAATGTCCCACACGCGGTATACCCTGTAACGATGATATTTGGAGTTTTGATGGCAGGGTTCGTTGGTCCAATACAAATGTTCGTTTTTTTGGGATTACCAGACAGGAAATGAAACGGTGTTCATTGAATGCCATGAGGTATGATAACCCATGGCATTTTTTTATTTCTAGTGACCCAGCTACTTAACCCAATGCTTTTCACGTATCTTCTCCACATTCTTTTCATCAGCAAGAGTCCCCTTTTCTTTACCCTTTTCACCCAACTTTTTTAGATCTTCAATAGGTGATTCCATCAACTTTTTAGCCTTATTTTCCAAATATTTCTTAGTATTCTTCTTTGGATCATCTAGAACTTCTTCGAGAAGTGCGTGGAGGGTGTAGCCAATCTTCGGTCCTGGTGTTTCACCTGAAACCTCCATAATTTTCGAACCCGTTATCTTAAGCATGGCAACCGAAATTGGATCGCGGAGCACTTCTTCTACCATTGATTTATATTTTCGAAAACGAAATGGTTGTTCTTTGGGGCGACCGGTTCCAACACGGTCGCAAATACGAAGGTTCAGCAAATCCCACATATTTGTCTCTCCCCCAACATTTCGAATCATACGGCGCACAGCAGAAAGCGTTATTTGGTCAGGATCGGAGAAAAACATATGCCATCGAACTAATTTCACCACTTTTTCAATCGTCTTTTTAGGGAATTTGAGTTCCTCTAGGGCGCGTTTTGTCACACGAGCTCCAACTACTTCATGGCCGTGGAATGTCCAGTCCTTCTTTTCGTCACTCCACCGCCTCGTTTCAGGTTTCGAAATATCGTGGAATAAAGCCGCCAAACGGATCTCAAACGACCACTCTTTGTCTGCTGCGTGCTGTGTAGCTCGAAGCAAATGCTCAAAAACGTCGAAACTGTGGGCTTGATTTTGTTCGACACCCACTCCTCGCTCCAAGTTAGGAGAAATATAGTTAAGCACTCCAAGAATTTGTGCTCTTGCGATGGCCTGCATGGGTTGCGTCGACATGAGGATGCGAATAAGCTCGTCACGGATACGTTCTTTCGAAATCTTTTTAAGCATTTCACTAGAATCAGCAATCGCCTTCTCTGTGTCAGTGTCTATCGCAAACTCGAGCTCGGAAGATAAGCGTATGGCGCGAAGAATTCTAAGTCCGTCTTCTCTTAAGCGCTCTAGAGGATTTCCCACTGCGCGAATAATCTTGCGAGTGATATCTTCTTGTCCTTTATAAGGATCAATAATTTGTCCTTTTGATACACTGTACGCGATTGCGTTGATAGTAAAATCTCTTCGGGCTAAATCTTCCTCAAGCTTGTCGCTGAAAACCACCTCGTCTGGGTGCCTGCCATCCGAGTATGTCGTTTCAAGCCTATATGGGGTTACTTCAACGACGTGATGAGGTTTCCCCTCCTCATCGTCGTTGACGATGCCCACAGTCCCAAAATCGTTGTTGTAATATGTGTTTTCAAATAACCCCAAAATCTCATCAGGTTTGGCGTTTGTGGTTATATCCCAGTCTTTAGGCGTACATCCGCGCAGAAGATCACGAACACAGCCACCCACTAAATACGCCTCAAAATGGGCGTTTTCCAAGGTTTTTGTTATTCGTGAAACTGGTTCTGGAACAGCAAATTTCTTTTTCATTAATATATTCTAGTACATATTTTACGTTTGGGCTAACTTATCGTATGATAGAAGAACGTTACACACACGCACCTGTAGTGAAATGGATTATCACAACGGTCTTCGGAACCGTTATTCCGGGTTCGAGTCCTGGCAGGTGCGCATAGTATGCGAAACTTACATAATAGCCTATTTATATTATAAAAAATGCGGGTATAGTTTAGTGGTAGAACGTATCCTTGCCAAGGATAAGACGGGAGTCCGATTCTCCCTATCCGCACAATAATCCACAAATACAGACACGTTCTGTCCACACCTTAGAAACAGTCTTATACATAAGATATTGACGTAATTATCCACTCTATAAAGGTCAAAATTGTGGATAAAACTGTGTATAAGTGGATAAAGGACAACATGGTTTTGACTGTTAGAAAAAAGGTCCCAAGCCGAATATGGCTTAAAACATAGCTTTTTTAAAAGACAACCGAGGAATGCACAAGATTGTCCGATAAAAATAGGCACGTTTCACGTGAAACATGTGTTAGAGGGATCGTGGAGGGTTTTGCGGATAAATATGTGTGACGCATTGATGTAGATGTTACACGTGAAATGTTACGCCTAGGGCGCATTGCGATTTGTATTCAATCACTTCGCTCTTGAACAAATCGGGAATATGTATAAAGGTAAATTAACCGAAAATTTGAGAATCGGGCAAGTTGGTGAAAATGTTGCCTGTAGGTTTCTCGTGAAACATGGGTTTTCACTGGTAGAGAGAAATTATCAAAAAAAATGGGGTGAAATTGATATTATAGCCAGAAAAGGCAAAATATTGCACTTTGTCGAAGTAAAGACTGTTTCACGTGAAAACGTGAAAGAGCTAAAAGAGGAGGTAGACAGTTTCGAGCCAGAAGAGAACGTGCACCCAAAGAAGCTAAAACGGATGTCGCGGATCATCCAAACATATTTAATAGAAAAAAATATTGAAGAAGAGAAGTGGCAGTTTGATGTGTTGGCCGTCTTTCTGGATATGGAAAACAAGCAGGCAAGGGTGCGTGTGACAGAAAATGTCATAATTTAGCTTAGAGATAGTCGTAAAGTGTGTTATAAATTGATACATTGTGTCGGAGGCGTTAAATGTCTCCCAGACATTTAACGGGGCGTAGCATAATGGTAGTGTTCACGGTTTGGGGAGGAGCGTTCCGTCGGGGTGTAGCATAGTGGTAGTGTACTCGGTTTGGGACCGAGCGGCCCGGGTTCGATTCCCGGCACCCCGACGGAGTGCTTCTCCGACAGTCCGGGGGACTGTCGTGGAAATTTTCATAAAAAATTTGAAGGCCCGGGTTCGATTCCCGGCGCCCCGAAAGAAACAAATTGCTTTGTTTCTTTCCCAGTTTTCCGCGAGGAAAAACCGCCCATGTTTGGCGAAACAAAATAAGGTGGTAGGTGTAGGGAAGCGTAGCATTGGAAAATATTAAAATTATCGTATAGTAAAGCCATGAATCCCGATAGTTATCACGGACACTATGATAAACAACAAAACAAAGTCGAACTTTAATATAAATTTAACACTTAGAGCAGAGACAGCTTCTGTCCGTGTCCTATAACTATCGGGATGAATTTTGATTCGATTACAGACTTTATTTTAAAATTAAACCTCGAACGAGAGGTGTGGGGTAACGCTGTGGGAGACTATATCGCTACAATCGGAATTTTTATTGTTTTCGCAGTTGCATTGAAATTTATTCAATGGCTTATACTCTTAAAGCTCGCCGCACTTGCCAAGAAGACAAAAACAGATATCGACGATATGCTCATAACAATCGTAAAAAGCTTAAAGCCGGCATTTTACTACATCGTTGCATTCTTCTTTGCTGCGAGAACCATTGAGTTTAGCGTCATTGGTGACAAAATAGTCAATGGTATTTTCGTAACCATTATAGCCTATCAAATTGTCATTGCTCTACAAATACTCATTGACTACGTTATTAAAAAGAAGTTCACTGACAGCGATGGTGACGGTGTAGTGGACAACAGCATAGTCTCTCTAATGAGTGGTATGGCCAAGTTTGCTCTCTGGGCGATAGGCCTTCTCATGGTGCTTACAAACCTAGGTGTGAACGTCACAGGGCTTGTAGCTGGTCTTGGTGTCGGCGGCCTCGCAATTGCGTTTGCCCTTCAGGGTGTTTTCGCAGATCTTTTTGCATCATTTTCTATCTACCTTGATAAACCGTTTTCTGTAGGGGATTATATTGTTGTCGGCGAACATCGTGGTAACGTGGAAAAAATTGGTATCAAAACTACACGCATTCGGGCACCTCAGGGAGAAGAGATTGTAATTTCAAATCAAGAACTCACAAGCGTACGTGTACAAAACTTTAAGAAACTTCAAAAGCGACGAATTAGTACACAGTTTGGCGTAACATACGACACACCGACTGAAAAAGTGAAGAATATTCCCGGGATACTCCAAAAGATTGTAGAAGATGAAAAAATAACGCAGTTCGATCGCGCATACTTCACTAAGTTTGGAGACTCAGCGCTTCTTTTTGATCTTGTCTATTACGTTGACTCAGACGTATATACCGATTACCTTAGTGCACAGCAAAACATGAATCTCAAAATCAAAGAAGCGTTTGAGAAAGAAGGGATTGTGATGGCATATCCTACGCAAACCATTTATTTGGCCAAGTAAAAGTGCTATGAAAAAAGAGAAAACCCCCACAGTCGGGGGTTTTTCGTATTATCAATCCAAACATAGATTTCTACGATAAATCTAGTTCTGTGATAAAAATTCCATAGACAACAGCGCCGTTTAGATGAGTCTCTTTCGCCACCTTCAATACCTCTTGGCGTATGTGGATTTCTCTCTTTAAGCGTTCGTTAAAAATCTGTTCCACCGCATCAAAGCTTCCAAGCCTTTTTTCTCCCTGCGCGTCGAGACAGCATATAAGAACTTCCAGTGGATCCTTAGCGAATTTGCTTTGAAATTCCTCCGCCCTCTGCTGCGCGAGATACCGCATCTTCAGGCAGCGGTCTGCGTCGTCCCGCCATTTCATCAAGTCAACGACATGGTTTTCTTTACTTGTCCGCATCACGTTCTCCTGTAAGGTGTAAGGGCTACATTTACTATATCTCCTCACTCAATGTATCACTTAGGTATGTAGACGCAATAGTAATCTAAAGACTCACTCAATCGCTTGAAGTAGGAGTTCGGTAAGCGCAGGTGCCCGAGTGCTCTGGAATAAAGCTGAGGATACGGTCGCATCTCCAGAAAGAAGTTCGAGGAGTCCACTTCCAGTTTCTTTGAGAAGAGCGCGGTCTATATGCGAGAGTGTAAGTGCGCGCAGGTCGCGCTCATTGGTTGTTTCAGCATCAGTACTGGTTACAACAACGCCTATTATATGGTTATTCTCGTCAACTATGGCACTTCCCGACGCCCCTTGTTGAGCAGCAATATTTCCCCCGAACGATATAAGATCAGTTAGGTTTTCGCTAAAAGTAAAAATTTCTTTAATTTGTACAATAGTGGAAACAGCATAGAGAGTTTTTTGTATTGAAACACCCCCTAAAAAACCGGCAGGATATCCTGCAATCAAGACATTCTGGTTTTTCAAAGCGAACTCATCGCCCACAGAAGGCTCAACGTACGCAAATGTTTTTGGAGGTTCCTGTTCTTTCAAGGTTCTACCAGTTATACGCAGTAGGGCAAAATCATTTTCCCCGGTCCCCACAGGTTTCTCCTTTATAATATCTCCGGCATGTTCTTCTATCCACGCCTCTGATATATAGAGAAGTTCAGCGACATACATGTGTCTCGCTGGGCTCCCAGTGCGTATGACACAGGTTACACCGTCTATTATTGGGTAATCTTTAAGCAGATAATACTGGGCAATGTGCGCATTAGTGATAATGATTCCACTAGGATCGATTATCACCCCACTTCCACTAATAGAACCAAACGGCACAACGGCGTTTGTTGTGCAAAGTATGTTTACTATAGCCTCGCGGGTCGAGAAATTTATGTCTTGGAATGAGATCTGTGGCGGAGGTTCGTTTATTTCTACTATCGGAGGGAGAGAATCTTCATCATTTTCTTCGTTCCCCAGACTATCGTCAGGATCTTCTACAGCATTTCTAGCTACCTCAACATCTTCTAAGTCAGCCTCTTCAACGTCTTGGCCACTCACTGCCGCCGTAGTCTCTTCCAGTTCTTCTAGCTGGACAACAGGAGGTGATGAAGAAGCAAGCGTTTCCAGCATTTTTGCGTCTTCTTTTTCAAAAACCATGGTTGTTTCGGGGGTAAAAGTATCTATAAAAAGTAACAAACCCACAACTAACCCAAAAGCAAACACAATTATGAGTATCTTAAACTGTAGACTGTGCATATGTATTGCAGTATACACTAGAAAGCCTTTTCCTTAGCCACTTTTTGGCATTTGACCAATGAGCTAATCTGTTGTTTGATGTTGACAATTCCTTGTGCGCGTGTATAATGATGTGCATAAACTTGGATTTGATCCAAGTTTTTGTTACTAGAGATTCTGGCCACTTTTCGGCTGGAATTAATATAAATCTCATGATGGATGACAATGCAACTCCAGCAGAGGGAAAAGAGGAAGCAACCCCTGCTAAGGAAACTCCAACTGAGGAAACTCCAGCTACTGAGGAAACTCCAGCTGGAGAATCTTCTGAGTAAGTAAAATTCGGAAATGTCAAAAACCCCGCCCTACCGGCGGGATTTTTGCTTTCCGTTTCAATCTGTTAGTATAGGATAGCAACGCACCGCGGGTATAGTTTAGTGGTAGAATATCTGCCTTCCAAGCAGAGGACGAGAGTTCGATTCTCTCTACCCGCACAAAAAGCACACAGAGCCTCTGCGAAGCAGGGATTCTGTTATAATTTACTGCGGACGTAGAATCGAAAGACGGAAGCCCGCGTCCGGGGGACGAGAGAGGGCTGATTCGTGGTCAAACGCGCTTAGTATTTTGCGAGGAACTGAAGAAAAATGCTTAGTGGATGGGTGACCAATTCTCCTCGTTCGAGTCTGTCATTCGACCTCATCGAGTCTGAGACTCTCAGAGTCGAATGACCTGAAGGGTCTCAGACCCTGAACGGGAGGCTCTCAGACGTTCGTCCCTAGGACTCCAGTCCCGAAGGAACCGAATAGCCTAGCTGCACAAAAAAATTACTGAATTAACATATACGTTAATTCAGTAATCACCAACGGCACGAAGAGTAAATACTACAAAAGCCTCGCTACCGCGGCGAGGCTTTTGTAGGTAGTGGTAAATATTTTACCTTACTGCGTCTTTGAGAGCTTTTGCTGCTCGGAACTTTGGTACGCGCATAGCTGGGATCTGAATTGATTCACCAGTTCTAGGGTTTCTCCCTTGTCTGGCCGGACGCATCTTTGTTGAAAAGATACCAAGTCCAGCAATAGAAACTTCATTTCCACTCTTGAGTTCAGAAATAATAGAATCAATAACAGTTTCCATAACGCGTTCAGACGAAGCTTTTGTGCCGCCAAGCACTTTGTGTACTTGATCGACGAGTCCTGCTTTATTCATATCAATAAATGATTTTATTCTTTTAAGATACGTTCGACCGGATACGAATTCTCGTTCCTTATATCGATTTTGGAATCTTGAATCATTATATAATAAGCCGTTTTATGCGCAATGCACCATGTGGATAGCAAATATGGCTTACTTTAAGTCTCTTAGCAGGCACGAAAATAGCCCACAACTGCGGGCTATTTTTCTTATACCTATACCTGCCGGCATGCAAGTAGGGACGAATCCTTTATATTCAATTTAACGCGCAAATTCTATCACCCTAGATTCTCGAATTACGTTTACACGTATTTCTCCTGGATACTTAAGCTCGTTTTCAATTCTGAGCGCTATTTCTCTTGCAACTTTCTTTGCTTCTAGGTCGCTTATTTCTTCTGGTTTTACAAATACACGAACTTCTCGCCCTGCCTGAATCGCATATGACTTATCAATACCCGGAAATGAATTTGCGATTGCTTCAAGATCACCCAAGCGCTTAAGATAGTTTTCAACGCTATTACGTCTTGCTCCTGGACGACCTCCTGAAATAGCATCAGCCACTTGGACAATGATTGATTCAGTTGTTTCATATGGATATTCTTCATGGTGCGACTGCATTGCTTGTATGATCGCCTCATCCGCACCAAACTTTTGTAGGATACGACGTCCGATTTCAACATGTGTTCCTTGCACCTCGTGGTCAACGGCCTTCCCAATGTCGTGGAGAAGTGCGCCGGCTCGCGCAACCTGGACATTTGCGCCAAGTTCTTCCGCAAGCACTGCCGCAATGTGTGCCATTTCAATCGAGTGTTGCAATACATTTTGTCCAAAGCTTGTCCTGAAATACAAACGCCCTAAAATCAATATAATGCGAGGATCAAGGTTAAAAACACCACACTCATATGCAGCCTGCTCACCTTTTTCCTTGATTGTCTTATTTATTTCTTCGCGCGCTTTTTCAACACTCTCCTCGATCTTAACCGGCTGTATGCGACCATCAATAATCAAGTTTTCGAGAGCCACACGCGCAATTTGGCGTCGTACAGGATCAAAGCTAGAAATCGTAATCACACCAGGCGTATCATCAATAATGACATCCACCCCTGTAGCACGCTCAAATGCCTTGATATTTCTACCTTCCTTTCCAATAATCTTACCTTTAACTTCATCAGAAGGAATGGTCACTGTCGTAGCCATTGTGTCACTGGACACTGAGTTTCCCAAACGGTGTATAGCACTCGTCAAAATTCCCCTTGCTTTGATTTCGAGTTTTTCAGCCCCAGAACTTTCCATTTTTTGCATACGAACAAGAAGGTCTTCCTCGCTTTGACGCTCAATTGTCTTAAAGAGTTCTTCTTTAGCATCTTTGCTTGAGAGCTTGGCTACATTTTCAAGTTCTACTCGCTTATTTTGCTCAAGCTCTTCGGCTTTTTCTCGTATCTCTTTTATTTCCTCAATTTTTTCCTTCACCTTCTCAACTTGTTTTTCCATGTCGAGCTGGCGTTTATCCAAAAGCTCCTCCTTTTTAATAAGGCGTGCTTCTGTTTTTTCGATTTTCCCTTCGTGCTCCTTTTGATTTCCAAGACGCACTTCTTCTTCTTTTTTGGCTTGGCGGTCAGCTTCCTTTGTGATATTTTTTGCCTCTTCTCCTGCCTCAAGTAATTTTTGCCGAACCTCAAGTTCAAGAGATCCGCGTCTACCAAGTGACGTGATCCATCGCAAAAAATAACCAAACGCAGTACCAAAGATGCCAGCCAACGCCAACAGCATGAATACTAGTTTTAATGACATATGCGTGGGAAGCCCCACCCCTCAATATTCTTTTATACTAAAATTATACGGTATGAAATACCATTAGTTTTTGAGTCGAAATAGTGTCTTATACCCATAGATCAGTCCTTGAATAATGAAAAGATAGAAATTC
Organism: Patescibacteria group bacterium; assembly: GCA_022574205.1. Taxonomy (GTDB): domain Bacteria; phylum Patescibacteriota; class Minisyncoccia; order Phycocordibacterales; family JACZSL01; genus JACZSL01. The sequence goes on from JACZSL010000006.1 coordinate 32,438, forward strand.
CAGATTAAATCTAAATAAAGTTACAATGGCAGTATATAACAGAGTTTGCTATATGTCCATTCTTACTAAAAAACCGCTTAATAAAGCGGTTTTTTGCCACATGAATTTAAAATTTAACTTTTTGTTTTATATACTTCGTCAATTATTCCGTATTTTTTAGCGTCATCAGCAGACATAAAAAAGTCTCTATCAACATCTCTCTCGACATCTTTTAGCGGTTTACCTGTATTTTTCGAAAGAATCCTGTTTAGTCTGTCTCGCACACTTAAAATATGTTTCGCTGTTATTTCAATATCAGTTGCTTGTCCCTGTATACCACCCCATGGCTGGTGGATCATTATTTCCGCGTTTGGAAGGGCATAACGCTTCCCCTTTTTTCCTGCGGAAAGGAGAATAGCTGCGCCACTGGCTGCTACACCAACACACACTGTCGAAACATCCGGTTTGATGTGATTCATTGTATCAAGCATGGCAAGAGTGGCTGTAACAGAACCTCCGGGGGAATTAATATAGAAGGAAATGTCTTTCTTTGGATCTTCAGACTTAAGGAAGAGGAGTTGAGCAATAACTACATTTGCTGAGTGGTCCTCAATAGGGCCGCTGAGAAAAATAATCCGCTCGCGAAGGAGGCGAGAATAGATATCGTACGCTCTCTCCCCAAACTCACTTTTTTCAATAACTGTTGGTATAAGCATGTTGTTCTTTTTACCATTTCGGCTTCAGTAACGCGATATATTTAAGGTCGTGCAAGCCATAAGCCTGTAATTAAGTGCTACTATAGCAAATTTGTACAAACCCACAACCTACGACCCCTTATCTCCCTCAAGAAACGCAAACACTTTTTCATTTGAAAGTAGGGAACGTACATAGATGCGCAAATTATCCGGATCCGCGTCCTTGTAGTGTTCAAGGAGGGATTTCACATCGTTGTCGATCTCCACATCACTCGGCTTCAGACTTTCTTTGTCCGAAATAGCGTTCATAATAAGTTGTAGTTTCGCGCGTTTCTTTGCATTTTCTCTCCACTCGCCGCACAATCCCTCTTCGGTTTTACCTGTGTTCTTCAGGTAGTCTTCATACTTCATTCCCATGCGCGTAATGTCCTCTTTCATCTGCGAAAGCATTTTATGCAGCTCGCTCTCCACAAGAATATTTGGAAGCATAATTTTTGTTTTTTCGATCAGTTTTTCACTTATTTCGCCACGCCTCGACTCTTTTGCACGGATGATTTTTTCTTTTTTTAGATTTTCCTTAACGCGGTCTCTAAAGTCTGTAAGATTCTTAAATTCGCCAAATCCCTTTGCATCTTTATCAGTAAGTGGGGGCAAGTCTTTCTCCACAATACTCTCCAGCTTCAACTCTTTCCCTTTCTTTTTGGCCTCGGCTTGTGCACGTGTTTTTCTAATGTCCAAAAGCACAGCATCTACTTCACCATCTTTAACAGAAATGTCGGTAGCACCCTTTTCTTTCAAGATTTCTTTTGAAATTTTTACATAATCCGGCAGATCAAAAGTAGGAAGTATCGCAGTCTTTATTTTAAAACCAAGTGGATTCCCCGCCGCAATTTTTGTAATCGTAATCTCGGGACGGCCAAGAACATCTATAGCCTCTTTTAAAACGATGTTTGGATAGACTTCGCTAAGTGCCATTTGAGCGGCCTCCTCAAGGATGCCGCTCTCACCAAGTTTATCCACTAGCACTTTTTCCGGTATATGTCCCGGCCTAAACCCTGGGATCTTAGCGTCTTTGGTTAGTTTTTTTAACGCACGATTCCTATACGGCAAAAAATCCTTCGCAGAAACTTCTGCTTCAATTTCCACCTCACAATTCGGAAGGGCGGTTATTTTAAAATTTTTATATGCAGTTTCCGCCATAAGTTGATCCCAAGTGTAGCATAAGTTTGAATTACGTGCGTATATGCACAAAACCCTCGTATCTACGAGGGTGAGCGTGCGCCGCCTAAAATGGTTTTAAAAGTCCAATTCCAGATCAATATCCCCAAGTTCTTGGTCGAGATCATCAAGTAACGTGGCGTCAAGGTCCGCCTCAATGTCCGAAATTTCGTCAGATGTACTTTGTGTTTCAAGGTCTAGAAGCGCCGTGTCCGCCTCCGCTGCAATTTCCGCAGGTGACATAGAATCATTAAGTGTTCCCCAGAAGTAAAAACCCGCCAGTATTAGAAGTACAACAATAATTACGATACCAAAAACTGGACCAGCAGATTTTTTCTCAGGCTCACCAACAGACATTTCCGGAGCAGCCTGTTCTGCGTTCTCTACACCCGGTTTTTCCTCCTGATTCATTTGTGGTGTTTCGTTCTCCATATGCTACTTTATTATATCTATAATACTAATAATACCACTATCATACGTTACTCATTATCCCCACTTTCGGTAGTTGTAGAATTCTCCCCCCCTACTTCGTCGGAGACTCTTAAGTCGCTTGAAGCCTTTACGCTTTTTATAGCTTCCACAAGTGCACGATGCGCATCCTTAATACTTTCTTTTACACCCTTAAGCAAATCCCTTACTTCTTCAAAAGCCACTTTTGGATCGTCAGAACCAAGCGCAGTATCAAGCGCTCCCTGGACTCCATCAATCTCTTCACGCGCATTGTCCAATGCTATGCGAGCCACATCAAGCAGTTCCTCCGAATCGTCGAGAGATAAACCGTCTACTCTCTCTTCCAATTTTTTGATTCTAGAAACCACTCTATCGGCAATCTTAGCAAGACGATCTATCGCGGCATTCATTCGTCGAAGAATTCTGTCGACGTAAGCTTCAATTCGGCCTCTTTTTCTTTCGTCTAACTTTTGCTTTCTTTCTGCACGCTTTTCTTCAACTACCTCACGACTATCTTCTAGCTTTTCTGCCCCACTTTCATTTCTTAAGCCTGCGCTTTCAACTAGGTTTGCTCTTTTTTCATCGAGCATTACCCTCTTTTCATCAGCTTTTGCTCTAAGCTCTTCCCGCATAACATCAGCTTTCTCTCTTAGAGAATCACGTTCTTCCTGAAGATCAGCACGCCTGTCCTCCACGCTGCCAAGTATTTCCGTAGCCGCGTCCGTATGGTCGACTCCGTCGTCGGCTCGTACAACCGTAGCAAACGCAAATGTCGCCAATATAAAAGCAGCGAGTAAGCTAAGCGTGAAAAAATTTAAACGTATTTTTGTTGTCATTTTGTTTTTACAGTAATAGTAATATGTGGTGACTACAGTATACAAAAAACCTCGCAATGAAGCGAGACTTCTGTGTTTACAACCATATAAATCCTCTATTTATTGAATTTCTCTTTATAGAGTTTGAGACTTCTCTCGAATGCGGCTTTAGCTTCACTTGCCCCCTCAAACCCAGTAACTTCCACTTTTTTGTCTTGAAGATTTTTGTATGTTGAATAGAAATGCTTGATCTCTTTTAGCGTGTGCTCGTTTATATCCACAAGATCTTTGGTGTTATCCCACCTCGGGTCCTCTGTTGGCACAGCGATCACTTTGTCGTCTGAATCACCACAATCAATCATCTTCATTAATCCAACCGGGCGCACCCGCACTAATATGCCAGGGTGTAGCGGAAATGTTGCTAGTATTATGACATCAAGAGCGTCGTCATCATCCCAAAGTGTTTGAGGAACAAAGCCATAGTCAAAAGGAAAATCCTGTGCGGTATGACTTGCTCTATCGAGCGCAATGAGCCCAGTTTTTTTATCAATCTCGTATTTATTTTTCGAACCTTTAGGAATTTCGACGATAACATTCATCTCATCTTTGCTTCCAGGTTCTACGTCGTGCCACAAATTCATCCCGATAGTTATAGGGCACGGACAGAAACTATCCCCGCTCTAAATGTTAAATTTCTATTAAAGTTCGACTTTGTTTTGTTGTTTGTCATGGTGTCCGTGATAACTATCGGGATTCATATTGTTTATATTTATATTAGCAAATTATTTCTTTTTGTGCCCTTTCGACTCTTTAACTGATGCCGAAGAGTCATCTTCTTTTGGAGAAGATGTTTTTACATCTTCTGAATCCTTTTTATCTTCTTTATTATCTTCCTTAGATGCGTCCTCTGTTTCGCTATCGGTGTCTTCTGTATCCTCTATAATCACCTCCTTATCTTTTTTTGAACCATCCTTCTCATTTGTCTTTTCCACTTTTTTCTCCATAACACTCTCTTTGATAGTGTCCTCAGATTCCTCAGTATTTTCAGAGTCTTTGCTTCCCGTGTCTTCGTCTTTGGCAACGTTTTCGTCTTCAATTGATTTAATATCAATCTTCCACCCAGTAAGTTTTGCGGCAAGCCTTACGTTCTGACCGCCGCGTCCAATGGCGAGCGATTGTTGGTCAGGAGAAACTTCAACGTGTGCCACTCGCTCATCTTCATCAATTTCCACTGCGAGGACTTTTGCTGGCGATAGGGCATCTTCAATAAATTTTTCGTAATCGCTAGACCACTCGATAATATCAATTTTTTCTCCACCAAGTTCACTCATTACTGTGGAAACGCGAACACCGCGTTGGCCAACAAGACTTCCAACAGGATCAATATGATCGTCATTTGATACTACAGCAATTTTTGAACGCGAACCAGCTTCACGCGCAATTGCTTTTATTTCAATACTTCCGTTTGGAAGTTCTGGTGCTTCAAGCTCAAACAATTTTGCGAGGAACTGTGTGTTAGAACGTGAGAGTTTCAAGAAAATGCCGCGAGGCGTCTCCTCAACTGATACCAGAAGTGCTCGGACGCGCTCACCCTGCCTGTAGCGTTCGCCTGGAATCTGTTCATCATACGGGAGTACACCAAACGCACGATCAAGATCAACGTAAATGTTTCCACGCTCAAAGCGCTGTACTGTGCCATGAATTATCTCACCCTCCCTCTTACCAAACTCCTCAAGAACGGATACTTTTTCAGCCTCACGAATCTTTTGAATTATCACTTGTTTTGCAGTTTGCGCTGCAATGCGTCCGTAATCGCCCTGTGATTCGAGAGGAAACACAACTTCATCATCGAGTTTTACACCTTTCTTAATTTTCTTCGCATCTTCAATAAATATGTGATGCTCTTCGTTAAAACGAATACGTTCATCTTCTCCGTCTTCCTTGTCTCCCTTTTTTACTTCAATCGGCCCATCTTCTGCTTCATCGTCTATGATGCGAACACGACTATCGTCAACAACAATTTTTACCTGATAAAATTCAGTTTTTCCTGTATTTATATCAAAAGAGGCGCGGATAATTTGTCCTCGTTTTCCATACTCTTTTTTATACGCAGTCGCCATCGCTGTCTCAATAGCTTCAAGAACTTTCTCGCGTGGTATTCCACGCTCTTCTTCGAGCTGGTCAAGCACTGAGTTTATCACCTTTAGATCAAGCATTTTAGTATTTTCTTAAAAAAATGTGCCCGTTTAAAAACGGACAATAGTAGAGCAAGTATACTTATTTTAGCTTTTTTGTCAAATACTTCTTTCATGTACGACAATATTCGACCGTGTTGAGAAATATTCTGTAAACTAAGTCATGTTATTGCTATACTTTAAAGAACAAAGGCTTGAAAACCACAAGAGCCGGCGCTTCTTTATGCACGTTAATGGAACACAGCTTGAAAAATTTATTATTGATTCACGACTCGTTTCGAAGGATGATCTTTCTGCTGCAAAAAAAACACTCAAAGGTGGTGATGAGGGAATTGGGGATGCTCTCGTAAAAAGAGGAACTCTATCGAAAGACAACCTTCGCCGCATGCAGGCATATGTTCTAGGTATTCCATTTGTAAATTTGAGCGGGCAACATATAGATTTTGAAATACTTTCTCTTATACCGGAGCCCATCGCGCGCAGAAATAACATAATCGCTTTCCGCAAGGATGAGAAGAAACTTGAAGTCGCCATGCTAGACACCGACGACCTTTCTGCCATTGACTTTATTAAGAAAAAAACAGGCTTGTCCATACTTCCACGTATCACTGATGACGCTTCAATAAAGAGCGCTCTTACTCAGTACCAGAAAACTCTTAAAGACGAGTTTGGTGACATCATTCAACGCGAGGCTGGAACATTGAAAACAATAGATGATGGGGAAGAAGAAGATGAGGCGAGCGCAAGCGAGTTAAAAAAACTAGCCGAAGACCTTCCCGTTATTCGCATTGTTGATGCGCTTTTAAAACACGCCATACTTCAGAATGCGAGTGACATTCATATCGAACCAATGGAAAAACAAGTGCTGGTGCGTTACCGCATCGACGGTATTTTGCACGACGCCATGACTTTACCCAAAAGCGCCGCACCCAGTATCACCGCGCGCATCAAAGTACTCGCTAACTTAAAACTGGACGAAAAAAGACTACCTCAAGACGGTCGTTTTAAGATGAAATTAAGTGACCAAGCAGTATCGTTTCGTGTATCAGTGCTTCCAACATATTTTGGTGAAAAAACAGTAATGCGTCTTTTACCAGAGGGAGCAAGTGGTTTTACACTCGAAAGTCTCGGCTTCCACGGCGACGCTCTTGAGCGCATACATAAGGCAACAAAACATAAGACCGGGATGATTCTTGTTACTGGGCCAACAGGAAGCGGAAAATCGACAACGCTATATACTATTCTCGACATTTTGAATATTCCGGACGTTAATATTTCAACCATAGAAGATCCGATTGAATACCAGATGCCTCGAATAAATCAGACCCAAGTAAGGCCACAAATCGGCTTTAACTTTTCTGATGGACTCCGCGCTCTCGTCCGACAAGATCCAGACATCATTATGGTTGGAGAAATCCGCGACACAGAAACAGCTTCTCTCGCCATCAATGCCGCACTCACAGGGCACCTCGTACTCTCCACACTTCACACTAATTCTGCCGCCGGCGCATTTCCTCGACTGATTGACATGGAAGCAGAACCATTCCTTCTCGTATCAACAATTGATGTTGTTATTGGTCAGAGACTTGTACGTAAACTCTGCAGTACTAAAGAAAGGCACACATTAAGTCAAGCAGAAATTAAAAGTCTTGGTGAAAAAGTTGACCTTGATCGTGTTATGAAAACACTTAAGGAAGAAGGTGTCGTGGATAAGGACGCTACATGGGAGAAGCATGTATTCTATAAACCAAAAGCGTCAACGGAATGCAAAGACGGCTATAGCGGGCGAATTGGTATTCACGAAGTTATTCCTATGACTGCAACTATAAAAGAACTGGTAATGAAAGGTGCAACAAGTGACGATATAGAAAGACAAGCAACAAGCGAAGGGATGCTTACCATGATTGAGGATGGTATCTTTCTCGCCGCACGAGGAGTAACAGCTATAGACGAAATTTTGAGAGTTATTTCAGAATAACAAAAATTAACATTTATTTTGTTCGTTCACAAAATCCAAGATATGCCACGTTTTCATTACAAAGCCATCGACGTAAAAGGAGAAAAAATTGAAGGAACAGTTGAAGCTGTGGATCGCTTTGATGTGTACAGAATTGTGCGCAAAGAAGGACGCAATATCATTTCTGTCAAAGAAGAGAAAGAAAGATTTAGTTTTTCCCTCTCAAGCTTGTCAAAGTTGAATGAGATGATTGGAACCGTCAAGTTGTCAGACAAGATTATATTCACGCGCAATATGGCTGCAATGATTGATGCCGGTCTTACTATCTCACGTGCCTTGACTGTCATGCAGAGACAAATGAAGAATCCTATTTTCAAGCGGACTCTTAAACAAATCGATGATGATATTAGAGGTGGTTCAAGTTTCAATGACGCACTGAGAAAATTTCCAAAAATATTTTCTCCATTATTTGTATCAATGGTCCATGCCGGCGAAGAGGGTGGGGTACTCGGGGATTCTCTACGCACCATTGCACAGCAGATGGACCGCGCGTACACACTAAAAAAGAATATACGTGGAGCACTTATCTATCCAACGATTGTCATTATTGCGATGGTTATAATTGGTATTTTGATGCTTCTTTATGTTGTGCCAACTTTGAGCTCAACATTTAGTGAACTCGGAGCCGATCTTCCAGGTACAACGCAGGCAGTTATTTCAGCTAGTAACTTTATTATAGAACACACGTTCGTAACACTGATACTCATGGCCCTTACCTCTGGCTCTTTTGTGTACGCCCTACACACACGTATCGGTAAGAGAATATTCGATGCATTTATTTTACACTTACCAATCATAAAAGGTTTAGTTCATGAAACAAACGCTGCGAGAACCACACGCACACTTTCTTCTCTCTTAGTTAGCGGCGTTGAGGTTATAGCGGCACTTAAAATTACCCGCGAAGTTGTACAGAACTCCTATTATAAGGATGTTATAAAATTAGCCGAGCAAGAAATTGAAAAAGGCGCCCCAATTTCTAAAGTATTTCTTGAACACGACAAACTTTACCCCGCACTTGTGGGAGAGATAATTGCGGTTGGCGAAGAGACGGGAAAACTTTCCGAAATGCTTATGCAGATTGCTACTTTTTATGAAGATGAGGTTGCCCAAAAAACCAAAGACATGTCGACGATTATTGAACCTTTTCTCATGCTGATTATTGGTGCAGGTGTCGGATTTTTTGCGATGGCAATGATTGCACCTATTTACTCACTTTCTAATATAATTTAATTATTAAGTAATTATATAAATGCGAAACGGTCTAACACTTATAGAAGTATTGATTGTCATTGCTATTTCAGCTTTTCTTACTATTGGATCTCTGGCAGTCTATTCAAATTTTAATAAAGGGAAAGCGTTTGATGCCGGCATTCAAGGTGTTGTAAACTTACTTAGAGATGCGAAATCAAACACATTAGCATCAAAGGATGCAGCTGTTTATGGAGTACACTTTGAAACCAACAGGGCAGTTTTCTTTAAGGGGAGCACTTTTTCCGAGCCAGACCCATTCAATAGAGTATATACAATGCCCGCCGACATCGAGCTGTCTAGCATAGTCATAAATGGCGGGGGAAGCGATATAGTATTCGATAGACTCACAGGTGAAACGCAACAATTTGGCACCACAACTATTTCTCGCATATCTGATCCAAGTGTTACAAAAGACATCGTTATTGGAGCGACCGGTGTTGTAGAATATTAACCATTTTATATAGTCATGATTTTTTTGGAAAAAACAAAATATAAATCCGGCGTAACTCTACTAGAGACAGTGATAGCTATTAGCGTCATATCATTAGTGTTGATTAGCACCGTCTCCACACTACAATTTTTCCTTAAACGAGGTTTGGCACATACTGAGCAAATACAGTCTTCCTTTCTTTTAGAGGAGGGTATTGAGGTAGTACGATTTTTTCGCGACAACACTTGGTCAGATATAGGAGATCTCTTAGTCGACACAACGTACTATCCCGCATTCGACGTGGGTTCATGGGAGATAACCACGACTCCAACAACCACAAATTCATTTACAAGAACAGTCACGTTTAGTGACGTGTATAGAAAGGACAGTGACGACAGGATTGTAGCTTCTACATCTCCCGAAGCAAAAACACTTGATCCGGATACAATTCTCGTATCTGTGAAAGTAATTTCACCGAGCTTAATCGAAGCAAAACTTGAAGCATATATGACAAACCTTCTTAACAACTAGCATGTTTAATACACAAAAAAACAAAAAAGGTTTTTCACTTCTTGAGACCGTTATATTCATAGGCATAGCCGTATTTTTGATCGCTATCATTACAAGCTTACTTATAGTTTATGTTCGGGCTTACGTAACATTCAACGCTGCAAGCCGCATCAATACAGCGGCCTTGAGCAGCGGAGATCGTATTACTAGGGAAATTAAACTAACCACAAGCGTTAATGTGGCTGCAAGCACTTTCGGTACACACCCTGGGAATCTGGTCTTGAACACAAACCCCGGAGGAGTGCCCACAGTTATTGAATTTTATCTCGACGGTACAACACTTAAAATTAAAAGGGACGGAGTAATTGTCGGTGCACTCACAGGGAGCAATGTAAACATCGATAAACTTATTTTTTGGCACACCTCTCTTGGTAATGCACAAATTGTGAGTTATGAAATGAACATAGTGACTTCCGCCGGATCTTCAACACGATCCGCCACTTTCTTAACAAGTTCAGCTATAAGAGGAGCGTACTAATATGAAAAGCCAAAAACGAAACATAGAAAGAAATAGAGGACAAGTCGTTATTTTAGCTGTAATACTATTTTCCTTTGGCAGCTTTATATTTGTGAGCGGTGTTATGTCGCAAGTTTTGTCTGACACTAAAGCTGCTAACAATTCAATCCGGTCGAAGCAGTCGTATTATCTTGCAGAGAGCGGCATTGAAGATGTGATATACCGGATAGTAACAAACAAATCAACAAGTGCATCTGAAACATTGTCTCTAGGCGGATCCACCACGACAATAGATACGATTGACGTCGACGGAGGAAGGAAAGAGATTACTGCAGAAGGAGACGTAACAAACCTCATACGACGTATTACCACAGAATTAATCACGTCAACTACCGGTGTTTCATTTTTTTATGGTGCTCAAGTTGGAGAAGGAGGACTTGAAATGGATAATAACTCAAGAATCGAAGGTGTGGGTGGCACCGTTGGTAATGTATATTCCAATGGTCCAATTGTTGGAAGCACAGGAGCAACAATAACCGGAGATGCGGTGGTTGCAACAGGTCTTATAGAGGATGAGCAAGCAAGATCACTGGTGTGCAACCAAGACCAGATTGTAGGACAAGCAAATCCACAAATAGATTTTGCGCAAAGTTTTTCTCCGAATTCAAGCGGACCACTTGCAAAAATCAGTATTTATATTAAGAAAGTTGGTAATCCAGGCAGTAGACAAGTCAAGATAGTTTCCGATAACGCTGGTTCTCCAAACACCATAACAATCGAAGAGGGAACTTTAAACAACGCTTTAGTCGGAACATCGTACGGTTGGGTTGATGTAGTTTTCCCCACCCCTCCGGTTTTAACGGGAGGCACAACATACTGGATAGTTCTTGATGCCATTAAAAACAACAGTAAATATTGGATATGGTGCTCTGATAGCAACAATGGCTTTGGTAATGGCGTTGCCAAATACAGCCAGGATTTAGTCAACGATCCATGGACACTCATAATTGGTGACTTAGCTTTTAAAACGTATACAGGGGAAGGAATAAGTTCTATAGATGGGGTTACCGTTGACGGTGACGCACGAGCTAACTCTATAACAAACAGCTCTATTTGTGGGGACGCTTATTATCAAACGATTGACGCGGCCTCTCTCGATTTTGTTAATAGTCCCACTAATCCAACTTGCTCCGACCCTTTAACGCCGGGAACCGCTTTTCCGGGAAGCACGGACCCAGCTCCTCTAAACATGCCAATATCTTCTTCTATTATCACCGACTGGAAATCCGACGCTCTCGCTGGCGGCACCATTGTTGGAAACTGCGGAGACTCCGGTG
>JACZSL010000017.1 GCA_022574205.1 Patescibacteria group bacterium
GCCGCTTTATTATCGCGATAATTCACTTTATCAATAATCAGTGATGAGTTAATCGATAACGCGGTCTCACTTTCAAGGAAAAGTGCAATTCCCTCGTATTGTGATGTTTCTTTTGCTTTAATGCTCAAATTTGCACCAAGTGGGTTTTCATCAAGCTCTTCGAGCGCTTGAAGGGTTAGTTGATCGTCTTGATGTCGAATCTTAAAACGCTCCAGTGCTTCTTCTCGTGAGGTATATTCAACCGATTTAACTTCCGGCAGCCCATCGATAGCTTTTTGAATCGCAAAAATATCATCTTCTTGAGCCGTCGTTACAAAGTATACCTTTATACCTACTTTCTGCTTAAGCTCTTCAAGCGACGTGTCTAGAAGTGCATTCGAAAATAGCAAAGAGCCAATCGCAAAGAGTGTAATAGTCATGACTAGCACTGCCGCAAGCGATACAAACCCGTTTCTGAAAAAACTTAAGAATCCTGAGGTTAATATTCGCTTTATGTTAGTCCAGAACATTATAGATTTTTAATTATTTTAAGTGTTAACGAGAAAATAATGCTAATAAATCTAGACCCGTTCAAGTTTTCGAATATACACCAAAAAATTGTGCTGGACTACGGTTTATTTTTTGTTTTTTAAACATCATTTCATTTATCATAATGCTGTGTTCAAAAGTTTAGGCGAGTAATGTAAATCATAGTCATTACACTCCCTGATTTACAATATATACTTCCCATTTTTATCGTCTCGAACAATACGCCCACGATCGAGTGTCACAACTCTTCCTTTCACTGAATCAACGACTCCTTTATTGTGTGTTGTAAGTAGTATGGTTGTTCCAAGGTCATTGATTTTTTTCAGAATTTGCACTACATCGTACGTGTTTATAGGATCCAAATTTCCTGTCGGCTCGTCTGCAATAATAATAGCTGGCTGGTTAACAATCGCTCTGGCAATGGCGACACGCTGTTTTTCTCCACCTGAAAGTTCATGTGGAAAATTCCACATCTTATCACCAAGATCGACGAGGTTAAGTGCGTGAGGAACATCACTCGCGATCTCTTCATCGGAGCGCCCAGCAACTTCCATAGCAAACGCAATATTTTCGTACGCATTTTTCCGTGGCAACAGGCGAAAGTCTTGAAATATGGTACCAACTTTTCTACGAAAATTGGTTAGATCTTTTCGGGATAACTTGTGTATATTTGTTGAACCATAAAAAACGGAACCTTTTGTTGGCTCTTCTTCTGCAAGGAGCATTCTTAAGAGAGTTGTTTTACCAGCGCCGGAGTGACCGACGATTGAAATAAATTCTTTAGGTTCAATTGATAGATTGATGTTATCTAGTGCCAAAGAATTGTCAATATAAATCTTTGATACCTTGTCGAAATATATCATGAGTCAAAATCAACTATTACATGTTACTCCAAATTCTGCTCTCCGTCTATGAATTGGTCTAGTATTCCGTCCTCTAAAACACTTTCTACATCACGGGTCTCCACATTCGTCCTATGATCCTTGACCATTTTGTAGGGATGAAGAACATAGGAGCGAATTTGATTTCCCCATTCGATTTCTGTTGTTGCTGAAATTGAGAGCCCTTTTGCTTCACGTTTTCTATCTTCCTCACGCTTTTTAAATAATTTACCCTTGAGAATCTCAAGCGCTTTTTCTTTGTTCTGTAATTGACGTCTTTCGGATTCAACATGAACCGAGAGTCCGGTGGGCTTGTGTGTTATACGAACTGCTGTTTCTCGCTTATTTGCATTTTGTCCGCCAGGACCACTGCTTTTTGCAAAGTGAATTTCCAGGTCATCAGTCTCTAATTCAATTTCACCAAAATCTTTAAGCTTTGGGATAACTTCAACAAGAGAAAATGATGTGTGTCGCAGTTTTTTAGAATTGAATGGAGAAAGGCGCACAAGTCTGTGCACACCAGATTCGTTTTTTATCTTTCCGTACACACCCTGCCTGCCCTGCCCGTCCGGCATGTGGGCGACATGCAGACCACGCTCTGCCACCTCAAATGTGATGTTGCGGTATCCGCCATGATCATTCTCGTTTGCGTGAAGAAGATGCGTTTCCCAATTTTGTCTATCAAAATATTTTTGATACATACGATACAGCATTGCAGAAAAATCTTCCGCATCATCTCCACCTGCGCCGGACAGTATTGACACAATTGCATCATTTTTGTCGTATTTGCCTCCACCTTTTGCTTCAATTTTTAAATCCTGCAATTCCTTAATAAGACGTTGTGCTGTGTCTTTGTCGTTCCAAAAATCAGATGTGGCCATTGCCGCTTCAATTTCTTGTATATGATTTTGTATGTCTTTTCTCGTTGACATATTTTGAGCCACCTCGCAGGATCGGCGTCAGATCACTAACCTATTAGTCCAGTATACTGGACTAATAGGAAGTGTATCTCGCCCGGATTCGGCGCTTTTTCGCGCATACGCACGTGCGCCTCCGTCTTTCGATCCTGCGAATTATAATTCTAAACAATACAAACACCGCCTGAAGGTAGTCTTTGTATTGTTTTGAGCCACCTCGCAGGATCGAACTGCGGACCTTTGCGTTACGAATGCAATGCTCTACCAACTGAGCTAAGGTGGCGCTTTATTGTGTTATCTGCCAAAACACCCAACGTGGCTGGAGCCATCTGTCGGGATCGAACCGACGACCTCTCCCTTACCATGGGAGTGCTCTACCAACTGAGCTAAGATGGCTTAATAAATATATATTAGAGGATTTTACTCAAGTTTGCAAAAGTTAAATAATCTCTTTTTCACCCTCAACTGGAGACACGCCCTTAATTGGAAGTGTAACGACAAATGTTGTACCCACATTTTCCTCTGATTCAAAAGTAATAGTGCCACCAGATATCTCTACAATAGACTTTGCTATGTATAGACCTAAGCCAGTTCCGTCTGTATCATGCTTTATTATATTTTTACCGCGATACAATTTTTCAAAAATATGCTCCTGATCTTCAACCGGTATGCCATACCCAGTGTCTTTCACTTCAATTGAATAATTCTCTTTATCGAACGTTAGGGACACAGACACTATCCCGCGATTAGGAGTGTATTCCAGTGAGTTCATAATTATGTTTTGTATGACCATTCTCAAAAGCGATGGATCTGCTAAAACGCTCGGAAAATCTTTTTGATATTTCTCTTCAATATCAATATTTTTTGAAATAATAAGTTTCGATGCCTCTTTTAATATAGAACGAATTGTCTTTATGACTTCCACCTTCTCCGGGCGTATTGAAAATGTTCCTAGTTCGATTCGGGATACGTTTAATAAATCATTTACAAGAACAAGAATGCGCCTCGCTCCTATAAAAATTTCATTAACAAAATCTTTTTGTTTTTCTTTTAACTTCCCTGCACTCCCCTTGAGCAACAGCTCAGCATACCAAATAATTGCCGAAAGTGGAGTGCGAAGTTGGTGAGATGCTAACGATACAAATTCTGTTTTGGCTTTATCTATTTGCCTCTCTTTTGTAATATCGCGTGCAATTGAGGAAAAGCCAACAAAATTTCTCTCTTCGTCGACGATTGATGAAAGACTTAATGATACATCTACAGTCTTTCCATTTTTTTTACTGTAAATTGTATGATGGTGATCTACGCGTTCGCCCTTAAGAAGTCGCTCACGTATAGTGTCAATGCTCTCCTTGAGTTCTTTTGGGAAAAGCATTGTATACTTTTTACCGATCAATTCTTCCTCCGAATACCCAATTAATTTTTCCGCTCCAGTATTTACAGATTCTATAATGCCGTCAATTGATTGACCTATAATTGCGTCGTCGCTCGAACCAACGATAGCCGCATTGTAGGCCACGTGCTCATTAGCTTTTAGAAGTGACAGGGTAGAGCTTATCCATTGACCGAGTGAATAGATGAAGTCAAAATCGGTAATATCGTATTCTTCTTTCCGCTTCTTTCCGCTCTCAAAACTAAGCACGCCATAAATGTCGCCTTGTAAGATAAGTGGTGTGCCTATGTATGCTTTTATACCAAATTCTGTGTGTGCAGGATGTTCGCTGTAGACTGAAACCTCAGCGTTATGAATGGCGATTGTCTTGCCAGCTTTGAGCACAATGTCGTCAAAAGTTTTACTTATATCTGTCTCACTACCCTCTTTTGGCGCTTCTTCTTCTGAAACACTACGAACTACTATGCGTGTCCCGGCTTTTAACTTTGATAATATAGCCGTCTCGGTCTTAAGTTCCATATTGCCGAGACTCAATACGCGCTCCACTTTTTGCCATAGTGTTTGCACGGGGTCACTTGTTGCTTGGTGTAATAGGCGTAGTCTGTTTTGTGCTGTGTTTAATTTGTCTAGGTCACTCCTAGCGCGTGTTATATCATGCGCAATGGCAAAGATTGTGTCCTCTCGCGGCGTCATACTCCACGAAAGAAGTCTGTGACTTCCTGCTTTTGTTCGAAATAGGATTTCAAATGTAATAGGTAGTCCGTTTTGTAGTTTTTCTATTTCCTGTTTTATTTTCTCCCTGTCATCTTCGTGTACAAAATCAGTGATTGGTTTTAATAGAAGATCATGCTGATTATGCCCCAAAACACGCTCCATAGCCGAATTTACTTGTCTGAAATTACCCTGCGCATCAAGCACACACAAAATATCCTCGGTTTCATCAAAGAATGATTCTTTCGAGTGTATGTTTTCTTTCATGGAATTATACAACGCAAAGAACCACCGAGAGTGGGGCTTACTTTTTCAGAATTTTCTCTTGCCTTATTTTGCCCGCTTCTTTATGTAACTTGAAATCTCGCTTAGGAGTGTTTCTGACTTTACAAAGTATTCATCTGCGCCAAGTTTTTTTGCTCTTTCTTTGCTCTCGTCATCACTTAAGTTACTAAGAACAAACACGAGTGCTCCAGTATTCTTTTCACGAATTTTCTTTAAGACTTCAAAACCATCAATACCTGGAATAACAAGATCGAGAAGGAAAAAATCGAAATGGTTCTCATTTATTTTATCTATTGCTGCTTCGCCACTTGATGCCACATCTACTTCAAATCCTTCATTCTCAAGCGCAATGCGGAGCGCGCGTGACAGTACATCTTCATCTTCGAGTATAAGAATTGCTTTTTTGTCTGCCATATAAATAATTAATTTGTTACAGTCACTTGTACTATAGTACTATATGTCGCTACATCTTTCTACTGTCTGTCTGAAAAAGCCATCTTACAACTACCATTCAAATCGCTCCCCCACACTGTAAAACACAAAGGCTCAAATGCGTTGTGTCTGGACCTGCGTTTTATGCGCGCCATTGTGGGCTACCTGCCCGCCTCTTGCGGGGTGTTGGAACTGGGGTTAGATGCAATCTATTCCTTAATAGTTAGAGCATCTTGCAGTGCTTGATATGTCTCCGGTGACGAAAATAGGTCATTGTGCCCCAATCCAGACAATGAAACGTAAGTTATGTTGTCTGTAGTCAAACTTTCTTTAAGTTTTATACTTGATGCCTGCGGAATAATGCTATCCTTATCGCCGTGTAGCATGACTATTTTCCCTTTGTACTCTTTAAGCAAATCAACATTGTCATAGACATCGTTCACCATAAGAAATGTTGGATAGTACCAGAAATGTCTGCGTGCAAGATCTTTAAGACTAGCAAATGCCGCTATTAGAATCATTCGACTTGGACTTTTAATCGATGCGTGGTAAGAAGCAACACCCACCCCTATACTTTCACCTAACAGAATTATGTTACTAACGTCTTGCTTCTCTAAATACTCAATTACATTTTTAACATCCTGCCTTATGCGTTTATGTGAAGGTTTTAGAGAATCATTAGAATACCCAGCATATTCAACCACTATATAACCATGTCCAGCTTTATTTATTTCGCGAGCCAAGTAATCGCGATGGCATGCCGAACCCGCGTTGCCATGATACATAACAACTACGTAATCACTATTTAAGTCTACATACATGCGAGTTCCTTTATACGATATTTTTTCAGCATCAGAAAAACTTACGCACGTTTCAAAATCTTGCGGAGTAGGATAGTAAATGAGTTTTTCCTGACTAAGTGTTAAATAAATCCCAAATAGCACATAAAAACCTACAAAAATAGATATTGCTATCATATTCCTTTTCTTCACGACTTTATTATAGCAGTTAAAATTTCCAAATCTTGCAACTAAAGATCTCACTTTTAAGAAAATTTTTTGTGCGGCCAACCCAAGCACCAGAGCACCCCGAAGGGGAACGAGTTCCCTACGGGGTAGGAAGCTCAGTGCTGGGGCCAACTGTTTTATGCGCGGTCGACGGGATTTGAATCTTACAGATTCAGTACAGGTTGTCGATATTTTAGCGAAAATATCTGGCAACCTTTTCAAGTCCCGCCCCGTGTGTAAATCACAAAAGCCTGAATGCGATGCATCCAGACTCTGTGATTTATGCGCGGTCGACGGGATTTGAACCCGCAATCTCCTCCGTGACAGGGAGGCGCGTTAACCAGGTTACGCTACGACCGCAATATGCGAAAGTGTACACTAAACACTCTCAAATTTCAAAAGATGTCCTATTCAATTACGTAATTAAATATGTAATTAATTACGTAATTCTTGTGCCGGGGGCAGAATTGGCGTCAGGTTACTAAGTTATTTTCAGACGATATATCGTATGAAAATAACAAGCACCTCCTACCCGGACTCGGCGCTTCTTCGTCCCCCGGACGTGCGCCTCCGTCTTTCAATTCTGCCTACCATAAACAATTTATAATGCGGAAACGCATTATAAATTATCCTTGTGCCGGGGGGCAGAATTGAACTGCCGACCTCAACTTTATGAGTGTTGTGCTCTAACCAACTGAGCTACCCCGGCATGATGCACTTGAATACAAAAAATAACATTTCTAGCGTTAAAACTCAACAAAAAATGCCCATGGAGGACATTTTCTGTTTAATTTTGTTGCGGGGCTGGGAATTGCACCCAGGCCTGGAGGTTATGAGCCTCCCGAGATACTACTTCTCCACCCCGCTATATATACCCTATATATACCTCTGTATACTTAAACTATAAATCTGTAGGCCATAACCTCCAACAGGTTATGAGGCTTTCCTTTCGCGAGATACTACTTCTCCACCCCGCTATATATACCTCTGTATACTTAAACTATAAATCTGTAGGCCATAACCTCCAATGGGTTATTAGTCAAAGACTCTTTGCGAGATTGTATTTACCCACCCCGCTGTAGAACAGACCTACGATAATGAATATTCTACACAAAAATAGTAAATAATCAATTAAATAAAACGAAATTCTTTGAAGACATCTTCATAAAGCTTAACAATACGTTCGGCTTCGCGCTTTGTGAGAACAAACTCACCACCAGCGTGTGTGATGTCGTTTCGGATCTTGTGTGCCTCCCAAGCTTTATCAATCGTTAAGAAATCACTTTTTTCCACTCCTTTCAACTTTTCACCAAGACTGTCACCTATAAGCCCCATACTAGTTGTCATTTCGTCGAGCATAATGTCAGCTTCAAGTATTGCGAGTCGCCAGTCGTTTTGGTTTTCTGAGTCCAAGTGTTTCAATGCACGGAGCCACCTGTCGTTTTTTAAGACACTTCGTTTGACTACATCTCCCGGCAGGGTTGATATGGGTCTGTATTTTTCTTTCTCACGCATAATTACTGGTTGGATACGAAACAAAACAAAAATAATTAAAACAGCAAAAACAACAGAGATTATGCGTGATAATGTTTTAAATGCCGAACCAAAAGCCGCAATATTTTCTATTATAGAAAAATGCCGTTCTAGCGCACTCGCTTTCGCCCAACCGTCTGGCCCAGATTCATAATCAACATTCCACCACCACTCATCAATATAAAGAGCTGGTCCGTCAATCAAGAACCCAAACACTCCTTCACGTTGCGAGCCAATAAGGTTGAAGCCTGGTCTATTAAACACATCTATAAACTTTGTCGTTATAACTTCGCTCCCAATTAACGTTGTATTTTTAAGCGCACGAGCATTACGCGCAACATCAATTTCTAAGTTGCGTTCTCTGACCCACCCCTTGACCTCATCTTCATATAACACTTTCCAAAAACGTACACTACGGAATACACGTGGGCCATCTAGGAGAGAGCCTCGTGCACCCTTCTTTTTAGTTTCTATGACGCCACCTTGTGGGGTTATTTCAACAGTTCCACTTTCAACGTTCACGACTTTAGAGCCCGGCGGGGTATTTTTTTTCAATACTCGTTTGTCGCGCGCAATATCAACACGTATGTCATCTCCATTGACCCATCCGGTCAAAGACACTCCGTCGGAAACGTTCCACCACAGCGAACCAACAAATACGGGTCCAGAAATCAGTACAGTGACACTATTTCGTGGTAGGGTACCGAAAGAAACCCCACCTGGAGTATGAGAAAGCGGGGTTTCTTTAAGCGCAATGACGATAGAACCAATTGGAGTACTCTCTGTGAGTTCTGCCTTTTGATTTATAATTTGACTTATCTCAATACCAAACCTGTTTTCAAGCGCGGTTGGTAGCAGCACGAGTGCGTTAAAAATAAGAAATGCAATGATTGCCCACAGTATAAATTCCGAATCATTCGAATTAGGTTTTTTTTCTTCAGCCATATTTTACTAAAAACTTTCGACTACTTTTCCGAGTTTAAATAGTCGTTCTTCACCCAATAGAGGCGCAACCATTTGAAATCCTACAGGAAGATTGGAGCCGCCTTCTTCGATAGTTTCTATAGGAACCGAAATTCCTGGTATACCAACTATATTTGCTGGAACGGTAAATATATCTTCCAAATACATTGAAAGCGGGTCGGCTTTTTCACCAATTTTAAAAGCTGGTGTGGGTGTTGTGGGGGTCGCAATAACGTCGACGTCACGAAACGCCTTTTCAAAATCTTCTTTAATAAATCTTCTAACTGCGGTTGCTTTTCCATAATAAGCATCGTAATAACCTGAAGACAAGACGTGGGCACCAAGAAGAATTCTCCTACGAACCTCTCTTCCAAAGCCTTCTCCTCGCGAATTTTTATAATCTCCTAACAGATCGTCTCCATCTAAGTGAAATCCATACCGCATACCGTCAATCCTAGCTAAATTAGTTGAAGCCTCAGCGGGCATAATTATATAGTACGAAGCAAGAGAATACTTTAAGTATGGAAGTGTAATATCTTTTATTGTATGTCCGCAGGCCTTAAGTGCATCAAGTGTTTTTTCAAACTTTTCCAGCACGTTTGGATTAATGTCGCTACTAACAAAATCACGAGGTACACCAATAGTCATTTTGTTTGAAACTTCCGGAATATCAAATGTTGTATCATCGATTGTTGTACTGTCTGCTTTGTCTTTTCCACGTATCGCATTGTATGCAATTTCAACGTCATCCACACATTTTCCAATCGGGCCAATCACGTCCAGAGATGACCCCATAGCAATAAGCCCGCTTCGAGAGACACTCCCGTACGTTGGTTTAAGTCCCACTACCCCGCAAAAAGCAGCTGGTTGGCGAATAGAGCCCGCGGTGTCAGAACCAAGAGCTAGTGCTGCACTATTTGACGCCACGGCCGCAGTACTGCCTCCGCTTGAGCCGCCAGGGACACGAGTTTTGTCGTATGGATTACGAGTTATGGCAAAAGCAGAATTTTCAGTTGAACTCCCCATGGCAAATTCATCCATGTTCGTTCGGCCGATGAGCACCGCTCCTTGGTCTTTTAATTTTTCTACGACAAACGCATCGTATGTTGCCGTATAATTTTCAAGTATCTTTGATCCGGCACTTGCCGTTTTTCCCTTAATTAAAATATTGTCTTTCAGGGCAATTGGTATACCTGTGAGACTCATGGCTTTTCCGCCTTTTATTTGCACGTCTGCAGCTTTTGCATGTTCCACTGCATCATCAAAAATTTCCAAATATGCATTTAAATTTTTATTGTTTTTCGCATTTTTTAGAAAATGTTCTGTAAGTTCTACACTACTAAAATCTCCAGCATTGAGTCCTTTTCTCATATCTTTTACGGTCATTTTGTCGAAGTTGTTGGACATTTTATTTTTGATTTAGAATCTTTTTTACTTTTAGATAATTATTCTCTCGTTTTTGGAAAGCTTTCGTTAAAACATCGGTATACTGACTTCTTTTATGTGGCTCACCATCTTCTCGCATAACATTTCGAAGCACACCCTCCTCTGGGGTAGGCTCATCAACTACAACTTCCTGAATATCAGAAATATAGCCAATAATAGACTCGAAGTCGCGAATAAGTGCTTCTTCTTCCTTTGCATCCAAACGAAGACGGCTCAACTGGGCCAATTTTTTAAGATCGTCCTTACTAATCATATTTATTAAGACTACTGATTTGTGAGCATTTTTGCAAATGCCTTTTCGTTGAGTATAGTTATTCCAAGTCTAGTAGCATCACCTAATTTTGTCCCGGGGTTTTCCCCGAGAACAACGTAGTTTGTCTTTTTTGATACAGATGATGATATCACTCCGCCACATTTTCGTATGAGATCTTTAGCTTCGCTTCGACCAACTTCCTGAAGCGTACCAGTAAGTACAAAAATTTTACCGTCTAGTTTTCCTTTGTGAACTTTGGTTTCTTTGAGATTCACGTGTTTCAGCAGTCGTTTAACAAGTTTTTTATTTTCCCTGTTACGAAACCAATTGTAGATGGAGTTGCCTACAACTTCCCCAACTCCTTCAATTTTTTCCAACTCTTCCTTTGTCGCACTTTCCACACTGTCGAAATTTTTAAAGTGTTCCGCAAGATCATGCGCCGTCTCTTCGCCAACCTGATCAATGGAAAGTGCGGTCAAAAAATGTGGGAGTGTTGTATGTTTTGCCTCTTTGATTGCTCTTAATATATTTTGTACAGATTTTTCCTTGAAACCAGCTAGACCGCTGAAGTCTCCCGATTTTAGGGTAAAGATGTCATCGTACGTGTTGATTAAGTTGTTTTCAAAAAGCATATCAATAATCCTGGGACCAAGACCATCAATGTTAAGTGCTTTTTTAGAGACAAAGTAATATAACTTTTGCTTTTGTTGTTCAAATGAATCCCGACTAACACATCGGTGTGCAGCTTGACCAGGAATCCGTTCTATACGACCATTCCCACCGCACACTTGTACTTTTTTAGGAAAAACATACTTCTTTTCCTTTCCTGTGCGAAGGTCTTTTACAACTTCGACTATGTCAGGAATAACATCTCCTGCTTTCTGTAAAATTATTGTATCTCCAACCCGAACATCAAGACGTTTAATTTCGTCTTCGTTGTGGAGAGTGGCACGCGATACGGTTGAGCCGTCAACAACCACAGGTTCAAGGATCGCCACTGGAGTGAGTACTCCAGTCCTACCAACTTGAAGCACAATGTTGAGTAGCTTTGTTGTTACCTGAAGGGCTGGAAACTTGAAGGCCGTAGCGAAACGTGGTGATTTTCCTGTGTGCCCTAATATCTGCTGCTTGGATATATTATTTACTTTTATAACTACGCCATCGACGCCAAAATCTGTTTTGTCCTTTTTGAGTGTCCACCTCTCGTAAAATTCCTCTATACTGGAGAGGTTGTTCAAAACAAAAAAATGCTCCTCAACACGAAACCCTAATTTTTTCAAAAGTTCGAGTTCGCCTTTTTGGCTATCAGGTACGCTAACTGTGTCGTCGCCAGACGATAAGGAGTTAATGTCGTACATGAATGTGTCGAGTTTTCGGCGTAGAACTACGTTGGAGTCAAGTTGTCGAATCGTTCCGGCTGCAGCGTTTCGCGGATTTGCAAAAAGTGGTCCCCCTCTCTTCTCTCGCTCTTTATTAATACGTGCAAACTCTGTCTTTCCAAGCCAAACTTCTCCACCAACAATAATGTTTATTTTTTTGGAAAGCTTAAGTGGAATACTTCGAATTGCCCGTATATTTTGTGTAACGTCCTCCCCTGTGACACCGTCGCCGCGGGTAGCCCCTTGCGCTAAAATTCCATTCTCGTACGTAAGAACAACCTTAAAACCATCAATCTTAAGTTCTGCACAATATTCAATTGTTTTAGCAATATTACTATCTTCTTTTTCTAAAATCCTTCGTATTTTTTCTTCCCACTTATAAAGCTCCTTTATGTTAAACACATTATCGAGTGACCATTGGCGCACAGAGTGGGTCACTTTTTTGAACGATTCAAGTGGTTTTGCGCCCACACGCTCGCTTGTACTTCCAGAAATTTTTAATTTAGGATGCGCCGTTTCGAGCGAAACTAATTCATACAAGAGTGAATCATATGCCTCATCAGAAATCTCTGGTTTGTCATGTGTGTGATACGCTCGTCTATGATGATCAATAAGACTACGGAGCTGTGAGATTCTCTTTTTTGCGGTAGTGTTCTTAGCCATACGCTAATACGTTACACGAATTGCCCGTTCGACGCGACGTGTATTGCT
>JACZSL010000007.1 GCA_022574205.1 Patescibacteria group bacterium
TTATTGCGCTCGCGCCAAGTGTACGTGAAAAAACGTGATACGTATTTCAGGCGTGGTGCTCCACTTTCTTTACCAAGCGAAAGAACTTTTACATTCTCCGGCAAATTGTGCTTGCCTTCAAACAGAGTTATTACCGTCACTTTTTCACATTGTTTTGCAAATTCCTCTATCCAACGGTGAAAGAAACCCAAAATAGGGTCATCTATATCAACTTTTTGTGTGACAAGAAGTAGTTTCATTATCACTATATACTACTTTGCGAGAACTTTAATGTTACGAGCCTGGGATTATGACAATGTCGGTTGGCATATCTCCTATGGAGATTGTTTTTACCACTTTATCTTCGTTTAGATCAAATATCCTTATCTCATCATTTTGGTATTCTGTCACATACAGTTTTGAATTATCTGTAGTTAATGAAATACCGCGTGGAGCTTTGAAACCAGACAACTGCCGCGCTAGTTGTTCAGTTTGAACGTTAATTATATATATTTTTGATTCTAGGATAGTATTTATTAGATCTGTGGCTGATACAACATAAACCATTGATCCATCACTGGAAACTATCATTTGATCAACATTTGTCATTCCTTGTATCGTACGAATAAGTTTTTCTAAGGATGTGTTTATGACCCCAACAACATTAGAGCCTTGTATAGAAACAAAAGCTTTTGTTCCATCTGGAGTAAATACTGTAACTCGAGAACGGCTCGGAGCGAGAAGGTCTATATTTTCTGTTATAGTATCGTCTCCAACATTAATAATTAGTATTCGTTTCTTATTTGCGATTCCTAGCTCATCCCTGTGAGTTACATATATTTTTGTTCCATCTGGCGAAGCAGTCACATCACTAGGCTTACGATCCACTCCAATCGTACTCGCGACTGTATTAGTTTCTGTATCTATAACGGAAACCGTATTTGAATCGAAATTCGCGACATAGAGTTTATGTCCACTTGGTGTTGTAGTAAGTCCATGCGGTGTATTTCCTACATTGATTTCTGTTACAACACTCAAATCACTAACTTTAACCACGATAACCTTATTTGTTCTCCGGTCTGTCACATAAAGGTGTTCTTTATTCGGCGAAACTATAATCGAATCAAGAGCTGAAGTACCAACACCTCCTGTAACGATCTTTACAGTTTCCGTCACAATCTCTGTGGCTACATCAATAACTGAAATAGTTCCGTCAAACTCGTTTATAACGTATGCGGTCTCAGCTCGGGATTCTGGCGCAACCACTACCACTTCCTCAACTTCTTCTGTGGGTGGAGTTGCACTAACTTCAGGCAATTCCACAGAATCGTCCTGAGTCGCGTTGAAGGGCTCTTCCACAACCTCATCTGTCATCGCTTCTCCTTCGGATTCCATGACGTCGGTTGAAACAGTGGGAGGGGGCGTTGAAGTGACTTCACTTTTAACGTCATCACCGTCCTCCATTGAGCCCGACTCTGTTGTCTCTTCGGATGTTGGAATTATCTCTACCGTAGGCTCACTATCTACTTCCTCTCTAATATCGCCATTTCTTTGCGACACAAAAATACCACCGCCTACAATCACGATTACGGCTATTATTATAGCGATTACTGATGAAAATCCCCTATTCATGTTTTATATTGTAGCAAAGAATCGAGCTCCATGCGCAACGCAAGCTAAAAACTCTAGATGGCTTTGCCGTACAACCCCCCAAGTGTATACAAATTCTAATTTGCAATAAATGTCTATTAATCACCTCTGGTAACTCGATACGAGTCCTCTTCAAAGTGTTGGGTGGAGAATTCAAAAAGTTCTGAGTCTTCTAGCGCCTCCATTTGATGAATTAATGTTGTTGGCACATAAAAACAATCTCCTGTGGATAGAATAACTTCATTGCATTTGGTGATGTCTTTATCATAACCACTTCTAACAATCAACTTTCCAGACTGCAAATAAAATGTTTCGTCCTTTATTTTGTGGAAATGCCAGCTACATTTTTTACCTTTTTTAAAAAGTAATAATTTCCCGCAATACTTTGCGTTATTAGAAATCCAGTCTTCATACCCCCATCCTTTTTGATGTCGTTCTGCTTTATATGGATTTTTCTTTTCCATACTATTTACATTCCCCTGCTTATACGTCTTTACCATAGACACCCTCTAGGATGTCGAGGTCTTTGCCTGTAGATTTTAGTAGGTCGTTGTTTTTCTTGCGAAGGGCTTCTAGCACAGATTGTCCTAGTTCATCGTCACCGACATACTTTTTATACATTTCTTCAAAAGCGGCAAAGTCTTTAATAAAACAATGTCCTCCTGCTCCGCGACCACCTTTGTGTCTAGGCTCAAGATGAAAGTCATTAAAACCTAGATCGTCTTCTCTAGCTTTCTTGCCTGACGAATGAAGTATTTGTAGATGACTTGATCCAATACGTGGGTCTGCTGCCATGCCATTTTTGATCACTTCCCAGTCTATTCCATGCTTCTGCGCAAGATCAAAGAGCATGTTTACAAAAACAACCTTAAAATAGAACCAATTGTTCCCTGCATACTTTATAAACTCGGCTTCTTTTGCTGTAACAATGGTCTCATATGGAGCTTTTGGTAAGATGTCCAATACTTCTTGTGCTTTCTTTTTATACTCTTTCGTATCTTTTGGAATGCCTATAATATTCCTGTTTGGCGCCGCGGCGTCCTGGGGAGCCCTAGCTTCTGTAAGAAACTCGGGTGAATGCATGACAAATACGTCTGGATTTTCTTTTTGTATCGATTCTGTGGTACCAACAACCATGGTTGATTTTATAACCGCAGTCTTACCTTTACCTACAAGCTTTACCGCACTTCGTACTATCGAATCATCGAAACCTTTTGGGGTTGATGGTGTTGGTACTGCAATAAAGACAACATCACAATCTTTGATACCATTCTTGTTGTTTTTATGTTCCTCCTCAAGTGAATATCGTAAAACATCGTACCCACGATCTTCAAAATCGTTAGCATAGTTCTTTCCAATGTATCCTTGTCCGATAAAACCTACTGTCATATTTATTACTCTTGATTTTAAACTAAATATAATACACTGAAGTTTCGCATATTATCAGCACTTTTCAAAGACTAACCATTGAAGAATTAGGTTCTATCCTTTAGAGCACTCTCTCCAAAGTGTGCCATATTCTTCCAGATATGTTTCCTTATCTTTTGGAAGATGCTCACGAGCTGCTTTTTCAGCCTGCTCGGCATTATTTTTTTGTGTTTCGGGATGTTCGTAAGCACGTATTATTTGATCTCCAAAACACTTGGGATCCTCCTGTGCGCAAGTTAGTACGTAATTTGTGTCTAGCACGTCTCCAATAATACCAATTTGCGTAGAAAGAATGGGGCAATGCTCTAGTGCCGCCTCAATAAACGTAAGTCCGTATCCTTCATACCTGCCTGTGTGTAGGTATAGATCAGCGCTTTTATAAAGCGAAGCAACATTTTCCTGCCAACCGATAAACACAACATTGTCCCGTAGTCCAAGCTCCATAACCCGCTTTTTTAAAGACTCTTTTTCTCTACCACTGCCGGCTATGATAAGTCCGATCTTAGAGTTTTTCTCGAGTGCAATTTTCAAGGAAGAGAAGGCTAGTGGAATGTTTTTCTCGCGCTCAAGGCGTGAGTTCATAAGAACAATAAAATCAAACATTGGGTATTCTTTCTTCAAGTCCATTCCACCTCCAACTTTCTTTTTCTCTTCGTATATGGGGAGTATTTTTGGTGTTGATTTCAATGTATACCGTTTATTGACGGAAGTTGCGATACGCTTTGAAACAACACGTACACAATTAGCGTGTGGTAATACCATTTCTGCGATAAGGACACGAATCTTATTTAAAAGTGATCCGCGAGTAAAATAAGGATTTAAAAAATCAGTATGAATTTGAATTTGGAATGGTACACGCCATTGCTGCGACAACCTCACTGCTACAAGACCCGATTCAAATGGATCTTGAGATGTTATTAATGTGTCTTTCTCGTTTAGTGCGCCGATATTAAACAATCTTTTACCAACACGGATTGCGCTTCCAATATATAAAAAGCGTGATAAAGAATTTGTTGGGTAAAGCCAGACATTTTTACTTATTTGCTCTTCACGGAGTTTAAGTATCTTTAATGTAAACACAACGACGTGAAGTTCCTCCACGCATTTACCATACTCGATTATACGGCTCCGTACCGCGCTTCCTCTTGAAAACAGCTTCCCGTCGGAACCTATGCTTAAAACTTTCATCCCATTAGACAATTATTCTTTTAAAATATTTCATTAAATTGTGTTTGTGTCGTCTATTCACATTTCTTTGTTTTACAGAGTAATCGTAATTACTAACGGGACAGGTCTCTTAAGTATTTTTTAGTATTTTTATTGTTTTTTCAATCAGTTTTTTCTCTGTAAAGTGAGAGATCCTTTCTTTACCACCACTCGCTAGTCGTGCACTCAAAGATCTTGTTGTAAGAACTTCTATTATTGTTTTTCGTAATTTCTCCACGTCGCCAACTGGAACCAGAAGGCCATTTTTCTTATTCTCAATAATCTCTGGAATACCGCCAGTCATGGTAGCAACGACTGGAGTACCAGCTGCCATAGCTTCAAGAATTACATGTGGAAATGTTTCATGTATGGAATTTAATACAAATAGATCGGACGCACGCATGTACTGAAATAGCACGTCTTGAGCAAGTGCTCCGGTAAGAGTGATGTAGTCGTCTGCTTTTTCTTTCCTAATACACTCTTCTATGTTTTTCTGCTCCGGACCCTCTCCAATTATCACAAGTTTAATTTGAGGGAGTTTTTTTCTTGCAGCTGAAATTGCGCTAATCAAAGCTGGGTAATTTTTTATAGGAATTAAACGTCCTGCGCTTATCACAAGTTCTCCATGACATTGCAACAATTCCCTCAAGGCTTCTTTGCTACCACTGCCGCAATTTGGATTTACGCCATTGTAAATAACGTATATATTTTTATTGTTAATTCCCCAATTGCTAATTATCCCTCTAAAATATTTACTTGGTACGATAATCTTTTCTGCGTGATTTGCGACAAAAATCTGAATTTTCTTAAGAATCTGTACAAAAAAAGGATACTTGGAACGTTCTTTGGAAAATACATCGAGCGACTCTGTGACACCAAATCTAGTGGTCCCTTGCTCCCACGCATAGTCTCCTACAATACGAACTATAAATCGTCTTCTGGAAATAAGCGAAGCAACGTAAGCCGGCAGGCCAACACTCACTGGATCGAGCGCGTATACAACATCTACTTTAAAACTTTTAGCCAAAACTTGAAAAAAGTAGACGATGTGACTTACGCCCTTGTGTAAATGCAGCACATTACCAAAACTTACGACATTTACCTCTATGTCGTGCTTTGGGAGCTCAGCCTCAAGTAGCTTTGTATATGTCGCGGGTCCGCCTATCTGGGGCGGATAAATCCCAGTCGCAATCAATACTTTCATGGTCAAATGGTACTCTATTTAAACACTTTATTAAACACCTTGGTTTTCATGTCTTTCGCAATTATGTTCCAGTCATATTTTGAAAATGCGAGTTCTTTTGCGTTTTTTATAACTTTAGCAACATTTTCTGGATGATCAATTATGTCTTGCACCGCATCTCTAATCTGTTCTGGTGAATCTTTGTCGACCGCCCAACCTGTAGCCTCCTTATCTGGATTTCTTTTTTCGTCAAACAAGAAGTCGCTGATACCTCCCTCCTGCGTTGCAATAACCGGAAGCTCCGCGGCAAACGCTTCAACAAATGAAATTCCCATCCCCTCTGAGCGCGAGGGTCGTATAAAAATATCACAGGCCTTTAAATATTTTGGCATAACATTACGATCGATTTGTCCGTAAAAGATCACGCGCTTTTCCACTTCTTCTTTTTTTGCTAGAGCGCGTAGCGTTTTTTCATCCGGTCCCGTTCCAAAAATAAGAAACTTTACATTTTTTGGAAGCTTTGGCAACGCAGAAATAACATCGTCCACGGCATTTTTATGCACGAGTCGTGAAGTTGTAACAATGTATACATCTTTTTCTTTTTTTCCAATCTCGCTCTTTACGGTTTTTATGTCCTCCTCACTATAATTCTGCGAAAAGTGTGATGTGTTGACTGCGTTTGGAATTATTTCAATGGGACCGTTAAATTCCATGTCACGCGCCCACTTTGAGAGAAAGGTAGATATGGTTTGTATTATGTCCGCTTTTGTGAATCCGCGTCTGAAAAGAGGCTTTATTAGAGCCATTTTTCGCTCTATATACTCTGGTGGGTCACCTTCTTGTAACGTCAAAATATATGGAATGTTTGTGTTAAATGTTTTAAAAATCCCTGCGGGGACACCGCATGAGTGAGCCATCATCGCCCAGACCGCATCATACTTATACTTTTTATGTAATCTTGATGCTTTCCATGCTGCCAAAAATTGAAATAATATTTTGTTTAGGTGAAGTGGAAAGGATCTCAAGTCTGCCATTTGCGGGTTTTTTGTGGTGAACCCAATGCGGTGCACCAGAACATTCCCTACTTTTTCTACTTTCGGTAGTGTCGAATCAAACCTAAGCGTCACCATGTGAAACTCTATGTCTCTTTCATCGATACGATCTGTAATTTCTTTTATCGCAACTTCTGCGCCACCGACGTGTTTTGGATAATATGCGAGTGAAAATATTAGAACTTTTTTCATTAAGAACTTATGTTTTTAATATAGTCTACAACACTATGTTCGATACTCCACCCAAGTGCCTCGACTTTAGAAGTATCTATTCCGGATTCTCTACGATTGCCTTCTCTTTCAGGTAGCATATTAATTTCACCACCAAACATTTTTGCTATTTCGAGGATGCTATAACTACGTTTGTCCCCCAAACCAAACTCATCACCATCCCCTTTTTCTCCTACCAACAGAAGGCCGTTGATGATGTCTTTTACATGCGTAAAGTTTCTTTTTTGTGTACCTGGAGATACTACTGTGATCGATTTACCGTCTAGATATTGTTGACGGAAAATTTCTATAACAGTGCCGTATGCCCCTGATCTCTCTCTTGGACCATACACGTTATAAAAATAAGTAATGGCATATGGCATTGCAAACCATTTTCCATAGTTTTTTATAAGCTCTGTGTTAGCAGCTTTGGCCCATGAATATGGGCTTTGACTGATTCCAAGACCTTTGTCTCCAAATTTTGTTGAACTTCCAGCATATACAAGTTTACAACCTCTCTTTCGGCAAAATTCAAGAACCCCAAACGTTCCAGCTGTATTTAAATCCCACACAGTGTCGGGTTCTTCGAAGCTCTTCTCAACTCGTGAGTACTCACCTAAGTGATATATGATGTCAGGATTTTCTTTAATATATTTTTCTATATCTTTTGTGTGTCCTTCTCGATATTCAACTCCCTTTATATGATTATCCTTTGAGCCTGTAAAGTAATTATCTAGAGAGATCACTGTATTTTCGGGATCCTTAACTAGGGCTTCACATAGGTGTGAGCCTATAAAGCCAGCCCCGCCGGTTACAATAATAATTTTCTTATTATTTTTAGTCATGAACGAATGATATGTTTTTGTGCCAATTTAATCAAGAATCTCTATATCGTCTGCGGCATTCTTGTCCCGCCCAAGAACTACGCCAGCTATAGCAACTCCTATTAGAACAACAAGTCCGAGGAGCCATACGAAGAGTTCTCCCTTGCTTGATTCGCTGTTTTGTAGGCTCTCTAAAACAGACGCTTCCAAGTTATTTACCACTTCCCTATTTTCTTCTTGAGGTGCAAGGGGTGCTACTGTAACGGATTTTATAACGATTGAACTTGCTTTCAGGTTTCTGTTAGGAACGCTTGAAACTTGTGGAATAAATGGATTGTCATCGCCATACGTGTGCGCAACGATTCCGTTTGGGTACAGCAGACTAACGTCACTTTTACTATTTGTCATAAGATTCGTCACAGACTTTGCAAATATAAGTTTCTTTCCGGAAAGTATGATAGTGTCACGCGGTAACATAAAAATGTCCTCTCCAAACTTCAATTGCCACCATGAAAGATTAAGTTCAACATTCTCTCTGTTTTGTAGTTCAATAATTCCTTCACCTACGCGAGAAATTAAAATGTCTCCTTCTACGACAGTTATGAGTGCTCTGTCGGAAGAGCTGAGCTTATCAGACGATACGTTTAAGATCAGTACGTATTCACCAGGGTGGCTGTAAGTATGAAGTACTGACTGACCCTCTTTTGTTACACCGTTCCCAAAATTCCATACGTATCTGGCGTTTGCGAGTGGTTTGTTCTTTGTTCCAAAAGCGGTAGCTCTATACTCACTTGCTGCCCCAGAAATTACCGTTCTGTCATTCGGCGCTATTGCAGTAATTTTTGGGGTAGTAATTGGTGCAACACTTCCACTTGATGTTTGTGTTGATGAGTTGCTTTCTTCTACGCTTTCTTCCTCTTCCATGCCACCTAAAGACAAACTACCACTTCCCACAGTCGGTATGCTGGCTATCCACACACCTCCCACTAACTGAAGTGAGTTGCCGTCTCCGGTTGCACCTACTCCGCTAGTGTATGTAACGCTTACGACTTCAAAGCCTGTCTCGTCTATTAGTGAAAGGGTGTCGGTGGTGTTATTTAAGCTCATTACTGTATCGATCACCGTACCAGAAAACGAATTGTGCTCACTTAAGAATATGGTTGCATCGCTGGCGAAAATCGCATAAATACCTCCATTAATTGTCAGAGAACCTTGCCCGCCATTTTCTGGAGGAGCATTAAATTTGTGATTAGCCCCATCATTGAAACGCCAATCGGCTATGTTTATGCTAGATCCTCCGTCGTTGTATACCTCAATCCACTCACGTTTTGTATCACTACCTTCAAGGTCATACATGATTTCTGTAATAACCAAATTTGCATATGCGGTTCCAGCAGAGAAAAATAAAACCGTCGCAACAATGAGTTGTATGTAAATGTTATTGGTGCGGCGCGGTCTACTTATCATTTTTTACATCAAGCATGTCGCGAAGCACTGATTCCGGTACTTCGCCTACTTTTGTATTCTTGTCCGCCACAGCACCTGCTTCGGCGGATTCTTTTTTGGATTCTGAAGAACTAACTGATTCTTTGGTGGACTTCTCTTCTTCCCGAGGTTTTGGTTTTGCGTCTCCGCTTGCCTCCGGTGCACTTTTAAGCGCGTATGCCAGAGCATTCTTTAGCGCGGAAGGATCCTTACGTACATGGTTTTCAGTCTCATGTCGTTTTGTCTTTATTCCTTTTGCTATCTGGTGTAGTTGTTCCTTATGTCTAGAAATTTCCATTTGTGGCCTATGTTGATCTCTTGAACGCTCACCACTTCCCGGTCGATTGTCTTTACGGTGATCTGTCGTGTGCGGAGCACCTCCTTGGTGTTGTTGGTGTCTTTCACCACCATGAGCCTCTTTCTTTTTTGGCGCTGGTTTTTCTATAACATGAAGCTTACTTATTTCTGCTTCAACGCCAGCGCGCGGATGAGAATATTTTCTCCGAGATGAGAGGATTACTTTATCCTTATTAGAGATTGGTGGCGGCTCTATTGGCGGTAATGTAGTTGCAGAAAATGGTCTTGAAGCAACACCGTCGATCATTAATTTAAGATAGATCTGCGTAAAGCCAAGGTTCACGAGATCTTCTGCATAAAATGTTGGTGAAAACTCTTTCTCCAGTACTTCTGCGTCGTACGCACCGACGCGAAACGTCACTATGGTACCAACGTTGCCGAACACTGCCGCACGTACCTCATCTGACATTTGCTCTATGTACTGGTGCGCAATGGTTAGATTAAGCTTGTATTTTCTGCTCTCAGAAAGAATGTCCGCAAATGATTCATTGGCAAATGATTGAAATTCATCTACGTAGAAATAAAAGTTTGGAAGTTTATTCATTTCCGCTTCGGAAACATCGGCTCTACTCATTGCCGCAAGGTAGATCTTGGTTATGATCATACTACCGAGTAGGTTTGCATTGACTTCACCAACTCGCCCTTTCGAGAGATTTATAATGATGATTTTTCGCTCATCTATCATCTTACGAAAATCAAATGTGGATTTTGGTTGGCCAATAATATTTCTAATCAATGGGTTCCCAGTGAATTGTCCTATTTTATTTTGGATTGCTGGCGTAGCTTCTTGCGTATAGCGGTCTGTATACATCGCAAATTCCCCTTCCCAAAAAGCTTTTACGAGTGGGTCTTTGACATTTTCTACAACTTTTTTTCTGAATACTTTATCGACATACATTTTGTTTACTCCGAGCATTGTTGCGTCAGGATATTCAAGGAGTGCAAGAAGTGTATTCGTGAGAATATATTCCATTCTGGCACTCCACGCATCCACCCACACCTTGCGGAATGCGCTCATAAGCCCGCTTACAACTAAATGTCTCTTGTCATATCCAACATCTTCCATCACGTTGAAGGAGATGGGGTGTTCTAGATCAAATGGGGCAAAGTACAAAACATCTTCTATGCGTTCATCTGGAATATAGTCGAGAATCTTTTCTGCGCTTGCACCGTGAGGGTCGATAAGAGCAAGCCCTTCACCGTTTTTGATATCTTGAACAAGCATATTTTCTATAAGAGTACTCTTACCCATGCCTGTCTTTCCGATTATATAGACGTGCTTTGCACGATCCGGTGCTTTAATACCAAACTTTCTCTTTTTATTCCGCGCGTCAGTCTCTGCAAAATATGTGATTTGCTCTGGATTCATATATGTACTTAGTATATCGTAAATATGAAAAAAAGGGCTCGCGTGCTAAGTGCGAGCCCTTTCTCCAAGTGAAAGTTAAAAGAAGAGTAAAGAAATGCGGTTTAAATCCTCCCAGCATCTAAAATAGCTTTGTCTGAGTACCGTTCAGACTGCGGACGACTAGGTTTGATCACCTCCTTTTGATTGTTATGATGAGCTTTCTCTTCATACGCCTCTCCTCTCAAATACAAACTTTGCAATAGCAAAGTCCTGCTTAGTACGCAATACTCGTAATTCACATGTTTTGCGTTTATTTAAATGTTACTGTCGAGAAAAATTCTTATTCATAAGTGGAGTCAGAAGTTGTGGCAGCCTCCTCTAGTGCCCCAACAGTATAGATATTTGAAGGATCCCAAAGCATCCATGAGTTTAGCCCCACGTCATAGATCGCCTGAATCTGCGCTCGTACCTCTTCTTCGCCATAATTTCCGCCATAATCAAAGTCTTGAAGCCATGGACGAAACTTTGTTGCTGGATATGCTTTTTTCTCATAAAGAAGCGGTGAGGTGGTTGTTGAGAGTGGTTCACTGTTTTTATGAGTCTTTACAGTAGTACTTGTAGAAGTAACGCGCTCAATACCTCTTGCCATGGTGAAGGCAATAACATCATAAATATGCTCGTTTGGATTTGCCCAACCATTGAAACCGCTCGGATAGTGTGACGGGTAAATCATAGGGGCGATATAGTCAAAGTAAGGAAGCGCACGCTCAAGCTGTTGGCCAATATTCAAATCATCACTGTTTGTCGTCACCATGCCAAAAAGATCTGCGGAAGTCACAACGCCGAGGTCCTTGAGCCCGTCATTTAGATATGCAAAAAATTCTTCTAGTATCTCTGCCTTCCCAGTATCAGGGTTACTTGTAATGCGCTCTTCACTAAATGGAAAATAAATGTCACGCATAGGGCCATCTGATGGGAAGCGGATATAATCGTAGTTTAACTCGTCAAACCCAATCTCATACGCTTCACGGCTAATGGCTATAATATAATCCCATGCCTCTTTTGCACCAACATCAATAAAGCTTAAGCCCTTATAATCCTTCCAAGTACTTTTGTCGCTTTCTTTCTGGACTGCAAGCTCAGGATGTTTGGATGTGTATGTTGGGTCCTGGAAGACGGTAATGCGCGCGATTGCATAAATCCCTTTCTCATTAATATACTTGATAAACTCTTTCATGTCGGGAGCATAACAATTCTCTGACAGTGCGTCTCTTAACTCTGGATTCTCCGAAACAAATCCAAGTCTTCCTGTGTAGTCTTTAATATCAATGACTATTGAATTAATTTCTGTTTCCTCCGCAATGCGCACGAGTTTCTCCCTAAATGTAGGGGTTCCAACAACACACTGTGTCATGTATATAGCCTTCACACTATTTGGTGTCGCTAGACGAATTGGCTCGAAGCCAACCACTGTTTCGTCTTGAACCGAGGCTTCTTCAGCAATATTTGAAATATTAGCTTGATTGTATTTAATAGGAAAAACGTCGGGTAATCCGACGTATGTAAAGTATATTCCTACTAGACCAAAGAGGGCGAGCAACACTCCCTTAAGGGCAGTTAATCTATTCTTTTTTGGTGCCGGTGGCGTTGTTGTCTTGGATTTCTTCATCTTCTGTTTTCACGAAGCCATTACTCTTACGAACATCATTTTCAACAAATATCTCCGTTCTCTTTTCTGCTCTAGCGTACCCGCCATTGTTCATATCTTTCTGCAAAAGATATGCAAATACCGAAATAGTGAGTCCTATTACCACAAACACTACATTCTTCCATGAAGTAGGAATACCTAGAAATGGAGTAATAACAACGACGAGTCCTAAAATGATGATACTAAGATCCTTTTTCATTCCGATAGTATAGCTAATTTAACAAGCTCCAACAATAACAACAAATTCTCCTTTAATTTTGTCTTGATTTTGAGTGAAATACTCATTTACCTCGCTTATGGACCCTCGCACTATCTCCTCAAATAGTTTGGTTAATTCTCGAGCAACAACGATCTCTCGGGAATCGTCTAAGGCGCTTTTTAGTGAATTGAGCGTTTTCAAAATTCTATGAGGTGATTCATAAAATACAATTGTTCGATTAGATTCACTAATTTCTTTAATAAGTGTTTCTCTTCCTTTCTTGTGTGGTAGAAAACCTAAAAAAACAAACTGCGCGGAGGATATGCCACCTACTGATAGAGCAGTTATGAGTGCACTTGCTCCAGGAATTGGAGTAATGGTGACTTCGCTTCCGAATTTCTCACGAATTTGTTTTAACAATAACATTCCAGGGTCAGAAATAGTTGGTGTGCCGGCGTCTGACACAAGAGCTAAGTCACGTCCATCTTCGAGTAGTCCGAAAATCTTTTCCACTTTTGCAATACCACTCTTGGCGTGATACGAAAGTGTTGGCGTCTTAATGTCGTACTTTTGTAGCAGTCGACTAGTTACACGCGTGTCTTCACACAAAATAACATCTACTTCTTTTAATATTCGTACACCACGATACGTGATATCTTCCAGATTCCCAATTGGCGTCGCAACTATGTATAATTTCGTATTTTCCATATCGAAACTATTGTTTAATTACCAAATCAGCAATTTTATAAATGTCGCCAGCGCCCATAAAGAGAAGGACCGATCCTTTTTTCACATTGGAGAGAAAGGTTGGAATTTCTTTTAGTGTTTTTGTCCAACTAACATCACTATGATGCTTGCCTATCTCCGCAGACAAACTTTCTGCACTCGTCACACCGTCGCTGTCCTCCCTGGCGGCGTAAATAGGAGCAATGATAACTTTGTCTGCATCCGCAAATGCTGTCGCAAAACCGCTCAACAGAGCCTTCGTTCGGCTATACATGTGAGGCTCGAAAATAGCTATGATCTCTGAATCTTTATGTTTGTCACGTATTGCTTTTATGCTCGCTTTTATCTCAGTCGGATGGTGTGCATAGTCATCGTATACATGCACACCCCCATTTGTTTCCTTTGTTTCCCCTTTATACTCAAGACGTCTCCATGTTCCACTAAAACTCTTCAACGCTTCCTGCGCTTGCTTTATTTGGACTTTTAAAATGTCGGCAACCGCTAATACAAGAGCTGCGTTTTCTTTATTGTGTTCGCCTATCACTTTAAGTTCTGGAACTGACTTTCTATAAGCAGCTACATCTATTACTTTTGCTTCTGCATCTTTAATCACGGGTGCGACTGTTTCGTCTTCCGCGTCACACACAATCATGTGTGAGTTCGCTACAACTGTTTTAAATGCGTCTTGTACGTCGGGCAAGTCTTTGTAATAATCGACATGGTCTAGTTCGATGTTTGTAATAACAAAAATATGCGGCTTGAAATATTGAAAATGTCGTTTGTACTCACACGCTTCTACAACCAGATACTCATCTCCTCCCGGAAGAAAATTGGTGCGCTTCCCATCTCCAAAATTCACAAGGCTTCCAACAACTGCTGTTGGGTTAACGCTTGTTTCTTTAAGAACGTATGCGAGCATTGCAGTGGTCGTTGTCTTACCATGTGTTCCAGAGATTGCAATCGTTTTATATGTGCGAGAGAGTTCGCCAAGTGCTTCAAAATAATTGAGAACCGGTTTCCCCGTCGAGCGCGCAGCTTCAAGCATCTTAGGCCCGCGATCCTCCCACGCGACGCTATAAATGAAAAAGTCTGTGTCTCTGGGCATAACTGGCAAAGAATCATGATTATCACAATCGTATAAATCTATCTTAACCCCGATGTTTCTAAGTTCGTTCAAGGTTTCCGGACTCTCACTGTCGTTAACCCCCTGCACTTCTACCCCGTTATGTAAAAGCATTCGAGCCAATGAAGAAATGCCTATTCCACCAATACCTATTAGATATACTTTTTTCGCTGTTTTTAAACTATCCATCATAATTTCTTCACTAGAGCCATAAACTGATCATTTCTGTCATACTCATTTTTAAAATACTTTCCAAAAGAAGCAAAAGCAGGGCTATATAAAAGGGTGTCTCCGAGCTCCGTAATACTTATCGCTTTCTTTACGCAATTTACAAGACTCTCCTCTTCGTAGACATCTACTCCATTTAACTTCTTTACGTCCCCTAAAATCCTGTCAGTCCCGTTTTCTTTAAATAAAACAACTGCTTTACAGTGTTTTGGAATCTCTGATATTAGACTTTTCATATCGAGCCCTTTGTCAAATCCCCCCATAATCAATACGATATCATCTCCGAGCGCCAAAAGTGCCGCAATAGTTGCCTCCGGAGTTGTCGCACTGTTGTCGTTGTAAATTTTTACGCCTTTCACTTCTTTAACAAATTGTAGTCTCCCGGGGACCCCATCGAAACCTTCTACTGCTTCTTTAATGATATTTTCGTCGATGTTTAGTATGCGCACAACTTCTATGGCCAAGGACACATTATCACGGTTGTGTTCTCCGAGAATCTTAAGATTCCAATCTTTTGGTAGTTTTTTACTTGATGTTACTGTTACAGAACTTTTAGGTTTTTCTTTGTTTATTCTCTTCGCAACATTTTTTCCAATAATAAGTTGTTGTTCCTTTGTTTGCCATTTAAAAATATTTACTTTGTCGTTCCAATAATCTTCCATTGAGTTCTTGTAGTAAACCATGTGATCGGGTAGAAAAGTTGTAAAAACAGCGATGTCGGGGCTTATATGTACAGTGCCAAATC
The DNA here is from genome assembly GCA_022574205.1 of Patescibacteria group bacterium. Classification (GTDB taxonomy): domain Bacteria; phylum Patescibacteriota; class Minisyncoccia; order Phycocordibacterales; family JACZSL01; genus JACZSL01. The sequence continues at coordinate 15,452 of JACZSL010000007.1, forward strand.
CCTGTAGTTGCCACGAGTCTAGTTCCATCACAATGACGCTTCCTTTTCCGGTTTTGTTTAAAAGTTCTAATGTTCCTATACCACGCACATTGCCTCCAAGGCACACATCTTTCTTAGCTGCCCGTAATATGTGGTGAATGAGGTGCGTAACCGTTGACTTACCACGAGTTCCTGTAACACCGACAATGATTGCCTCTGAAAATTGTGTGACTAAACTTGCGCTCATTTCAACTGGAATGTTGTTCTTTAGGGCTTCTGCCACATATGGGGAATCCAGTGGAACTCCTGCGGCCTTTAAGATCATGTCTCTATCTCGAAAATCTTCAAGACGGTGTTCGCCCAAAACATATTTAATATCAGGATAGGCCTCTAAATCTTTTAGAGAATCCTTGAGTTCATCTTTGGTTTTGAGGTCAGTAACGATAATATCAGCAGCGTACTTAGCCAGAAACGCAGTGTCGCCTATACCTCTACCAAGAACACCAAGCCCCATAACAGTGATTTTTTTGCCTTTAAAATAGTCCAGAATATCCATAACTATAACTATACAGCTTCTTACTCAACCACCACAGTTCCTTCTAACTCGATTCCATATAGAGTGTAAAACGTGTACACGCCAGTGTAGAGAGGTGCTATAGCACTTGTTTCTGTTTCCGGCTCTATGTAAATAGAGCCTAAGTCGCCAGTTATTGCATAAGATTCAAAGTCTCGGTTTGCAAAAATAACGACCCCACCTGGAATGACAGATAGTGTACTTGGTGATACTGTACCGTCTTCAATTGTAAATTGGACTGACTCTAAACCGGTATATATGCCGGCCTTCACATTAAATATCGAGGACCTACAGTTATTTTGTGAATCTGCTTCTATGAGTTCGTTATTAGTATCCGTACACACTTCTAGTCGATTAAAACCTTTCACAGTACGCCATACACTCGTCCATTCAAGTGTTGTAGTTTCCCCGCCATTTAGATTGTTGAGTTCCAGTTCACTTGCCACAATGTCCCATGAGCCATTATTCTGCGCATCAATGCGCAAACTTGTAACTGCGTGTGCTGCATTACCTTTCCCTTTGTTTTTTACAACAGCACTTACTGTAACGAACTCTCCTGCAATTGGATTTTCTGGAAGTATAGAAATGCTTCTAACAACAAGATCAGATTCCTGCGGTATTACAGTGAATATTAAGGTCTCGCATGATACTGCTTCATAATATCCATCGACATAAAGACATACGCTGGCCTTGTGTGTACCTGGTGTAGGCAACAACGCATTTTTCCAAAATATTACCTCCTTTTCATTTGGTATTAAGGGATAAACTATGCGCTCTGCAAGTGGAGAACTCTCTGTGCCATCATTGTTTTTATCAAACGTAAACAACAAAGTGCCTGTTGCACTATGACCTTCTATAATATTAGCGATATTGGCCGCGAAACTTATAGGATCTGTTTCGACAAGCGTTGAGTTGTAATAATAAAACTTCTCAAGTCTAAGCTCTACTGGTGGTTGAGGTGGTGGTGGTTCAACGGTTTTTTTAGGTATGATCTTTTCTATAACACGTTGAACTATGTTTGGTTTAGTTTCCTCTTCAACGACTTTTTCTGATTCCGCAGACGTTCGTCCCGAGGACTCAGTCCCGAGGGAATCATTCCGAATCGTATCGAGGGATACTTCCTTTTCTGTTGTGGAAGCTTTTTTCGAAACAAAATCAAACGACGGCAAAATAGACATAAGAAATCCTCTAGTGTCTGCAATGCTAAAATTGGTTGTTGTAGCTTCACCAGAGTCTGGTAAACTTTCGTATTCAACTGGAGGAGAATTATTAAGTATTGCAAAAACGGTTGTCAGAGCAACAACTGTAAGAAGAATGACAATACGAGATATTTTTGAAGATTCCACTGTGCGTAGCTTTTACTCGAACCAAAGACCTGACAAAGAGTGTCTAAACACTCTTTGTCGAATAGAGAAATAGTGTCTAAACACTCTTTGTCGAATAGAGAAATAGTGTCTATACACTATTTCTCCGCTCTATCGTTTTTATAAATAAATATTTAATCCACTCGCAAGCAGGGTGCGCATGCTTGGACTCGAACCAAGGACCTCACCCTTATCAGGGGTGCGCTCTAACCACCTGAGCTACACGCGCACCCTGCTAACCAACTTAAATATTTATTTTTCAAAACGAGCCCAGCCTTGGCTACACGCGCATGAGTAAGTGAAATGGTAGCAGAAAACCTGTATATAATCAAAATAGGTTGGTATTGTTTGTTAAATTGGCCCTTACTTGTTATAGTGAAAAATGGAAGGTTTATGTAACTCAAAAGCAAAAGGAGAAGGATTCCACACGACAAAAACACTGTTATTGCTCAGGAATTTGGACTTTAGTCGCAGCAAGCGATCTCAGCCTGTCTGCAACAGAACGTGTTCTAATAGAGCGACACGCGACAGAAATAAACGGAAACGTGCTTCGAGAAAAAATATGAGCTAGTACAGTTCTTGTTGTGCTATAAATTTGGAGAAAAAGCGGCATTTATGATGTCGTTTTTTTAAATAAAAGAAACCCCGAACTTGCCGGGGTATAAATAGTCAGAGATTATTTGTCAGAAGATTTTTTTTGCATCTTTCCCGATGCCACGATATGTGAATTTTGGCTCACGTTTTTTTGCTTCATCGAGCTCAAATAAAATCCACGCGGTGATGATGCAACCTGCACCGGCAAGAACAAGAAAAATTGCGAAACTGACATATATAACTTTCTCATAAATACCAGCCAATCCGAAAGCAAAGAGCAAAAGACCAGCGAACATAAGGACTGGCATCCAAAATATTTGATTCATTGTTTTCTCCAAAGCAAGAAAGATGCTGAAAGCATAATTACATACCCGTCGCCACAATAGCATGATTATAATATATGTCAAGATGTATTGGAAAACAAAAACCACCTTTCTGGGTGGTTGTTTGTGTGACATGTACCACTCTTTCTTTTGTTCCGTTTGCCAGCCTAGGTACGCACTTCCTAGGATAACGAGTGTAGAGAAAGGATCAACACTATTGCCCCGCTCGCTTACGCGAACTATCGCCTTTTAAGTCGTTTCATCCGTAGACAAAACAACAAGTCCATTTTGGAAAAATTCCACGAACAGCTTCCGCTACCCGTGCCTTGTTACGACTTAGTCCTTGTTACCGAATTTACCTTAGGCCCACTCTAGGTGAGATTTCGGGTACCCCCGGCTTCCCTGACTTGACGGGCGGTGAGTACAAGACTCGAGAACATATTCACCGCAGTGTTGCTGACCTGCGATTACTAGCGATTCCGACTTCATGAGGTCGAGTTGCAGACCTCAATCCGAACTGGGGCCGCTTTTATAAGGATTTGCTCCACGTCTCCGCTTAGCGTCCCGTTGTAGCGACCATTGTATCACGTGTGCAGCCCAGGATATCAAGGGACATGCTGACCTGGCGTCATCCTCACCTTCCTCTCTCGTGAGAGAGCAGTCTCGCCTGACACATATAACAGACAACGAGGGTTGCGTTCGTTTCCCCACTTAAGGGAACAGCTCAAGCCACGAACTGACGACGGCCATGCATCACCTGCCTATCCGTCCGAAGAAAGTCTCGGTTTCCCGAGATTGTCGTATAGGTTTCTAACCCTGGTAAGGTTCTTCGCTTATCGTCGAATTAAGCCACATGATCCACCGCTTGTGCGAGTCCCCGTCTATTCCTTTGAGTTTTAAGCTTGCGCTCGTACTACCCAGGCGCCAAACTTAACGCGTTAGCTTCGCCTCTCAGAGGGTCGATACTCCAAAAAGCTAGTTTGGATCGTTTACGGCGTGGACTACCGGGGTATCTAATCCCGTTCGCTACCCACGCTTTCGTATTTCAGCGTCAGGAATGTGCCAGCATACTGCCTTCGCTTTTGGTGTTCCCCATGATATCAACGCATTTCACCGCTACACCATGAGTTCCGTATACCTCTCACACCCTCAAGTCATGCCGTATCTTTCGCAATTCTTGGGTTGGGCCCAAGGCTTTCACAAAAGACTAACAAAACCGCCTACATACCCTTTACGCCCAGTAAATCCGGGTAACGCTTGGGGCACTCGTATTACCGCGCCTGCTGGCACGAGTTTAGGCACCCCTTATTCCTCAAGTACCGTCAATAAACTTCTTCCTTGAGAAAAGATCTTTACGCACCGAAGTGCTTCATCAACCACGCGGCGTCGCTCCGTCAGGCTTTCGCCCATTGCGGAAGATTCTCGACTGCGGCCTCCCGTAGGAGTATGGGCCGTGTCTCAGTCCCATCGGTGGGGGCCAGGCTCTCACCTCCCCTAAGCGTCATAGCCTTGGTAGTCCGTTACACTACCAACAAGCTGATACTTCGCAGGCCGTTCCCAAAGCGATAAATCTTTACCCTTTCGGGACCATCAGGTATTAGTACGTCTTTCGACGCATTATTCCTGACTTTGGGGTACGTACCTACGTGTTACTACCTCGTCTGCCACTCCCCCTCGTTAGGGCCAACAAATAAAATCACAGAACTAAATCCACGAGACATTTGCAGGACCCGAATGAAGGGGCGTTCGACTTGCATGCCTTATCCACGCCGCCAGCGTTCACCCTGAGCTAGGATCAAACTCTAAAAATGAATCTAGAAATAAATTTCTAGGACTCTAACTGGAAAACGAAACAAAAGAAAAAATAGTACTTTTGTTTCGGATCTAAAAAATTGGTTGTACATAGTCTTATATTGAACTTTCAATGAACTATACAAAAAACCGCTCTTCTGCGGATGTGTACAGTATAGCTAATACTCGAAAAAGGTCAAGAAACCGTTTTGAGGTGTTTTACCTTATCTCCTCTTAAACCCGCTAACTGCAACCAGTAGTGGCGTGGCAAGGAATATCGACGAGTACGTACCAGCGATGATTCCAACTAGAAGCGTGAGGGCAAAGAACTGTGTCGCCGGAGCGCCTATTACAAAAAGTGTAATGAGCACAAGTGCTGTTGTGATTGAGGTGTTTATGGACCTAGCGAAAGTTTGTTCGAGGCTTCTTCCAACTGTGATCTCAAAATCTTCACGTATGTTTCTTTCCTCGTTGTTGCGAAGATTTTCTCGCACACGGTCAAAAACAACGATCGTGTCGTTAACCGAATATCCTAAAATTGCAAGAAGGGCCATAACAAACAATACATCTACCTCAGCGCCAATAAATTTCCCCAAGACTGCAAACATACCGACTGGAATGATAATGTCATGTAGAAGTGCAACAATGGCGATAAGCCCATACTTCCATGACTTGACACCCTTTGAAACTTTCCTAAATGCAAAAGCAATGAAAAGTATTATGGCGAACATCACTGTTCCAATCGCAAAGAGAGCTTTATTGCGCAACTCCTCGCCGATAACAGGGCCAATGGAGTTAAAGCGTTCTTGTTCCATGGCCACTGTGCCACCAAGTGAAAGTATAGTAAACACAGCAACACGCTCCTCTTCAATAAGGTCACGAGTACGAAGAATATAATTATTTTCTCCGCTGGCTCGTAGGGAAAAACCACCAATTGGTAGTGTCGACAATCGCTTTTCAAGTTCCTCCTTGTCTGGTCTGTCTGTATATGAGACTTCGGTTATACTACCTCCTGTAAAATCAATGCCAAAATTAAGTCCCCATGCGGTGACTGCGCTCAAGGATATTACGACAAGAATTATCGATAGTATGAAAAATATTTTTCTGTTTCTGATAATAAACATTATTCAAACTTTTTTAGTACTTCCAAAATGTCATCTGCTAATTCCTTATCATTAGAGTTTTCTGCATACATCCTCAGTGCCTTTCGTGCTATTGGATCCTTAAATGACAACAGAAACTTGTTTTCGGGAAGCTTCGGATACTTATCGCTCTGGAAATTTCCTGATTTATTTATATGATGTCCCATGTTATTTGCTGAACCCTCTACCAAATAAGGCTTTAACAAAGCCCTTATTTTCATACTTGCCTAACGCGTAGAGAAATGTGCGTGTTACCGTAATCGCAGTAAGCATTGAAGCGATAATGCCGATGCCAAAAACGAGAGCAAACCCCTTAACAAGAGAAGTTCCAAACCAAAAGAGAATGATTGCCGTTATGATACTCGAAATGTTGCCATCGCGAATAGCAAGCCATGCTCTCGCAAAGCCATCCTTCACTGCTTCTTGAGTGTCTTTCCCTATTTTCAATTCCTCCTTCATACGTTCAAATATGAGAATATTAGCATCTACTGCCATCCCGATCGTGAGAATAAAGCCAGCGATGCCAGCCGCAGTGAGTGTCACAGGAATTATTTTGAAAATCGAAAGCATAATCGCAATGTAAATGCCGAGCGCTACTACAGCGACGAGTCCGGGGAGTCGGTACCAGAGTAGCAAAAATAGCGCAACGAAAAGCAAACCATACATACCAGCTGTAACACCCCTTTGAAGTGCTACCTCACCAATGGATGCACCAATCGTTTGTGTGCTAATAAGCTCTATAGGGAGCGGTAGTGCACCAAAGTTAAGATCACGAACGAGAAGACGTGCCTCGTCTGGCGTAAATCCTCCCGATATAGTCGCCGTTCCTCCTGCAATTGGTTCTCGGATTACAGGGGCAGAGATAACCTCTCCATCGAGAAAAATGCCGAGTATTCCGCCGACATTATCAGTTGTTAATTGTTTAAACAGATCACTTCCTTCCTTATTAAAACTAAGAATAACTACGGGTTCGTTAGCCAAACCTCCACCGCCACTACCAAATTCTAACTGAGCGCGTCGAACTAAGCTCCCAGTCAAGCCTGTGTCTATATAAATAGCAGACTGCTCTCCTGTGGGATCTCCGCTTAAAAGTAATTTAAACTCAAGAAGTGGAGTCTGACCAATGAGCGCTACTGCCTCTGCGACATCGGTGACACCGGGAAGCTCAACGATAAGACGCTCTTCTATTACTCCAGCGAAACGCCCGCCCTGTTCGACTTGTACAATAGGTTCTGCGACACCAAAAAGGTTGACGCGACGTTCAATAACATCTCTAAGGGCACCCATAGCTGTTTTTACTTCTAGCGGATCAATGCTTGAAGTGTCTGCTCTGTATATAAGGTGTGTTCCTCCAGAGAGGTCCAACCCAAATTTAAAAGGAAAACGAGCCCCCTCTTTGGTTTCGGAATTATAGACAAAAGAGCCGACTAAAATGCCGACTATAAGGATAAGAGTGGCTACGAGCCTAATCTTCAACATATGAAGATAGTATAGCCATTTTCTAAGAAATGACTAGCTCTATACCCCAAACTCCTTTTTGAGCTCTTTTATTCCTTTTTCGAGGGATATTTTAGGACTCCAACCAAAACACTTTAGGGCTTTTTTGTTGTCTGCCTCCGTGTCGTGGGGTTCCAATCTTGGTTCAATGGTTGTTGTCTTTCCTCCAATAAGTTTTGCGAGTTCGTTTACACTTGTTCGTTTTCCAAATCCAATATTAAACACTTTACCACCTGAAGCCTTAACGCATTCTGCCGCCAACAAATTTGCCGCAACCACATCAGATATGTGTGTAAAGTCTCGCGTCTGCGTACCGTCCCCTGCGATTGTAAGCGCTTCTCCATTTTTTTTCTGTTTCAAAAACTTTCCGATAACGAGTGCATACGCCCCGTCCGGATCGAATCGTGGACCATATACATTGAAATAACGAAGTGACACCGTCGTAAGGTTATATACTTCACTCCAAACTTTCATATAGAGCTCTCCTATATATTTGTGCAGCCCATATGGACTCTTTGGATTAGCGCTCATATTTTCTTTCAATGGTAATTTGACAGAGTCACCGTATGCAGAGCTCGATGCCGAGTAAATGACTTTACCTACATTTCCTTCACTTGCGGCAATCAGTAGATTTACTGTACCTCCCACATTAACCCAGTTAGTTTCTTGTGGATTTAGAATAGAATACTGCACACGCGGCAATGCTGCAGTGTGAAAAACATATTTCGCACCCTTGAGTATTGGTTTAATATCATCTAGATTCCTAATATCCAGTTTGTGGAACTTTGCTTTAGGATTGATATGCTCTTTTTTACCTCCCGAAAGATTGTCGATAATATGAACGTCAAACCCTCTATCGATGCATGCATCGACTATGTGCGAACCTATAAACCCAGCTCCACCAGTCACTACTACTTTTTCCTTTCCCATATACTTCTACTTTTTCCTTATACCTAGTTTACAACCCGGTTCTGGATAATAAAGTTTTAATTGTCTTAAGCGCTATTTGAAGATCCACCAATGGAGACCTATTCTTAACGTAATAGAGATCATACGAAAGTTTTGTCTCCGTCTTTTCAACCTCTAACTGAGCCCTCTTTGGAGCGTTGTAGTCATTAATTTGCGCCCAACCCGATAAACCAGGCTTAATAAGATGCCTGATATTATAGTACGGAATCTGCTCTTCATAGAGGGATGCAAGTTCCGGTATTTCTGGCCGGGGACCAACAAGAGAAAGGTCGCCACGTAGTACAGACCATAGCTGCGGTAATTCGTCGAGGCGGGTCTTGCGCAAAAACTCACCAACACGTGTGACATGCTCTTCTTCGTTCTCGCTCATAGAACGAAATTTATATATGTTGATGTGTTTTCCATTCTTCCCAATTCTTTCTGAAATGTAGAATACGCTTCCGCGGTCATCAAGTTTTATTAAAATATAAACAACCGGATAAACTATAAGTGAAATAAGTCCTCCGACAAGCGAAATGATGATATCAAACAAACGCTTTAGTACATCGTATATAAGTTTACTGGAAAGGGGTACATTATCGATAAGCCAGTTCTCTTTTACAAAGGTTATAGGTATACGATCGAAGATGTCTTCATACACTCGGCTCATCTCGAAAAACCGTACGTTCTGAAATATAAGCGTGTAGAGTGCTGGTAAAATGGGAACGATGCGGCCATCTTTTGCGTCGAGCACAATAACTGATACGTTATTTCCTCGAACTGATTCTTTAATACGATTGACAAGATCTGTTGCGGGTTCAACACTTAGCTCTATTGTGTCGACAAATTTAAGGCCATAGCGAGTATTGTTATTGACCTCATACTCGAGGTCTTTCATTTCGTTGCCACTTCCAACAATGAGTGCTCGTGCACGTTTTCGTATGCTAACTCTAGGGGCTAGTACAAGTCTCCATAGTGCGATAAGTCCAAATGAGATGAATAGATAAATAAAGAGGTTTGTTTTTGGTGCAATATCAAATATAGGAACAAGAAAGAAAAAAGTTGCAGCTAAAATAATATTGACAATTTGTGCATTTAAAATGATGTTTGGTAATTTCCCCTTGAAAAGAATTGTGTGCTTATTATATAGACCAGCTATAAAGAAGACGAGTACCCATACTACAAAAAGAAACGAAAACGGCACCAGGTGGTTGTAGAAAAGAGCTGAGCTTGGGACCTCAAAATAGCGCACTAGTAGCGTTATCCAGAGCGCTAAGATAAAGAAAACGATATCTCCTACAAATAGGATCAGGGGTTCTTTTTTATTCGCAATTACCATTATTTAAAGCCATTTATTGAGGCCTTCGTAGCACAATAGTACAACAAATTTACTATGCAGCAAGTTACCGCACAAACACTCAGTATCGTCTCGAATGTTATAATAAGCACTATTATATGAATGAAAGAAAGAAAAAAATACTCTTTGTGATAACTAAATCAAATTGGGGGGGTGCGCAGAAATATGTATATGATCTTGCTACCAACATACCAAGTATTCATTATGACGTAGCTGTTATATGTGGTGGTGAAGGTGTGTTGGTTGATAAGCTTAAAAAAGAAAATATACGTGTTATTAGCACCAACTCTCTTAAGCGTGACGTGGGGTTTTTTCAAGAGTTCGAAGCCACACGCGAGCTATTCGATATCTTTAAAAAAGAGCGACCAGACATTGTTCATCTAAATAGTTCGAAAGCGGGAGGGCTTGGTGCACTAGCGGCTAGAATTACAAAAGTTAAGAAAATTATTTTCACTGCGCATGGTTGGGCATTCAATGAAGACAGAAATGTTGTTTGGAAAACAGTAGTATATATTGTCTCAATTGCAACGTCTCTCTTGTCACATATTGTTATAACTATTTCCCACAGAGAACGTGTACAAACTATAATGTTTCCGTTTGTGAGTGAGAAGAAAGTTTCTATGATACATATAGCCACCCGCTCCCCCTCCTTTAAAGAAAAAGCACTCGCGCGTGCATATATAATAGAGAAATCTAAAACAAAACCTAAGAAAGATGCCCTCTGGTTTGGAAGCATTGGTGAACTCCACAAGAACAAGGGGTATATTCACGCGCTTAGAGCTTGCGTCATCTTAAAAAATGTTGGAGTTAATTTTTTCTACACAATTATTGGTGAAGGAGAAGAGCATGCGAGACTTCTTGAATTTATACATAAAAACGACCTTAAAGACCGCATTCTACTTGCCGGTAACATTCCCACTCAACATGAAGGAGCAACATTATTACGTGCTTTTGATATCTTTCTACTTCCCTCGCTGAAAGAAGGGTTACCTTATGTACTACTTGAAGCGGGGTGTGCGGGGCTACCTGTTATTGCTTCTAGCGTCGGCGGAGTTGGAGAGATAATTTCTGACCAAAAATCAGGAATACTTATAAAGCCCAAAGACAGTAAAGCGCTAGTTGTGGCGATTAGGCTTCTAGTTAGTGATGACTCTCTTCGTGCAAAGTTTGGTACAAAACTAAAAGAAAAGATTGTTACGGAGTTTTCATTTGAACATATGTTGGAGAAAACAGTCGAAGTATACAAACAATGAATATACCTCGAAGCTTGCTTCGAGGTATATTCATTTTAAGAACCCACGGTTCTCAACGCTCCCACGCCAGCCGGCGAGTCGCTGCTCTCCTCCACGGGAAACCGCAGGTTTCACTTTCCTGTATCCCTACAGAATTTCACGAAGCAAAGTTGGGTGGAATTCTGCGGGTATACTAAACCACCCCTTGTATCTCATATCTGATTTCGTCCCTATGTACAGCCCTTTTATAGCGAAGCATTCCCATCAAAATGCCGAGCCCGACAAATTCAGTTATTAGATGACTTCCGCCATAGCTCATAAATGGTAGCGTAGTGCCCGTCACGGGTAAGAGCCCGACGTTGATTCCAACGTGCACGATAAAACTACTCATAAAAAGTATGGCAAGGCCCGCTCCGTATAACATTTCAAAGTTTGAAGCGCCTTTCGCCGCGTTTTCAAGAATTCGCCAAATTACAACAGCAAAAAGCAATGAAAGGATCAATACCCCGACAAATCCCCATTCTTCGGCAAACGCGGCGAAAATAAAATCTGTCTCATATTCAGGAAGAAATTCTAGACGTGATTGCGTACCAAACCCAACCCCTTTCCCAAAGAGTCCACCACTTCCTACTGCAACAGTTGATTGATACGCGTTATATCCAGCTCCCTGTAGATCCGTCAATGGGTGGATGAACGTAAGTATTCGTTGTTTTTGGTAATCTTCGAACACTCCAGTCCATAGTCCTCCAAAAGCTAAAAGGGCGATAACGCCAATGGCGGCAAGGTGTTTTTTTGAAACTCCAGATATTAGAATAATTCCAATCCATAGCATGAAGATGATGAGTGCTGATCCAAAATCCGGTTGTAATAGGACGAGTACGAAAATGATGAGCGTATAGGCCCCAGAGACCAAAATGTGTCGAACGTGGGCGATTTCAACGTGCCGTCTAGAAAAATACTTCGCTAAAAGAAGGAGGACAACGAGTTTCGCCGGGTCAGACGGTTGGAACGAGAAAAAGCCGAAATCAAAACGACTTTGCGCTCCTTTTACAATTTCGCCGAGCGTAAATACGAGAAGCAAAATAGCGCTTGTTACGATAAATAGCGTCACAATAACCCACGTGCGGCGCAAGAAACGAAAGTCGACAAAGCTTAAAGCCCAAAATAGAGCAATCCCTGCCAGGGACCATAAAAGTTGTCGCTCGAAAAAGTAGTTTTCTCCTGAAAAGGAGTTCATTGTGACAAGCCCTGCCGCCACAAGTAAGAGCGATGCGCCAAAAAGTATCCAGTCGATCGGAGAAGTTTGTAAACGTTCGATAAATTGTGTGAGAGAGCGTATCACAATGTCCGAACTATATCAGTCCAGACTACAAAAATCTAGCGTGGAATAAATGTAGAGTTTGTGCGCGGAATAACATCGAGCACAGCTGGACTCCTCTCACAGATTGCGTCTGAGATGTTTCTATAAATGCCATCGAGATCACGGCTGTCAGCCGCTTGATAATAATGCTCTCCTGAATCAGCGAGTGACCTTAAAAATGTTTCGTTAACATTATCTCCGAGTCCTATCGTATAGAGAATAATACCTTCATTTTTTGCTTTGATTGCGTGATCAATTGCATACTCCTCTCCACCAGGATCATCAGGTGCATTGGCTTTACCATCCGTGAGAAGAATGGCGATTTTTCGCTCCGTTTTAACACTTGCACGTGCTGCAAATTCTTGCCTTACGAGACGTAGTCCTTCTCCTGTGTTTGTCGAGCCAGTTTCTTCCTCAGGTTTAATAATGAGAGAACGAACGGCTTCTTTAGTGAAAGTGTGTATAAAGGTTAAAGATTGATTTATTTTAGCTGTAGTTCCAAACGATATAAGACCTACTTTATCAAGTTCCGAAAGTCTAGTAACAAAATCTGTTGCGGCGCTTTTTGCATCAGTTAGTGGTTGCGGTGGGTCTAGTGAGTCGTCATTCATGCTACCTGAAACGTCGATGAGGAGCATCGTCTGCACAGGCACCACACACGCTTCAAGTTCAATTTTGAATGGTTGCGGCCATGTAAATACAAGATTCGTTTCCGACCGCTCCGGAACAATATCAATAAATGTTCTACTCGTTGCGACTGCGTTTCCGAGTGCGTTGAATATAACAGAGATTATCTCGACATCATGTATTTCAAAAACAGAATCATTTTTTAATACAGCATCAAGTCGTGGTGTTGTGTCGGTATTTTTTAGAATCCTATTTTCAATTGATAAGTTTTTCTCTTCCCCTGCTATGACTTTAATCCATTCAAGTGTTTCTTGGAATTCGAAAAAGGTTCTTGTTGGAATATTTCCATTAGTTTTAATTGCACTTTCAAAAATTGGTGAAATATTTCCAGGTGTAATAAATGTACTTCCCTCCCGCTCTGCAATTAAGTTGCTTTCTTTGTCTAATAATCGGAATTTATAAGAAACATTCCTTACTCCAGCTTCAAAGTTTGGATTTTCAATGTAGGCAATTGCATTATACGTTCCAGGAACCACTTCAAAGGAGCGACTAAATAAAAGTGTTGGTTCTAATACTTGAGACTTGCACAAAAATTGGCACGATCCTCCACAGTCAATTCCCAATTCATCCTGATTTCTCGCGCCGTCAAAGCATGTTGGGCCATCATACAGTTTAATGTATGAATAAGTTCCAATAATTATTGCAGGAACGACAACGAGTCCTACTATGTAAACCATACGTCTTTTGCCAGACCACGATAACATTATCTAAATTGTAGCAGATTTTTGGTGTAAAGTAGCTAATTTGTTATAAATTTAAATAAAAAAAACCGTGCAAAACACGGCTCTTTTTTATTGAGTGCTCTAAACTGGCGACTAGCTACTTTTCTTACAGAAACTGTAAATCTTACAGATTCAGTACAGGTTGTATGGTATTTTTTCAAAATACCGACAACCTTCTGGAACAGTACTAGGTACTATTCCAGCCTTGTCGATATTTTACCTCGGCATTCGCCTCATAAAATATCAGTCAAAGCCTTGCGACAGTCCCCCAGACTGTCTCACCCCCGAAGAGTATCACCCGCCTGCCATCGCAAATGCTTAGTATGTGGTCTACACAATGTGTGAGACATTCTTATCATAATTTGCTTTAACTATATTTGTTGCTCTGGCATTGGCGGGCAGGTCACCACTACTGGTCACCACTACTGTGCTTAACTTCTGTGTTCCCGATGCAAAATTTGTATCAAATACTCTGTGTTGGCGATTAGCTACTTTCCCCCGAAGAGTATCATCGCCACTACTGTGCTTAACTTCTGTGTTCGGAATGAGAACAGGTGGTTCCACAGCGTCGAATCACCAACACAGAATATTTGATAAAAAGTACAAATTTTGCCACGGAACAGGTCAGAATGCTCCTCATCGAGCCTGAGGCTCTCAGAGCCGAATGGCCTGTTTACCCAAGAACGAAGTGATTGGTTGCAAACAGCAGTCCGCCTTTGGTGGGTTCCCGATTTGTCCACGAGCGTAGCTTGTGGTTACAAATCGCAATCCGCCAACCTGTCTGCGTACGGACACGCACAGGCAGAAGCTTTGCGGCGGCGGAAGAACAGGTGGTTCCACAACAGCGTCGAATCACCAGATCACAGCACTCAATGCTGGAGCATGTCCTAAACTTGGGTTCCCAAGTTTTGGATATGCTCCAATATATCTAGAAATATATTCACACTCTGAAAAGTGATTTCCACATTTCCCAACAAGATCGACGAATTAGTACCCTTTGGCTAAACACATCACTGTGCGTACACCTTGGGCCTATCAACCTAGTCATCTCCTAGGGGTCTCAAACGATTCCTAATCTTGAAGTTGGCTTCCCGCTTATATGCTTTCAGCAGTTATCCATTCCCGACATAGCTACCGAGCAATGCCCTTGGCAGGACAGCTCGTACACCAGAGGTCAGTTCCTTCGGGTCCTCTCGTACTACGAAGAAATCTCCTCAAGAATCAACGCCTACAGCAGATAGAGACCAACCTGTCTCACGCTCCTTTTCACACATTACTGTGTGGGACGGACTATATCTTACAAGCTCTAACTTTAGTTGGGGCTCGTGCTAACGTGTAGTCTCTACGGGTCTAAAAAGCGGAGTTTATAGCCGTCTTCCAGTTCCCTCGGTATTGTCCTGAGCTTATTTCTCAATAAGCGAAGGATTTCACCGATATAGTTAGCTTCTTACTTCGACTTTTTCGTTACAAAAAATCTCAGCACCGCCGTGATTGGTTGGTATATCTTTTTCATAGACGAAAAGACCTTGATTTTTGTCGTTATGTTGGACTCAGACGGTCCTGAAGCGAAACTGTGTTTCGCTGAAGGACGGTCTGAACCCAGCTCGCGTACCTTTTTAATTGGCGAACAGCCAAACCCTTGGGACCTTCTCCAGCCCCAGGATAAGGTGAGCCGACATCGCTAATGGCTCATTAACTACTGTTACCAGTAGGATCGGACTATATCTTCACCCAGCTCCAGTTTTGTGATTAGAAATTTCTATTTCCAAAACTGGGGCTGGGGATTGGCGTGTAGTCTCTGAGGGTTCTTCGTATTTTTGAATATTATTTCAAAAACGTAGAAGTCTTCCCTGCTGATTATCCCGAACAAACAAATTTTCAAACCACTCAGCTCAATCTTTCGATTCACTGTTTGGGTTTTGTTTGCTTTTAGTCGGCTAAACTTGGGAGTTCCAGCATATAGCCAATTTGTTTTTGTAGCACATTTCTGCGCTAGGCACCCCGATTTGTTTGTAACAAACACGTTAAGGTGCCGAACACCGCCGTCGATATGAACTCTTGGGCGGTACCAGCCTGTTATCCCCGGGGTAACTTTTATCCGTTGAGCTCTGGCCGCATCTAAAGCGAACCATCGGATCACTATGTTCTGCTTTCGCACTTGCTCGACATGTACGTCTTACAATCAAGCCAGTTTATGCCATTACACTATCGGCACGGTTTCCATTCGCGCCTAACTGACCTTAATAAACTCCTCCGTTACCTTTTAGGCATTGTGTTACTCAACTTGTGCTTCATCGAAGGAACGTTTTTAACATATGGTTTTATCACCTCACGAAATCTATTTGCAGATTCCGATAAAATGTATAATCTCCAGTATCTTCCTTTTTGCGCGTGAAGCTTTGTTTTAAGTCCAAACTTTTCCAATAGTACGTCACAGATTCTTTTTAACTCTGGTTTGGCATATCCAAGTGTGTGGATAATGTATGTTTTATGTAGTGAAGACTTTCTCGAGCCATCATCCATAAACCATACTGCAAGTCCAATTGGGTTAAGTAACTTGTGAATCAACTTTGGAATAACTTTCACTTTACCTTTATAGAATTGCTGACCATAGAAACGAAATGTTCCATGGGAGTACGTCGTAAAACCAACACTTTCCTGACCATTCTTACGCTTTTTGTAGAATAAACCAGAAGGTGCCCACTCCTTAAAATAGTTATAGAGCCACATTACATAATCTTCCTGCTCTAAAGAGTGTTCGACTTTTAGACGGTAGGTTTTACCGTTGTTTTGTGTTTCTAAGTGACCATCTCCAAGAAGTAAACCAGTTAGTATTGATCGTTGGATTTCTTTAAGTTTGAGCTTTTCTTTGTACTTTTGAATTTCTTTCGAATTCATAGTTTGAGTTTTCTCTCGCTTTTGAGAGAACTTTATGTCGCCATAAAGATCGGACTATATCTTCTCGCCTCGTGCCTAACGGCAGATGAGCCTTTGGCTCAAAGAGGTGAGTTCCGCGTGTAGTCTCTGAGGGGTCAACCCGTCAGTTGACGGACGACTTCCCTGCTGATTGTCTG
Organism: Patescibacteria group bacterium; assembly: GCA_022574205.1. GTDB lineage: Bacteria > Patescibacteriota > Minisyncoccia > Phycocordibacterales > JACZSL01 > JACZSL01. Next base: position 32,096 of record JACZSL010000007.1, read on the forward strand.
CACTCATACATTTTTACCCATTCGACCTGTCTGCCGACAGATAGGCATGTGGTAGCATGAGATACTACAGGCTTTTAGCCACAGATGTTCCAGCATATAGCGGAATGTTTGCCTCGATGTCACCATCGAGGATCCCCATTTATAATTTTGGTCCCGGATATGACCGTGGGCGCAAGGTTAAGGATAGCGCCCCACTAAAACTACCTGCCAGATACTGTTCCTATGTGGTTTTGCCACGCAGGTTAGAACACACATCATAAAAGGATGGTATTTCACTGACGACTCCACTTCAACCAAAATTGAAGCTTCAAAGTCTCCCATCTATACTACGCAGTTAAAACATGCGCTCAATACCAAGCTGTAGTAAAGCTCCCGGGGTCTTTTCGTCTAGCTGCAGGTAACCGGCATCTTTACCGGTATTGCATTTTCACCAGGCTGCTCCTCGAGACAGTTCCCCAGTCGTTACGCCATTCGTGCACGTCTGAAATTACCAGACAAGGAATTACGCTACCTTAGGACCGTTATAGTTACGGCCGACATTCACCAGGGCTTACACAGCCCAGCCATATTTCCGAAGAAAAATGACCCTCCGTGTTTAACCTTCTGGCATTGGTCAGGCGTCACCCCCTATACATCCTCTTATGAGTTCGCAGGGAGCTGTGTTTTTGATAAACAGTCGCCAGGGATTCTTTAGCTGCGGCCGAGCCCTACAAGTAGGGTTCGGCAGATCTTATTCCGAAGTTACGATCGCTGTTTTGCCGAGTTCCTTGAGGAGCAATCACCTGTTCGCCTTGGTCTTCTCGACCCTACCACCTGTGTCGGTTTGCGGTACGGATTTTAGAGTATTAGAGCTTAGAGACTTTTCTTGGAAGCGTGCTCCCTCGAATTTCCGAATCCCGAAGGAAACAGATTTTCGCTCCGCTTGAACTTGTGCTGCCCGGATTTTCCTGAAGCAACATTCTCACGGTACGAACGTAAATCCAATAATACGCTCGAGGTACAACTCTCCGTCCTCCCATCGCATACTCTAAAAGTTACGGAATATTAACCGTATGTCCATCGCCTCCAACTTTCGTCATCGGCTTAGGTCCGACTAACCCTTGGCTGATCATCGTCGCCAAGGAAACCTCGGTATTTCGGCGTGCGGGGGTCTCACCCGCATTGCGGTTACTCGTGCCAACATTCTCACTTCCATACGCTCCACCGTGGCTTACGCCTTCGGCTTCATAGCAGAATGGAACGCTCTCCTACCGCCGAGCACATAACGAATTATGTGTTCGACCCTCATTTTCGGTACCATACTTAGCCCCGATTATCTGCGGCGCAAAGACTCTCGATGAGTGAGCTGTTACGCTTTCGTTAAAGGATGGCTGCTTCTAAGCCAACCTCCTCATTGTCAACGAATCTTCACCTCCTTAAGTGCACTTAGTATGAATTTAGGGACCTTAAATTGAGATCTGGGCTGTTTCCCTTTCGACCGACGGAGCTTAGCCCCCATGGTCTAACTGCCAAGTTTATAACTTCTGGTATTCGGAGTTTGATAGGTGGGACGAGGTTTCCCCCTATTCCCACCTTCCAGTGCTCTACCCCCAGAAGGATCACTCGACGCCAACCCTAAAGCTGTTTCGGAGAGAACCAGCTATTACAAGGTTCGATTAGCTTTTCACTCCTTACCACAGGTCATCCGATGGAGTTGAACGACCAACCGGTTCGGGCCTCCGCCTTTCTTTCGAAAGACTTCACCCTGCCCATGGTAAGCTCACCTTGTTTCGGGTCTTATCCATACTACTAAGTTCGCGCTATTAACACTCGGTTTCCCTAAAGCTCCGGGGGAAGACCCCTTAGCTTGGCAGTATAGATAAACTCGTTGGCTCATTCTTCAATAGGCACGCCATGACGGACGCAAGCGCCCGCTCTGACTCCTTGTAGGCATATGGTTTCAGATCTATTTCACTGTCCTCCCGGACTGTTTTTCACCTTTCCCTCACGGTACTGGTTCACTATCGATCTCTAAAAGTATTTAGCCTTACCGGTTAGTGCCGGTAGATTCACCCAAGCTATTCGTGTCTTGGGCTACTCAAGAATAAAAGCAAGAGAGGTGTATTATTTTTCATTACGGGGCTATTACCCTCTGGGGCCGCGCTTCCCAGCACGTTCACATAACAATACACTTTGTAACTCTCCTTGTGTAAACACAAAGCTTTTACCTTACAACCCCCCTTTATAAATAAAGAGGTTTGGGCTTCTCCCGTTTCGCTCGCCGCTACTCAGGGAATACCTGAACTTTTTAGTTTACGGAAAATGGAATTTCCGCAAGCTAAAAAGCTCGTTATTGGTCTCTATTCCTACGGGTACTGAGATGTTTCACTTCCCCGCGTGCGCCTCCTGCTTAAAAGCAGGATGACCGACAAAATCGGTCGGGTTCCCCCATTGGGATACCTCCGGATCAAAGGTTGCTAGGCACCTCCCCGAAGATTATCGCAGCCAAGCCACGTCCTTCATCGCCTTTTAGAGTCTAGGCATCCACCATACGCCCTTACATTTCCTGTTGGGAAATGTAAAAACCGCCTTTTCTATTTTCCTGCGCACCTTGGCGCAAGAAAAAATGTGTGATTGCACATTGTAAAAAATACAATGTTATTTTACCTACAATATTTCTAGAATTGTCAAAGTTCTCACGAGTTGAAACTAAAAAAACCGCCTTTGGGCGGCCACACACAACAAAAATATGCTGGTTGTAGCAATCGCCTATAATTCTTTGGTTTTTTTATTCATAAACACGTGCGTAACTAGTATACGCGTATGTGAGTATGTGTCAAATGTGTCGAGAAATGGCTTTGTTAGACCCTTTTTTGGACAGACTTATTCGCTATCTATCGTCTTGAACAAAAACTGTCGCACAATTTATGCAGTAATACAACACAAAGATAAGACCGCGCAGTAAGCTACGCGACCTTATCTTATATTTCTATATGTTTTAGTCTCTGCCTAAGACTTCCTTTTTAACCTTGTCGATGTAGCTCTTTGCCGCATCCTGACCACCCAAACCAAATGAGAGACCTATTGCTAGCGAAAAAGCGACTACAATGCCGGTAAAGAGTGTCTGAACAAATGCTGAAGCAACGTTTAATTGACTCATAGCTGCAAGCAACGCGAAGATCCATATTGACCACTTGGCAACACTTCCAAGGAAGTGTGCAGAACCTAGCTCTGCCGCTTTTGCTGACCCAACCACAACATTCTGTACAACTTCTGCAATGACTGCGGCAACAAGAAGAATAAGTACTGCAGCAATGACATTTGGAAGATAAAGAAGAACAACTTCCTGTAGAAAGAGTGTAACTTGGGTTAGTTCAAGCACCTCAAGAGAGGCTACCAAGAATACGATTATGACGAACCACTTTATAAGCCCGCCTAAGAATCTTCCTGAATCCAATGCAAAGCCGGCACGGTTGAGTACATCTTCAACACCGATACCTCGTAGTGCATTATCAACTTTGATCGATTTAATTATCTGTGAGACAACACGACCAAGAACCGCGCCAATAACCCAACCAAAAACAAAAATGACGAGTGCGGCAAAGACGTTGGGAATAAATGCTAAAAATCCAGAGCTAACATCCTGAAGTGATTGTGTAAACACTTGGGCCCACGTTTGTAGTAACATAGTTTAAAATTTCCTCAGTTTGCCTTAGATAAGGAACATGAGGGATGTATACGTGTGTAACAACTGCTACCTAAACGTATTTGACTGCTAATGTACAAGTCTAATAAAGACTCAACGACCTTTATATGCTAATGATACTACGTGAGAGGCTTTTTTGTTTAATGACTCATGTGGATTAGAAAAAGGCTCTATGGGGTCAAATTTAGGCTATCAAGGAGTACTATATGCGGATAATCGAAAACATCGCGGATAAGCCTGTCGCGAATGTCGAATCTATAGCGAAAGTCAGCTGTTGAAAACACTGCACATTTGAGTTCTTTGCCCATTTCTGCTTCGATGTTCCTGATAACTGTATCAAGTGTCGATCGTTTCAATGCGTCTCCAGCAATTAAAATGTCGACTCTATTTTCTAGTTCATTAAGGAAAAACCCGGAGATTATGACGAGTTTTAATTTTCCACCACGGCGGAGTTTACGTAGTAGGTCTCCTTGATCGATTGGAGCTGTTTCAATAAAAAAGTTCTGAAGTGGTTTAAGATATACAAATGTTTCGTCGAGCACAAAACCGCGTACTTTTTTCTTGGTGATAATCTTTCTCTTGCCCTTCTTTTTTTCGACTTCGACATAAAAAGATTTCTTTTTAACAAGGCCAATGCGTTCCATCATTCCAATTTCAATACGCACTACGCCACTTGCAACCCTTGTTCTTTTTACGATGTCATGCGTCTGAAAGATTTCACCTGGGTTAAATAGAAACAGTCGCAATATCCTTATGATTGCATTGCTCCCAAATAGTTTCCCTAGAATTTCCATCCCGATAGTTATAGGGCGCGGATTGGTGTTATCTTCGCCTATATATTAACCCATTATAATTTTTCGACTTTCTAACATAGTTTGGATTCTGCGTCCGCCCTGCCTGCCGGCAGGCAGGGATAACTATCGGGATCCATATATACGGATTTTAGCATATGTACGCGAGCTGTCTAAATTGACAAAAAACTGGAAAAAATGCATGGTCCACAACAAAAAATCCCTTCATAAAGGGATCTTTTGTTAAACTCTTATATACAATTTATTTGAGCTCTGCTTTCCCGCCGGCTGCTTCGATCTTTGCTTTCATCTCTTCAGCTTCTGCTTTCTTTACACCTTCCTTTAGTAAGGATGGAGCGTCGTCTGTAAGGTCTTTTGCCTCTTTAAGGCCAAGACCAAGCATTTCTTTTAGAGCTTTGATAACTTGAATCTTTTGACCACCAACGTCTGTAAGATGAACGGTAAATGAATCCTGCTCCTCTACAGCGTCATCTCCGCCCCCTCCCTCTGGAGCGGCTACGGCAACAGCCTGTGCGCTGACACCAAACTTCTCCTCCATAACTTTTACAAGCTTGTGAAGTTCAAGAACTGTCATCTTTTCAATCTGGTCAATGAGCTTCTTCTGATCAGCTGTCATTTTTACCTCGGCTTTTGCCTCGGCATCTTCGGCTGTGGCCTCGACTTCTTTCTTTTCTTCTGCTGGTGGATTAGTGGTAGTAGTAGCGCTTTGGTCACCAGTAGCTGGCTCACTTGTAGTTGATGTTGATTCGGAGGTCGACGTAGAGCTCTTGCTAGTTTTAGTCTCTGTTGCTTCCTCTTTTTTTTCTTCGTCTGCCATGTTGCTAATTGTTACTTTAATGATTAATCTTCTTTTTTATCCGCGATAGCGCCTAGTGCCATCACAAATCCTTGTATTGGTGAGTTGATGAGGTTGACCACTTGTCCATACAATACCTCTAGTTTCGGAATCATCGCGATCTCGCTCATTTCGGCTGCATTTTGATAACGCCCTTCAAACACACCACCCATTATTGAAAGGTTCTCCTTGTGCTTCTTCACGAATTCGTAAATGCTACTAGCTGGGAGAACAGAGTCCTCTCCGGAGACTATCGCAAGCTCTCCCTCAAATACTGGCATGTCTCCGTCATACTTTTTTGCCTCGAGCGCCCTTTTTATAAGCGTTTTTTTTGCCACATAATACGAAATCTGCTTTCCTTTAAGTGTTTTACGAACAGTCGCTTCGTCTGCCACTGCAAGCCCGTGAAAGTTCACGAAAACAAGTGAACCTGCTTTATCTAGAATTGCTTCTAGTTTTTCGGAAATACTTTTCTTTTTCTCTTTTGTAATTGCCATATAAATTAAAAAACGGCCATTAATGGCCTGGAGTCTAAACACAAAAGTGCTTTCGACGACCTAAGTAGGCGTTACTCTGTATTCAGATTCCTACTGTCTCCAGTCCTGTAAAAGCTATACTACTAAAACCTCTTAGAATGTCAATCTCTGCTTTTGACTTTTTGTTTCAGCTGCTCAGCCTTCCATCCAATCATGTTTGAAAGAAGCTGTAGAAATGTCGCAACACCGGCTATTGCGAGGAAGAGAATAATGAACCACGCGAAGGTCGTATAAAAGTAAAAGAACGTGACGAAGGGCGCCATCCACACGCCGATGCACCATGGACACGAAAGGAGCTCTGAAATAGTCCGACGAGGCCCAGAAACGGGGTTTTGTCGTATGATAACCAGCTCGTCATTTTCGCCTAGGAACACCGTCTTTACTAAAAACCAATCACGAAAGAACTGTGTAATTTTGTCGTAGACGAAAAGTCGCGTCAGACGAAATGTTGCAAGCATAATTAGAACGAGGTCATATGGCGGTATTTCTCTCGGGAGACTCCCATTCTCTAACAAAAGTAAACGCATACTAAGTACCACAAGTGCGATAAACAATAGTGAGAACACTACATTCCAAAACCCCTGATCATCTCTGGTTACCATATGTTCTAAAGATTATTTATGTTAATGGGAGCATCACTTGTCTTTTCCTCAAGCTCTGCCTCGTATACGGAGGTTAAGAACATGATGAAAAAGCTCACCGCCAGAATGACAACAAACAACAAAACAAAGCGGAAGAATGTGCGGTTAAAGAGTTTCTTCATCCCATTAGAAAGTTATTCCTTTAAAATATTTCATTGAATTGTGTTTGTACCATTTAGTCACATTTATTTGTTCTAGAGAGTAATCGTAACTTCTAACGGGACAAGTCCCGTATACTTACCTGACGGCAGGAGGGTACTTTCTCCTTACACATCGCCCCATCGGTACGATAAAGTAATTATACCGCACAAATTATAAAAACTAGAGATTGTCTATTTCCTCTTGGAGTAAATCGGCAAATGATTGCTTGCCATCTTTTAGCGCCCTATCTCTCGCAGCTTCGTACCAACTACGCGCATTCTCTTTATCTCCATTCTCTTTACAGTAAGACGCAAGCATAACCATCAAATCAGGGTTGTTGTCTGTGTTTTCTAGCCCTTCTAGCAATATGTCTACAGCAGAAGATGTATCAGTTTTGTATACATTTTTATAAAGCGTGTGTAGCTCTATATATGCATTTTCGCTACTGACATCTTTTGTTATCGAGAGTAAGTAATTTGTCTCTGCTTTTTCAAAATCTTGCAAATTATAGTGGTATATATTCCCCACATTAGTGTAGCCAATATTATTTTCTGGAGACAGTATGTTTATGTACTCATACACCTCAAGTGCTCCTTCATAGTCTTGTATTTGGTTATATAAATTTCCAAGTGTAAGCCAATTATCAAATGATCTTTTACTATTCTTAACATTCAAAATAGCGTCAGCTATTTTTGTACGCATTATTTCTGAGGCATTGCTGTCAAAATAATCTGGAATACTTATTTCACGATCGAGACGTGGAGCTTGTACTGTTGTATCTTGAGGTTGTGTATCTATTTGAATTGCGCCACCTTGTATGGTCGCATTTCCGTCTACATCAATAGTCACGTCGGTAGTGGTTACTGCTTCTTCGTTTAACGTAATTACCTCAACATTTTTATCACTATTTTGCTCATTTGTTTTACTTGGTAAGACAATAAAAATGACGATAAGTATTGCAATAACGAGTCCTGCTATAACGAGATTATTTTTCTGTTCTTTTAACATACAGGCTATTGTACTTAAATATAGAACAACCGCAACTAGAAAACATATAAAACATAGTGCAAACAAAAAACCCGCCATACGGCGGGTTTTTTGCATCTTACGATAGAGTCTTAAACGTACCTTACGTTACAGAAACTAGAATGAGATTACTGATTAGATACTGTCTGTGAGAATCCATCAGCTGAAAGTCCTGAGACACGATACCCATTTGTCCAATCGACATTGCTTGTCGTAATGGTCGTGGTCGCCTCTGGTGACCAAATGAAGTCATCGTTAGTGTCAGCTTCAATTGAGGCTGCTGTTCCCATAAGCGTTGAAAGGCTTGGGTAACTTGCATCTCCTAGAAGAGTCACTTTAACAGAACCGGTTGTGTTTGTAATTGAATCAACGTCACCCTTTACAATGAAGTATCGGGTTGCTCCGGCAGGTACGGTAATGTATCCAACAGAGTTTTGATCTACTACAAAGTCATAATCGGTAGCTGGAAGATCTGGATCAATGTCAGTTATGACGATTTCTCCATCAGTTCCAAGCCCAGATACAACACCACTGTCATAACCGTTTTGGTATACGTGGATGTTGAAGTTACTTATAGTTGCTGTAGTTGTTGCAAATTGCAACGTGAACTTGTTGATTAACAAGTCACCCGCAGCGTCCGCAGTAACCATGAACCTAAGTAGGTCTGCATTTGATTCTGCAGTTTGGTTACTTTCAGTAAACGTTGTCTGCGTAAAAGTAGGGACTGTTCGGAAGAGTCGCACACCTGCTGTAGTAGTATCTGTTGCAGATGAGTGATCGATTGTCGAACCTGAATCAAATCCTCTTCCTCGTGTGCCTGTTGGGTCATCGCCGTCAAAGTCAACTTGTACAAGGGCGCCTTGTGTTCCCGGTTGACTTGTGCCGACAGTAGACAGCGTACCCTTAATAGTAAGGATTACTGTGCCATCTTTAGGAACCTCCACTTCAGTGGTAAGCGTCGTTGTTGCATACCGTGATGTTCCTGAGAACACTGCAGTACCAACTTGATCTGAACCATTGTAGATTCCTACGATGAGGAGATCTCCTGGTGAACTTGACGCTGCGTCATTAGACAACTGTAGTGCAATTCGATTAAGGAAAATGATTTCATTAATCGCCGTAAGCTTAAGAGTCGAAAGTATTACGTCTGAAGTTCCTGCTGATACAAGTGCATATGATGGACTTGATGAGTCAAGCTCAACAGTAAGTGAACCTTCGCCAACAACAGTCATTGTTGGTCCTGCAAGTGTTGCATTAGTTGCATCAACTATTGAAGAAGAACCTATCCCTGTACCAGAGATAGAGTCAGTAGCATCAATGCCCCATGAGAATGTTGAAGCTACAGCTACTGAACCAGTAACATCACACTTCACTGCAAGAGTTTTAATAGTACCCTTTACAACAATTATACTCTCATCAAGTGAGAATGAGTATGCTGTTCCGTTCGTAGTTGGATCTACACCACTATCGGTAAGTTGTGTATTGCCATCCCATAGACGACAATTCGTTGGATTACCTGATGAATTACTTGTGTAGCGAAGTTGAATAGAAGTAAATCGTACGTCTTCACCTGACTGTGTTCCGTCAAGTTGAAGATTTGAAATAATCATTCCTGTAACTCCACCAACGATATTTTGCGCTGCTGGTGTTGTTGAAATCTTCGCTGAAACACTCGCTGCTTTCACCGTCATGGTGTTACCAGTAGTCACACCAACAGTAAGTGTAATGGTGTCTCCTGTGGTATCACCCTTTACTCCTGTCCAGTCAGATGATGGAGTTGTTGAAGCAACAATAGTGTCGTCGTTTGCAAATGCAGTTGAAAGCTTACCCTTCAAAGTAAGGATGCTTTTACCAACAGCAAGAGTCACCGTGTCTGAGAAGGTTACCTTTCCTACGTTGTTTACAACAGCAACACTGTCAGATGGACCTGCGACAACTGAACCATTTGCATCAACAAGTGTAATGTTGGTTAGGTCAGTTCCCGCAATACCTCCTACCATTTGGAAGTGGAATACCATTTTTTGAATGGTAAGCGCTTCCCCCTTAATGTCTGCCTCAAATGCACCAAGTGGTTGGCTTGGAACGTTGATTGCGACATTTTGTGCAGGGACAGCATTTGACTTAGAGAATGAAGTGATAGAACCAGCGCTGATATCAAACAGAGAACCATCAAAGAACGGTGTTCCTGAGGTCATTTCTGCACCATCGCCAGCAGTATCATCGTCAATTTGTGTTGGTCCTATGCCGAATCCAAAAGTCTCTCCAGTGACATAAATGTCAGTGTTTTCGTCAATGTCGAATTGAACAGTACGTCCTGATCCGCTAACAATGTCACCACGAAGGGTAAATTCTTTGTTGAATCCTTCAGCGATAAGAATACCTGAACCAAGTTGTGCAGTATACCAATCACCACTTACAGTGGTTGGGTATGATACGCCGTCGACGATAGTTACTATATTAGCTATATCATTAGGTGACGCTGAACCAGTTTGTTGCCATCGAATTGAACGTACGCGAACATCTTCCTCTGAAGAGTTGTTGGTAATTCGAATCGCTGCAAATAGCTCATTAATAGTACCAACTTCTTCTGTTTGTTTCGAATCCTGATCTGATGAACCAACAGCAACCTCAGCTGAACCAATGTCAAGTGATTCGTTAATCACGTGTAATGCACCAGTTATTGGAAGTGCGCCTGAAACGGTTGCGCTCGTGTTTACAGCAATAAGTGAAAATGAAGCTAATTGTCCATCATTGTTATTGTTTGCGGTATCACGATTTCCTGCAATGGTGAATGTACGTGTCTCACCTGCCGGAATGGTGTATTTCTCTCCAACCTTTGCTTGGTTGTTTGAGTTAAGCGTTTTTGCGTCGCCGATTTGTGCCATGTTTGAATCAAGTAGAA